>NZ_LT907844.1:2412500-2712500 GCF_900215505.1 Cohaesibacter sp. ES.047
CGGAAGAAGCCTGCCTGTCGATCCTGCGCATTGCGGAACTGGCGGGTGAAGCGGGTGTGCCCGATGGGGTGATCAATGTCGTCTGCGGTCTTGGCGAGGAAGCGGGGGCTGCCCTGTCCTCCCATTCCGACATCGACTATCTCACCTTCACCGGCTCTCCCGAAGTCGGTGCCCTCGTGCAGCGTGCCGCCGCCGTCAATCACATTGGCACCACGATGGAGCTGGGCGGCAAAAGCCCCCAGATCCTGTTTGCCGACGCCGATCTGGAAGAAGCGCTGCCGGTGATCACCAAGGCCATCATCCAGAATGCGGGCCAGACCTGTTCAGCCGGCTCGCGCCTTCTGGTGCAGCGGGAAATCTGGGACATGGTGGTGCTCGGCCTGCAGGAGCGCTTCGATGGTCTGGTGGCCAATCGTCACGACGCTGACGCAGATCTAGGCCCGCTCATCTCCCGCTCTCAGGCCGAACGCCTTGAAACCTTCATGAGCCTTGCACACGAGATGGAAATTCCGGTGCTCGCCGCTGGAACGATCGCAGAGGATGCCCCGCAAGGCGGCTATTATACTGTGCCGATCCTTTTTGGCCCCGTTCCCACGGACAGTGCCCTTGCACAACAAGAGATCTTCGGTCCGTTCCTGTCGATGATCCCCTTTGCCGATGAAGAAGAAGCCGCGCGCATCGCCAATGGCACCCCCTTCGGTCTTGTTGCCGGTGTCTGGACTGACGACGCCAAGCGCGCCATGCGCATGGCACGGGCCATCCGCGCAGGTCAGGTCTTCATCAACAGCTATGGCGCGGGCGGCGGCGTGGAACTGCCCTTTGGAGGCGTCAAAAAATCAGGCCATGGCCGCGAGAAGGGCCTTGCTGGCCTTTATGAAATGTCCGCCATCAAGACCGTGGTCATGAACCACGGCTGAAGGCAGATTATCATTTGGCTTTTTAGGGAGGAGAGGGCCATGACGGAACCAGTCGGCCGACTTGCAGGCAAAATCGCGATTGTCACGGGGGCCGCGTCCGGGTTTGGTAAGGGCATTGCCCGTCGCTTTACCGCAGAAGGGGCCAAGGTGGTAATCGCAGATCTCAACGAAGAGGGGCTTGAGAAGCTTGCCAAGGACATTGGCGCAACACCGGTCAGGGCCGATGTGACGGAGCCTGAGGATGTGGATCGCATGATCAAGGCCGCAGGTGCGCTCGGTGGGCTTGACATCCTCATCAACAATGCCGGCTTCACCCACCGCAATACCTCCATGCTGGAGGTCTCCGACGAAGAATTCGACCGCATATTCAACGTCAATGTCAAAGCCGTCTTTTTGGCAGCCAAGCGAGCCATACCACTGATGCGCCTGCGCGGAGGTGGCGTGATTCTCAACACCGCTTCCACCGCAGGCCTAAGGCCGCGCCCCGGGCTGGTTGCCTACAACAGCTCGAAAGGGGCGGTGATCTCCATGACCAAGAGCATGGCCATCGAGTTGGCGCCTGAGCAGATCCGCGTCAATGCCCTGTGTCCGGTGGCAGGCGAGACGGGCATGCTGCCGCTCTTCATGGGAGAGGATACGCCGGAAATGCGGGACAAATTCCGGTCCTCGATTCCCATCGGACGGTTGTCGACCCCGCGCGACATGGCCAATGCTGCGCTTTATCTCGCCAGCGATGAGGCTGATTTCATCACCGGCGTGGCGCTGGAAGTCGATGGCGGCCGCTGCATCTAGCGGCGGCGTATCGGTAACGCAACACGGGTTTTTTCCGATATTCGTAAGAAAGACCGGACGCCAGTTGCCCTGATGGCATATCTTTGAGATACCTCTGGTCCACCGAAAAGTCCTTAATGCGATTCTGTCGTTCTTGCTCAGGCTTAAGCGACATCAGGAGCCAACACCATGACCCTTAGCCCGCCCAGAACCTTCACCTTTCTTCTATCGCTGATCTTCGCCGTCGTCGGATATCTGATGTTCCAAGGCAACATCTCCCCGATCACGCTCGCCGGATACACGCTGACGAGCTTCTGGTCGATGACCATCGCCTATGTGCTGCTCGCTGTGGGATGCCTGCTCAGAGGCATCTGACGCGCCCGCTATTCGAGATGACCGGAAACGAAGCCGAAACCCCTAGGTGATCTTACACCAGAGTTTCGGCTTCTTCGCTTTCTTCGTCTGTCTCGATGACGCGCTGCTTGGGGAAGGAGACCTCGACCAGCGTGCCGTGCTTTTCCTTGCTACTTAGCCGCAGACGTCCACGGTTGGCCTCGACCAGCGCCTTGGTCAGAGGCAACCCAAGCCCGATGCCATCGTTCTGGCGGTTGCTGGCCAATTGGCGGAAGGGTTCGAGCGCCGACTGGATGTCTTCCTCGTTCATGCCGATGCCGGTGTCCCGGATGCGCAGCACCACATCGCCGCTTTCTTCCTGCAATGTCGAGACGATTACCTGACCGCCTGCGGGCGTGAACTTGAGCGCATTGGACAGTAGGTTGAGCACCACCTGCCTGAGGGACCGGTCATCGCCAGCAATTTGGGGCAGGCTGGAGGCGAGAGACGTGCGGATGATGATCTGCTCGCGGTTGGCCTGTGGCTGCATGATGCCAACTCCTTCGGCAACCAGCCTGTTGAGCGGCGTCGCTTCGAAGTTGAGGTCCAGCTTGCCCGACTCCACCTTGGACAGATCCATGATGTCGTTGAGCAGGGCCATGATATGGTTCCCCGAGACGCTGATGTCCTTGAGATAATCCTTGTAGCGTTCAGAGCCGATGGGGCCGAACTGCTCTTCCATCATCACTTCGGAAAAGCCCAGAATGGCATTGAGTGGCGTCCGGATCTCGTGGCTCACCCGGGTGAGGAATTCCGATTTCTGCTTGCTCGCCGTTTCAGCGCGCAATTTCTCGCTGATGATTGTTTCTTCGGTGCGCTTCCATTCGGTCACATCGCGCAAGACGGCGCAGAAGCGATTGGTTCCCGGAATGGCCACCCGCCCGAGTGTGATGAACAGCGGTATCATGCCGCCACTCGGCACCCGACCGATGATATCGCGCCCGTCATTCAGCAGGCTCGCAAAGCTGTTGTTTTTCAAACGCTCCAGATAATCGAGCACATCCTTGTGGCTCTCTTCCATGATCAGATCAAGGAAACTGTTGCCCGCCACTTCATGCCGGTCGACTTCGAACAGCGCTTCGGCAGAATGGTTCATGCGCAGGATATGGCCCGTTTCGTCCATGACCACGACGCCATCGGTGGCGGTGTCCAGGATCGCTTCGAGTTCGGCGATCTTCTCGTCTTCTTCCGAAACGCCCGTGCCCGGAGCTGTATCGGGTGCGGGCTCGAACGTCAGCATCGCGGCGGGTTTGTCGCCCCAATTGATCGAGGAAATGCAGGCAAGAACAGAGCGGTGTGCGTGATCTGCCCCGCGCAGGGTCGTCCGGCCATCGGTCTTGGTCAGCCAGTCACCGGGACGTCCGGTAAAGAGACCTTCCATGCCTCCGGCTTCCTCAAGGGTCGCCGCCGACTCGTAGCCAAGGTCCCGCAGGGCCTTTCTGGACGCAAAGAGAATTTCCGAATTGGCCGACACCAGAATGGCGGTCGGGATCTTGTTGAGCAGATCAATCAGCGGCGAATCGGTCTTGCGGTCCCAAAGCGACGAATCCTCAAGCGCTGCCACACCGGCAACGGTTGCAGCCGCAAGCACCATCGAGCTTTCCCGAATGGTCATCGGTTCGGCTGGCTCGGATGTGTCTTCGCTATCGTCATCCTCATCAACCGGGGCCGGAGATTCGATGTCGTCGACCTGATCGCGCACGCTCAACTCTTCGTCCGCATCATCCTTGCCTTCGATGGAGCTCTCATCCTGCGGCTCATCAGGCGCATCCTCAGAAGTGGCAACGTGCGCGTCATCCTCATCAACCGGTGTCGAAGCTGCCGGTTCTTCAGGTGTCGCGTCCTCAGCGATCAAATCGGCAGGCGCTTTATCCTCGGGGGCCGTTTCTTCCGCTCCTGCATGGTTCAACCCGGCGCTCCGCTCCCGTAAGCTGCGGAAGATCGGGTCCAGCACCATGATTTCCTGAAATGCCGCAGAGGTCGCCGAGCGCAACGCTGTGTCACGTTTGGGGGCTTGTCTGGATGGCTCGGGAGGGCTGACTTCGGGCGTCTTCGGCGCTGTCGGCGTTTCGCCAAAGTCGAAGACATTCTGTTCCTTCAGAAGGGTTGCCGCTTCCTCGGACAAGGCGGTAACAGAGGCCCGATCAGCGTCGCCTTCGTCTTCCTCGTCATCAATGAGAACGGGCTCTTCGTAATCGTCATCCATTTCGTCGCGGTCATCGAGCCGGGGGCGGGCACTTTCCATCAGCGCGGCGGCTATCGAGTCGAAAGCACTGCGTTCGCCAAGGCTGAGCGCATGACTATCGTCCATTTCAGGCGATGATCCGGTTTCCTCGGATGTCTCAGAGGAGGGCTCTTCTTCGCATCCCGGTTCAGGTGGTTGCAGCAGGGACGTCACGAGATCATAGGGATTGCGCGCCAGGGACAAACGCTTGGTCGCAGAATGGCTCTGCGCCTCATCAACAGTCTTGTCCTCTCCTCCGGTGGCCTCCTCATGTGGATCTCTTGGCTCTTCAGACACTGCTGTCACCTTGTCTTCGGGCGCATTTCTATCCGTGTCCGCTGCTCCATCGTCGCCGGACACGGGGGAAATCACTGCTTCGGTCGTTGCAACGGCTGTGCGGGCGACTTGAAGCAATTCATCCGACAAAAGCTCGCTTCTAGCGTCAAACTGTGGCGTTGTGATGGTCTCAAAGGGGGCATTGGGGCCGCTCTGGTCGCTTTTTTCGTCAATAGGAGCCGTTTGAGCGCGATTGATATGGCAGACGCCGAAGCCGCGAAAACCCTGAAACCCGTGATAGCGTCCGAAGACGGGAAGGCCGGTCAGCTCAATGGGAACGATCAGGTCATGCCCTTCCACGGGCCAGTAAACCGTCAAACCCGCCCAGGTGTCGCGAGATTGAAACGCCTGATCGACTTTCCGGTCGTCATCGATGGTCAACCAGTCAGCGATTTCTGGCCAATCCTTGCCAACAAGGGCCGCGTGGGCAGGGCCAACCGCTTTGGCAAGATCGTCTGAAACGAGCGTGAAACGGCCCACTTCATCGCTTTCCCAGATGAAATGGCAAGGACCAGCGGTGCCGTCAAACCGGAACTCTCCGCCCTGATCGGCCTGTTCCGTCTCGTGCCCCAGGGTGACGCGGCTATCCGTTTGAGGCTTATCGGAGCCAACCGTCAGATGCACGACCTTTGGATCATCTGCTCCGTGATCGGTGGCCTCGGTCACCAGTCGCACCGGAGCTGAGCCCGAGCCAAGATGCTCGGTGCCGGAGAAGCCTTTGGAATGATCGTCAAACAAAAAGGGCTTCACATCGCTGTCACGATGCAAATCCTGATCGGCTCCAGGGTGGGGATGATCGACGTCCTCATTGAAAATGTCCGGGAACAGTTCGGATATTTCCGCGCTAGACAGAGCCTGCGGTTCGCCGTCCGTGCCGTCATCAAATGCACTGGTCAGCAGATGAAGGTTTTCCGCCATCTGCTCGTCCAGATTGTCCGGTCGATGCAGCAGCACCAGATAATGTCTGTCCTGTTCTTCGCCGATGCGCACGAGCGCCGCGAGCGGGTCAGGCCGATCTCCCTGTCCGTCCCCTTGTGGCTCATCCGCAAGGATCGTGCAGGCCGCCAGCCGCAAAGGGGTATTGGATTCTGCAATCATGACGTGGAGCCGACCCTGATCGCGGAAAAGCGTTTCCCAGTGACCCTTGAGACTGTCGTCCTCTTCCCCCGCAGAGGTCCAGGGTTGGCCGCCGGAATCGACAAACGCGGCGGCTATGCCACCATCAGCGGCCAGAGACTCAACCAGATACCGGGCGTTTTCCTCGCAAGAGTGATTCTCACCGGTCCGCTCGGTGGCGATGACCAGCAGGACCGTTTCGCCTTCGACCTGTAGCCGCTTGCACAGACAGGAGGTCGTCACGGTCGTTTCACCCAGAAAGAATCTCAGACGGTCGAGAATCGGCGCTTCAGCCCGTGCGTTGCGCGCGAGGCGGGCGAGATGTCGCCTAGCGGGATGAACATCACCGAAGCGACGATCCAGCAGCGTATGCATGCTGTCAACGCTGAAGAAATCGAGACCAGCCCGATTCGACCAGAGGATCCGGTTTCCCTCTTCATTCCACACCCATGCCGGACGCGAATCGAGCAACACCGCACCGATCGCCGGATTGGCTGTCAGCGTCAAAAACGGCATCGCCAGAGTGGAAGGATGAGAAATGGACATTGCGTCAGATAACCTTTGGTCAGGACCGAATTTAAAAACAGGACGCCTGTCTGTCGGCTGTCGTTATATAGTTGTTAATACCTTTTCAGCGCGTCAAGGTCCATGGCATCGCGGCAGAAGATGACGGGATTGAGCCGGAATGGTTAATATAGCTGCGACAGGACAGAGAATTGATTTATAAAGCTGATTGTCAATTATACGGATGTTTGAATGATCCGTCCAGTAAGGCAAGTTTCATGCCTGTTTGATTGAACGTCCGGGGAGGCTAAGGGTTCCCCAAAATTCGGTGAACGCTATCGAGCAGACAGGCGCGTGTCTCAAATCGGGACGCTTTGCTGCAATAGCGAAGTGGCTCTTGAAGTTTCATCGCAACGCAACATTTTATAGGTACAAACAATGCGCAAATCTCGTGTGTAAATTTTATGTTGCAGTGCAATATAAAGTCTGTTATGGTGCAGCGCACAATGAGATGGAAACGGCCTCATGGAGAAGGCCTCAACCAATCGCTCAGGAGAATGGACAATGATGAAGGCCCCCGAAGGATTTGAAATTCCGACCCAGGTTCGCGAAATGGCAGAAAAGGGTGTCGAGCAGACACGCAAGGCTTATGACGAGTTTCTCGCCGCCACCAGCGAAGCCACTTCCAAGGTTGAAGGCTCAGCCGAGACCATGCGCAGCGGCGCTGCCGACATGAACAAGAAAGCCATGTCCGCTGCCGAGGAAAGCATGAATGCCTCATTTGATCTGGCCTCCAATCTGGTCAAGGCAAAAGACATTCAGGAAGTGTTTGAGCTTCAGACCAAATATGTGCAGTCGCAGATGCAGCGCTTCGGCGAAGTGGCACGCGACATGGGCGAAGCTGCAACCAAGGCCGCTGTAGACGCAACCAAAAAAGACTGAGCATGCTCAGGTGCCTCTGATCCTTCACCACCGGTCAGACCGGTGGCTTGATCGGCGCGACAAAAAGAGTGCGGCGCCTCCAGTCACGTGTCGCACAAGATGGCCGACCTGATTTCAAAACCGTCCGGAAACAGACGGGCAGAGATCTGCGAATGGTTGCAGAAAGGGAAGGGCATAGGCCCCATGCACAATGGTCAAAGCGACTGCGTGCCTGATCGCCCTGATCTGCAAGACCACAATGCGCAGGCATCGTTCCGCGTTTTCTCGTGTCCCTTTCCGTGACCTCGTAAGGTACGCCGGTTTTACCGTGTGCCTGCCGACAATCCCAAGGAATGGACAATGTCATGACCGCAACAACGAAGAAGACACCCGCAAGACGCACCCCATCCAAGGCGGCGGCATCTCCTGCTCCCGCCAAAAAGCAAGCGCCTGTCAAAGCCGGCACCGAGCCGGCAACCGGGATAGCGGCGGCGACTGAAGCCCCCAAAGAAACAACCAAAGAAGAAAAAGCAGCCCCGAAAGCTTCTCCAGAGGCTTCTGAAGTGGCCGCTTCTCTTGCTTTCACGACGTTGGATTTCTCTCAGTTCGATCTGTCGCAAAGCGCGCTGCCCGATGTGGCGCGCGAGGCGGCAGAGAAGTCCATCGCCTCGGCTCGGGATGGCTTTGAACGCTCCAGAACCGCATTCGAGGACCAAAAGGCAGCACTGGAGGAGAGCTATGACAGTGCCGCCTCTAGCGCCAAGTTGCTGAACAAGAAAGCAATTGATGCGACCCGCGACAATATGAATGCAGGGTTTTCCTTCATGGTTGATTTGCTGGGCGCCAAGACTTTGAGTGATGCCATCGAGTTGCAGACCAGTTTTGCAAGCAAACAGCTCGAAACCCTGACCGCCCAGAGCAAGGACTTTCAGGAATCGATCGGCAAGTCTTTGGAAGACATCAATGCACCGCTGAAGGCAGCCACAGACAAGACCATGGAAAAAGCCAAGGCCCTCTGATTGGCTTTGATGAACAAAAGGGGCTGGCGCTCATCCTCCCGGAATGCCGCCCCGCCTCCTTTGTTGGGGACTGAAGAAGCGACTCGCGCTCATGTACCCGGATCCCGCCATCGCCTATGTCTTACCCTGCAAGGCATTCCCCCCAAGTCGTGGCCTATTTGGTCGCCCATGTTGATCGATGCGGTCGGTCGTTGAGTGACATTTTATTGACAATCTGTGGGCAGTTCCCACATCTGCCCTTGCATTTTTCAGCCAGCGCGAATAATAAACGCCCACTGTCAGGTGATATGCAGTCGTAGCTCAGTTGGTTAGAGCGTCGGATTGTGGCTCCGAAGGCCGGTGGTTCAAAT
This sequence comes from Cohaesibacter sp. ES.047, assembly GCF_900215505.1. NCBI lineage: Bacteria > Pseudomonadati > Pseudomonadota > Alphaproteobacteria > Hyphomicrobiales > Cohaesibacteraceae > Cohaesibacter > Cohaesibacter sp. ES.047. Next base: position 2,421,052 of record NZ_LT907844.1, read on the forward strand.
CCACCCGACTGTACCACTTTTCTCCCTTAAAAATTGAAAATGACAAGACAAATCAAACGCTTGTGCGGTTGGTTTTTCGTTGTCTTGTGCATCACAGGTTTTTGTGAAACTGTGTGTCACAGTGTGGTACACGATGCGCGATGATGATAAATATTAGTAAAGCCGAAATGGGCGCTTTCACTATGTCAGAAGGATGCCTGCGGACCTTTAGAAACACTATCCCTATAAGTGCCCGATTCAAAGTTTATAATACATAACAATATGTTGCCAAACGTCGGATCATAACCCTGATGCTTGCAATTGTGACCCATGTTTCTGAACTGGCGATAGAAGCCCCCCAGTCCTTTGCCAATCTGCGACACCGACCAAACCACCCAAAGGTGCGCTTAACCACCCCTCGTCTAGGAAGGGCCTCCAAGCCCTTGGTTGTGTCCGAACGTTTGATGATTTCAACGGTCCAGTCGCCATACCCCTTCAAAGCCGCCCGCAATTTCTCTCCAGCATAACAACCATCAGCAAAGACATGTCGCAGCAATGGGACGCGGCCGCGGATAGCCTTAATCACGTCAGGAGCTCCATCCCTATCCTGAATATCGGCGGCATGGACGATAACATGTAGCATCAGGCCAAGGGTGTCGGTAATGATATGGCGCTTGCGACCCGTGATCTTTTTCCCTACATCATAGCCGGAAAGCCCGCCGCTTTCCGTTGTTTTGACGCTTTGGCTATCAATGACACCAGCATCGAAACGGGCAACGCTTTCCTTCAGATGCTCGGAGTGCTAGCAGAATTCGAGACCAACATCAGGCGAGAGCATCAACTTGAAGGCATAGCCAAGGTCAAGGAAGCTGGGAAGTATCGGGCGCGCAAGAAGTCCATCGACCGAGAGGCTATCATCAAACTCCAACAAGAGGACAAGGGACCAGCAGCCATTGCAAAGGAGCTGGGAGTTGCGCGGTCCAGTGTGTGCCGACTGCTTTAGGAAGCTCAACAATAGGGCCTCGCCTTTATGTAACGACTCTCTGTTCTCTTACTCGCATAGACGATTGAAGTTGCGTCCCACCCGGTACGGGGGAGCTTCAGTCTTCACATGCCTACGATTACGGCCTCACAAATTTCACGCAGAATATGCCGCCTGAGGTAAACAGTCGTCAGGAACGCTCAGGGCCTCGCTGCTGCGTTTTGGGTGCTGCGCTACTCCCGCCAGATAGTTTACGAACGAATTCTATGGTGCTCTGAGGGTTTCCACAGGGACGAAAAAGGTGGAGTGGCAAGGGACTATGGAGAATTTTGTGCCCTGGCGCTTTGATTACGCCATTTGGAAACGATCTTCGAACATTATTGCGAACTGGCTTTTCACTGAGTGCCATTCGCGCACGGAGCGTTTCCATTCCACAGAAGTAGCATTCAGGGCGAGATAAATCAATTTCGCAGCTGCCTCGTCACTGGGGAAATGCCCGCGGGAGCGAACGGCCCGGCGGATTTTCGAGTTCAGTGCTTCAATGGCGTTCGTGGTGTAGATCAGCCTGCGCACCTGGGGCGGATAGTCGAGGAACGGGATCACCTCGTTCCAGGCCCGGCGCCAACTCGGCGCGATTGCCGGGTATTTGGCGGCAAGGTCGTTGTTTTCGAACTCCGCCAGCGCAGTCGCGTCCACAGCGGTGTAGACAGCCTTAAGAGCCGCTGCGACGGCCTTGCGATCCTTGTAGCTGGCAAAGCTCATGGAATGGCGCAGCAGATGCACGATACAGGTCTGGACCTGGGTCTGAGGAAAGGCTGCCTCGATGGCCTGGGGGAAGCCCTTCAGACCGTCCACGACGGCGATGAGAATGTCCTGAACGCCACGGTTGCGCAGATCGCTGAGAACTTTAGCCCAGAACTTGGCACCCTCATTGGCCTGGAACCAAAGCCCCAGAACGTCGCGGGTGCCGTCCGGGAGAACAGCCAGGGCCACAAAAACCGCCTTGTTCAGAACCACGCCGTCGGTGCGGATCTTGACCCGGATCGCGTCCATGAACACAATCGGATAACACGGTTCCAGCGGGCGGTTCTGCCAGGCGGTCACTTCCTCCATCACGGCATCGGTGATCGCCGAAATCAGGCTCGGGGACGCCTCTATACCATAGATATCCTCGATATGCCCCTGGATCTCGCGGGTCGTCATCCCGCGCGCGTACATGCTGATGATCTTGGTGTCGAACTCGGGAAAGCGGCGCTGATACTTGGCGATCAGCAGAGGATCAAAGCTGCCGTTGCGGTCACGGGGAATGTCGAGAATGACCTTCCCGCTGTCGGTGGTCACCGTCTTCTGGCTGCGGCCATTGCGACGATTTGGCGCCTGGTTCGCGCCTTCAGGCGGCGCATCGGCGCGTTCTTCGGTCAGATGCTCGTCCAGTTCGGCGCTCAGGGCTCGTTCGGCCTGCGCCTTGGTCAGTTCTTGCAGAATCCCGTCCTCTCCGAACAGATCGCCCGCTTTGCGGCCTTTCATCAGATGATCCAAAAGGGCTTTGTCGATGCTCATACGTGGGTCTCCTCATATTAGAGTTACCACGCCAGGGCACAAAATTCTCCATAGTCCCAGTGGCAAAGAAGGGCAACAATGGCAGCCCTCCCGTAAAACATAGCTCATGCTGTCCATTCTGGACATGTAGGCATGGACATCTAGTAGTCTACTTCAGGATCCCCATAGGGCAACCTGAGCTGCCTTCTCAGCTTCTGCTTCTCGTCTTTTCTCCTCCCAAGAGGAGGTCAGCTCATCCGCATCTTCAAGGTCATCACTGAGCTCCGCGATGGTTTCCCGCAGTGGATCCCACCACTCGAATGACTGCATGAGCATCTTGGGCAACCTTTGGTCCACCATGGTAAGCGCCAAAGCGAATGCATCAGTGTCCTGAAAGGCCCGTGGTCCAACTGCTCGGCTCATGTCCTTGCATAACCTCAAGGCTCGCTTGTTCATCTCTGCGTTGAAGTCTATTTCCTCATTTGCCTTTGCTCCATCTGCTTCTCTTCTTGCGGCCTCCCACGACATATCGCATAGGTCCTGAAGTGTCCTTTCGGCCTCCTCAAGCAGCTGCTCCTTTACCTTGCGCATGTTTCCAATCGAGCTGCACAAGCCTTGTGGATCTTGGTCTTGGAAAGGTCGGTTGCCAGCACAAGACGCCACGCGCCGTTCAGCCTGTCATCCTTGGTCATCGGCAGTTGGTTTTTCGAATTGAGGGCCACGCTCTGCGCCATCGCTTCGTTCAGGGTCCCTTCAAAGACCTCCACGGGTAGCCGTTGCCCTGGGCTTCGGCATAGACATCCTTGATGTCGTCAGAAAGGGCCCTTTTTCCTTTTCAAGTCGCTCGATGCGCTCGACTAGGGCTCGCAGTTGATCGGCGGCAACGCCTCCGGGATTTGTCATGGTTCAGACTACTGCCAATAGAAGAAGGGGGGAGGAGACAGACGAGGACGCAGCCCAGGGCGGCTATGAATGCGGGCGCGTGACGGAAATCACGCAGCACATGCATTGCTGCTGGTTTGATGCCGCTCTTCTGGTCTGGGACATAGATCATCGGTCTGTCTCCTGTGGGGTGCTCTCGTTGCCCGCTTTGCGGCCAACTGGCGCGCGCGATGCGCTTGCTGTCGACGGCGGCGGCCATGCCGCCTTGTCTCAGGTGTGAAAGGGGCTTTCTGGATTGTGCGGATCAATCTCATGCATCGTCTGGAACAGCAGGCGGACATTGCAGAAGACCGTGTTCTTGCGAACTATGGCGGCGCAGCGCTGTTGAGGCCGCATATCCTGATCGTTCAGGCACTCGGTGAACTTAGCTTCCATCAGTTGGAGCAGGTCATCGAGGGCCACATAGACCGCCTTCCAATCATCGGGCCCTGGCTCTGGTGTGATGTCACCGCCCAGGGCGCAGGGCGTCTCATGGTCATACTCGACCGTTCCGGTGATCGACTGACCACAAGCGGCGCAGCGGCCACCGGCGCGCAAGAACGCCTCAGCTTTTGTCTTTTGGGAGAATTCTGCCCGCTCTGTTTTCAGCGGCTCGACCGGCTCTTTAACTGCAAGCATTGTGTGCCCCTATCAGTAGTGGTGATTGGGGAAGCGTGGAAGGGTGAAAGTACCCAGTCAATCAATAAAAGGGTGAAAACACCCATTTGTGCGAGGGGAATGCTTCAGACGCAGACCAAAGCCGCAAACGGCGTGAGGCAATCTCATTCGTCTATTCTTGGAATACCTGAAACCCGACTAGAAAAGTGAGTTTTTCAACGGTATTCGCCCGTTTTGCCGCATGGTCTTTCGATCGTTTGGTTGCGTTGCAGCTTATGTCCGAAAGGTCCTGTGTGGATGGCTCCTTTTTTGCAAGTCCTATTTGGTGTTTTCCATTGTCAGAAGCGGTCTTGTGTTCGGCCTGTTGACGCGACATACATGGCCGCTGGCCCTGATGGTTTCCACTAACCAAGTCCCATTCCGCATATCGAACAGCTAGCGTTCGGGACCTTTCTCGGGTTTCTTGGTTTCGGGCTGACAATTTCCATCACTTCGTGGGTCTTGCAATTATCCTATTTCGTTTGGTTTGTTTCAGTTCAGACTGTTCTTACCTTGTAAGGTTCGTTGCGCGTTAGGACTGCCCAAATCATTCGAGCTGTCTTGTTGGCCATGGCTATCGCAGCCAGCATGCGTGGCTTGCGCGACAACATATCTGCAAACCATGGATCGAATTTCTCCGGTTCTGCCTGGATTCTACGAATACGGGAAGTCATGCCGAGGAATAATAGACGACGAATATATTGGTCTCCCATCTTGGATATGTGACCTAACCGCTCTTTCCCACCGCTCGATTTGTTGAGCGGGGTAAGCCCCAGCCAAGCAGAAAACTGTCGGCCATTCTTGAATTGTTTGCCACTGCCAATCGTTGCAACAATCGCTGACGCAATAACAGGCCCAACTCCCGGAATTGTCTCAAGCAGCGCCACCCGGCTTTCATTCTTAGCAATTTGTTTGATCTGGCGAGTACAACGGTTGATTTTTTCATGTAGTTGCCGCAACAGCTCACAGAGTTCGAAAATCACATCGCTGGCAATTGAGGGAATGTCTGGCTGTTCTCCGTTCAGACATTCTTTTGCAAAATGTAACGCGTGATAAACACCCTGCGCGATGACAATGCCAAACTCACCCAATTGTGCCCGCAGCATATTGATCAACTGGGTTCGTTGTCGAACCAGAAGATTTCGAGTGCGATGAACCGACAATATTGCTTGCTGCTCCGGGGTCTTGATTTCAACAAATCGCATAGTTGGGCGGGTTACGGCTTCGCAGATAGCTTCCGCATCTACAGCATCAGATTTGCCGCGCTTTACATATGGCTTGACGTATGCAGGTGGGATCAGTTTGACAGGGTGACCTAAATTGCTAATTTCGCGTGCCCAGTAATGACTGGTACCGCAGGCTTCAATGCCAACTAAACATGGCTTGAGGCTTTTAAAGAATGCGAGGACTTGAGATCTACGCAAAGACCGGTTGAATGCTATCTTACCGTTGGCATCAATGCCGTGGACCTGAAATATGTTTTTCGCCAAATCAAGGCCGATTGTTGTAACTTGCATGGGGTGACTCCTCTCGAACAGCATATGACAATTGCAGTATGGCGCATTTCGGCGCCGGTGGTGCAGGAGCCATCCACACCATCCGCAGAGCCGTTGTTGGTCTGGGCTTCAATGCTGCAGTTCTCGACGAACGGCAGGATCGGGAAACAGTTTTTCGGACTGAATTTCAGGGAACTCGTGTGATGCTGATAACCTTGGCGAGGATCCTCACTTCCTCGTCTGTGCCTTGCTCCAACCGATTTTGAATCCGGAGTGGTTCCTGAAAATCCGGGTGCGTGCTTTCGGGCCAGAGTTCGAAGTCGCCATTCTTTCGCACACGTTTGGCTGTTGTCTCGATCATCGCGCCCTGGAACTTTGAGCGCTGGACAATGACGAGCTCGCCATCTTTGACATCCCAGGCGCCACCATTGATCAACTCGACGCAATGGAGTGTCGAACCATCAGGCGCGATCTTGTTCAGGCTCTCTCCGCGAACAACGAGCGCAAACTGATGGTCTGAAGGATAGCGGTCATTCGACACAGTCGGCGCATACTGAGGCGGCTCGTCCAGGTCCTGTGCCAGATCGTCGTGTTCTCGCCATAAGCCAGCGGCCACTTCGCCTCTTATGGGGATCCGCCCAAGTCTCTGTGTTGACGGTGACACATTGCCCGTCTGTTCAGGCAACTGATCGGTGGCGTTCGGCTGACCCTTACCCTCCAAGAGCCATTCCGACGACGTTTCGAGCGCTTGTGCTATCAATTTCAAATTGATGGCGCTCGGCGTATTCGATTGTCCCCTTAGGACGTTCCTGATCAGTTCTCGAGATTTGCCTACGCGAGCACCTGCGCTGGACGGGTTAAGCCCCAGCTCTGCCATGCGGTTTTGAATACGGTCTGCTAATGAGTCGGTCATATGGGGCATTTTACCCGAAATCAATAAAGATTTGATTAGGGTGAAATTACCCTTGACAGATTTGCTTTAAAGGGTGAAATTACCCATACGATGACACTCCATGACAAGCTTTTGCGGGTCGCTAACAGCTATTCTGAAATTGTTTCGAGACGTCTTTCCGCTGTCTCCCGTCAGTTTTTCAATGACGGCCAGAAGCTGCTTGCGATTGAACACGGCGCAACACTCACCTGCATTCGCTATGAACAGGCAATGCGAGACTTTGCCTTGAATTGGCCTGAGGGCAGTGAATGGCCCTCTGATGTCGACTGGCCGTCTGATGTGCCTCGGCAGTCAGTGGCTAAAGAGCCGGCGTAGTCATCAAACAGTTTGGGTGCGGTTCCTATTCCTTTCTTCCGCGCTATGCCCGGTGGGTTGGATGGGCTTTTCGCTGATCCTCTCTCCCAACCACCGGGCACCCTATTTGGGCATGTCGGTTTTACGAGTTTCCGGCAGCTCCCCAACTCTCAGGCCCAACGGCCTGAGCTTTTTATCCCACGGCATGCAAGGGCCTGTCATCGGCTGATGCATGCTGCAAGACAACGGTAGGGCCGCCATGACCGCGATTGTCAATTCGAACGGAACCGAGAGGCTGATATCAGCCGAGGATGTTGAAGAGATCTCGCTCAAGACCGGGCAACTGATCAAGCTGTGCCGGCACGGGCAGCATCGAGGGCGCGCGGCGATGGCCTCTGTCGCGCGGGTCTCGGCAACGCACCTCAAGCGCTATGAGGATACGGATGATCCGTTGATCATCCCGCTTGATGTCGGGGCCGAGTTCGAGGTGCTTCTCGACTATCCGTCCTTTGCCGCCTGGCTGGCCGAACTTTCCGGATATGACCTTGTGAAGCGCAACGCGGGGCGGGGCAAGAGCCTGCTCGCATTGATGCAGGGCAGCGTGAAGGAAGCCGCCGAGGCGCATGAGGCCATACTTGAAGCTGAAGCAGACGGCATCAAGACACTGGACGAGTGGCGCGCGATCAAGAAAGAGGCTGCTGCCGGTTACGAGGCCACGGGATCGGATCTTGTGGTCAGGTCCAGCCATTGCGCGCATCAGGTGGATTTCAGGCGAGCGGGGCTTCCACTTGGGTGCAACATCGTCTCAAACCCGCCCTTTGGCATCGCTGAAGACTGGCTGAAGATTTCACTCGGCATGGCCATTGGCAAAGTGGCTTTGCTTCTGCCTCTCACATGGTTGAGCGGTATGAAACGCAGTCTTTTTCTCGAAGAAACGCCGCTTGTACGGGTTCATGTCCTCACCCCGCGCCCTTCGATGCGCCCCGGCGCGGTGATCCTCGCCAATAAAAAGCCGGGTGGTGGCACTAAGGATTTCGCTTGGTTCGTCTGGGAGCGTGGCATGTCTTTTTCGCCCGAGGTGCGGTTTTTACGGCGGGAGGGTCACTCCAATGATTGACATTCTGAGCGAGCTGAACAGCACGGCAGATGCGATTGAGAAGAAAGAAGGCGCTGCAACTTATGTTGGCGATCTGCTTCAGCGCGCCGCACGGGAAATCAACGCACATCGCGCACGACAGGCCGAGATGGAAGAGACCATTCGGCGATTGAGAGACAAGATCGGGGAGGGGGAATGATGTCAGTCTTCGTTGTCGTCGATGGGTTTGAAGGTGAAGTACTCAATAAGACCTTTAAGAGGGTCTTTCATAGTCATGACGTCAGAAGGACGATGTTCTGCAGGCCATTCTTCTTCTTGCCAGATTGGAAGAGAGAGCATTGTGCCTGTGAGGTTTGCTCCCGTGAGGTCGGCCTTTTGGAGGTTTGCTTCCGTAAGGTCGGCCTCTTTGAGGTTTGCTTTAATGAGGCTGGCCTCTTGGAGGTTTGCTCCACTGAGGTCGGCCTCTTTGAGGTTTGCTTTAATGAGGCAGGCCTCTTGGAGGTTTGTTTCCCAGAGGTCGGCCTCTTGGAGGTTTGCTCCACTGAGGTCGGCCTCTTTGAGGTTTGCTTCCTCGAGGTTGGCCTCTTTGAGGTTTGCTTTAATGAGGCAGGCCTCTTGGAGGTTTGCTTCCCTGAGTTCGGCCACTTGGAGGTTTGCTTTCCTGAGGTTGGCGTTCTGAAGCCTGATGATTCTCGAATGGCCCGGAAATTCGCACAGATTGACCCCTTGCAAATCTAGTTTCCAAATGCGTTCTTCTTCTTGCTTCAGGTTCTTGTCTGTTCTCAAATCAGACAAAGCGCGCAAGGTAGAGGTAACATCGCTTTTGCAGGCGGGCAATTCGAGCTCTTTTTGCTTCGCATCTGCTTCCGTATCGGCATCGGCATCGGCATCGGCATCGGGTTTGGTCCGATCCATATCAGCCTGATCCCTGTCCTGCTGGCCTACATCACGCATGAAGCTGCAGAGAAGGTCTTGCACCTTAAAATAGTGACCTGTCGGGTCAGCTATGGCGAGTTCTCTGAGGGCAAAGATGCCTGCCTCCCGAACGGGCAGCTTATCGTCGCCCAGCATCGCAGCCGCTTTGGCGAAGCGATCAGCATATTGGCCTTGTCGATTGACTTTGGTTTGTTCCAGAGCGTTGGCTGTGTTGCTATTTGCGATCTTGGTCTGTTCGACAGCATTTGCAGCATTGCGATTGGCGATTGCGGTTTGTCTATGCGCAAGGACCGAGCGCCAGATAGCCAGAGGCAGGCCAATGGCGCCAAGCAAGAGCAGGCCAAGATTGCGGGCGATCGCGCTGAAGATCTCCCAATCGCTCTTTTCGGTGCTGGCGACGTCTATGAAGATCAACCAAAGGCTACCGATAGTGAAGCAAAGCACAATCAGACCAAAGTAAATCGAATGGTCCTTCAGCCAGTGACCGGCTGGGGTCAAATACGAGATGATTTCCTTGTCGTTCATAATCGCGGCCTTGCCTATCGTTGCTTGAGATCAGCAAACGACAACCTGCCGCAAAAAGCAACTTCTGGCCTATGGCTGTCCAGCGAATATGGGAGGGCGGCGTGAAAGAAACACAAGGTGTGAGAGAGCCTGCCAATCAGAGGAGACTATGCTTCAGACATAATCAGGAAATGAGCCCGGAGGCCGGTAACGGTCGCCCGGGTTTTTTCTTGCCCGCAGCAATGAGCAGACCGTGGTCTGATGCAATGTCGCCCTGCCCAGCAACAGATAGGTGACGCGGTCTGTTCTTTCCTGCGGCTGAAAAGTCAAAATTATAGGAACAATGTTGATTAGAAGATTGAGAAGATCTCAGATCTTGGTCCAATCACATGCTAAATAGATTGGAGCGTGGGTCTTCTGGCATTTTTGACCAAAAAATATTCAAATCAGAAGAGGCTGATTTATTGTCCAGCGTCTTGTGTATTTGGGCAATTCTACTTTTTTCTTGAGGAATCCGAGGTTTGTTCGTAATCGGATCAATTGGTTGAGTCTTGAACGGGAACTTTAAGATCAACATTGAAGTTTCGAGATCAGCATTTATCGGAACCTGCACCATTGTTGAGATCCCTGATTGCAGAGTTTTATCTGCCTCGACAACAATATGAGCGCTTCTTTTTTCTGGAAACTGTCCCGTCAAAATCTCGATAGTGAGCTTGGACGTCTCTACTCGACCCACTTCCTTAAACTCGTCTGGATGCTCTGCATCTAAAGATTTGTATTCAAAAAGAGATAGCTCAGCTTGAAGAGGGAAATAGGCAATTGGATAACCTGTGTTGTTTTTCAATTTCAGGTTGCCACTAATTAATAGTAATTTGGGGGCGCCTTCTTTGGTCTCTGAAGAACGCACGAATTTTGCGTCGAAAGATATTTCATCAACATCAAGACCTGTCCGAAAAGCTGCCTTTCGGGCATATTCTTCGTCTTTGGCTTGCGGGAAGATTGTCTTGTCCCATTGAAACCAAGTCCAGAATCCTGCAGCAAGAAGTGCAATAATTTTAGCATAGTTCAGAATTGAAGCGGACCTACGCTCTTGATCTTCAAAGCTTATTCCGTTGGTGTTTGTCATCTGCCACATGCATTCTGTTAGGAATATCAAAGAAGGGATTGGTTTGTTTGTTGTGTGTATTCCAATAAGCTACACAACTTAAGTGTGAAAGTTAAGGCGTAACAACCAATTCTTATTAATGATTATCACCGGCAGTCTTATCTCACTTACAGCGTGAGGGTTGGCTGGGGGATAAGGGGTCATGTCTTCACCCAAAGCGGTGAGGGCATTGCGGATCGCGCCGGTGACGCCATCGCCGGCCTTTGCATGTGCCCGGGCGGGCCTACGTTCATCGCTGGCACATCGATGCGATGTCTGACCAACTGAGTGCGGTTGCAGACGGCCAGATCAACGGACTGCCCACTGGAACTCTGAAGCCCTGACCGTCGGTGTGTTCTGGCCCACAGCCTAGACGCCCGCACCTGCTCCTCCCGGCGTGGGCGTTTCTTTTTCTTGCGAGGGTGATGATGCTCAAGCTCAGATGGTCAGACGCGTCGGATGCTGAAGACGCCGTCTAGGTCAACAGGTAAGGATGACGGACAAACTATAGCTCGTGATCTCCTAGATCGGCTACAAACTGACGCCCCGCCTGAGTAATTTGCACAAAGATCGGCGTAGTATCTACGCCACCCGTGCTAATGCTCATCCCTTGTCGCTGCACGATCTCTAAAAAGCCAGATTCAATGGATCTTTTAATAAGAATGGTTAGGTACAGCATCCATGGCATAGCTGCTCCTGCTTCAGCAGCACTTAATTCAAATAAGATATCCATTTCAGCCTGAGAGTATTTGTCATGCAGGAATCGCAAGTTGGATTTGTATATGCGCAGGGCTTTTCTATCGATTTTTCCTTGATGCGTCATCCGGTGACAATTGGGGCAGAGAGCAATGAGGTTTTCATAAGCGTCTTTTCCTCCTTGCTCCACAAAAACGATATGGTGAACATCGACATCGATGTGGCGACAGGTAGGGATGGCACACCTATGCCCTGCTTCCACAAGGACGCGCCGACGTATATCAGCGCGTATTGCGGACCTAGAACTGCTCAATTTCTGCCTCCTGAATTTATCGCATCGGAGAATGATAGCTGATTCCATATTTTGGCGCTTCGGAAATGCAGGGTGTTTTACGCTAGCCTATATAGGTTTCGTCGGCAGCGATGGTTTTGCCTTCACCGCCGAGAGGAATAGACGACTTATTGTACATCGTCGTGGCCGTGCAGAGCAGGGAGAGATATCTTGAAGGATTTAAGGAACGCCTCAGCAGGTTGACCGTGAGCGGCTCGGAGGGCGCCGAACTGACCAGAGAAGACATGACAATGTGATGCGTGATATCCGCAAAATGCTTGTATAAGTTTACGACGCTCGGAACAGACCGTGTTCAGACTGTGCCGTATTTGTGCCGTGACTTACGACACACGTACAGTTTGTTCTTTCATCGTTCTGAAAAATGCAAACAGACGGCCAACTTGAGACTTTAAGCGACACCCTGACAGAAGCGCAGGTTTTCCAGCCTTTTAGGACAAATTTGGGAAGAGAAGAATGGTGCTGCCAGAGAGAATTGAACTCTCGACCTCTCCCTTACCAAGGGAGTGCTCTACCACTGAGCTACGGCAGCGTTCCATTATTTGCTGCGGGTGATTGTCACCCGGTGCGGGCGGTTTTTTGCACACGGGCTCTGATTATGCAAGCGCGTTTTTGAAAAATGTCGGGAAATTTGTGAATTTGATGACAGCTGTGAACATCGCACGGGGCAGGGGCTCAGTCAGGCAACATCGGTTGATTGGCATCTCACGTAAACCATGGCCGCAGAAATGAGCGGTCCAAACATCAAAAGGCCGCAATCTGGCCTTTCCTGTACGGGGCAGATGGTATAGAAGCAATCAAAGTTTTAACCCTAGCAAATGCTTGCCGAGAAAGCCTGTCTGAGGCGGTTGACCGGCTGGCACAAGCGGCAAGAGTGCCCGATGTCCGAAGTAGATCGACAGAACAGCAAAAACAAGGCCAGTGATGCGGATGCACGCAAGGCCCGGCTTTCTGATGCCCTGAGAAACAATCTCAGGCGGCGCAAGGCACAGGTGCGCGGGCGCAAGGCGCAAGGCGCAGAGGGTGATGACGCGGCTGTCGCAGATGCCAAGGGCGCAAGCGACCAACCGCAGGAACAACAACAATCCTGACTCTGATCACCTGACGATCGTCTCCTGCAGTCTAGGATTGCCGATTGCAAGAGAGCTGGTTGTTGCGGGCCGGATCAGAAGCAGAATGAGAACATTGAGCGAAGGGCCGCGATAAAGGCGCCCTGACGAGGAAAGAGTTTGATATGGACGCAATTCGCATAGTTGGTGGTGCACGGCTGAACGGCGTGATTCCCATTTCCGGGGCCAAGAACGCCGCCCTGCCGTTGATGATCGCGTCTCTTCTCACCGATGAAGCGCTGATCCTTGAGAATCTGCCACGCCTGCGAGATGTCCAATTGCTTCAGCAAATCCTATCCAATCATGGCGTCAGCTACATGATCGAGGGCAAGCGCCCCGGTCAGGACTCGATGGCCGGTCAGGTCGTTCATCTTCAGGCCAAGGAAATCATCGACACCCGCGCACCCTACGATCTCGTCTCGAAGATGCGGGCAAGCTTTTGGGTTATCGGGCCTCTCTTGGCCCGGATGGGACAATGCGAGGTTTCGCTGCCCGGCGGCTGCGCCATTGGCACGCGCCCGGTTGATTTCTTCATTGACGGTCTGTCCGCCATGGGTGCGGAAATCGAGATCGAAAATGGCTATGCCGTCGCCAAGGCTCCCGATGGTCTCAAGGGGGGCGAATTCACCTTCCCTGGTGTTTCTGTCGGCGCAACTCACGTTCTAATGATGGCCGCGACCCTTGCCAGAGGCACGATGGTTCTGAAAAATGCGGCCCGCGAGCCCGAAGTGGTTGACCTCGCAGACTGCCTCATCTCCATGGGCGCCATGATCTCCGGCGCAGGCACCGACACCATCACCATCGAGGGTGTCGAAAAACTGCATGGCGCCCGGCATTCCGTGCTGCCAGATCGCATCGAGACCGGCACCTATGCCATGGCCGTTGCCATGACCGGTGGCGACGTGCTGCTCAAGGGCGCGCGCGCTGACCTTCTGCAGGCCGCTCTGGATACGCTGGAGCAGACAGGCACCAGCATCGAGACGACAAACGATGGCATTCGCGTCTCTCGCAATGGAGCACCGCTCAAGGCGGTCAGCGTGTCGACCGATCCGTTCCCCGGCTTTCCGACCGATCTGCAGGCCCAGTTCATGGCGCTGATGACCATGGCGGAGGGCACCTCCACCATCACCGAGACCATCTTCGAGAACCGGTTCATGCACGTACAGGAGCTGGCCCGTCTTGGTGCCAAGATCTCGCTTGATGGCCAGAAGGCGCATGTCACCGGCGTTGAAAAGCTCACGGGGGCTCAAGTCATGGCGACAGATCTTCGCGCATCTGTGTCGCTCGTCATTGCCGGTCTGGTGGCCGAAGGAGAAACCAAGGTCAACCGGGTCTATCACCTTGACCGCGGTTTCGAGCGCCTTGAGGACAAGCTTGCTGCATGTGGAGCCACCGTGGAGCGCATTTCCGCCTGACGCTGATGGCGACCCGGTTGCCTGACATCGGTGATTGACGGCTCTGGTGCGAGGAATTGGCGGGGTGTTGCCTTGTATTGCCCTTTGGCTGTCCTTATCTCTTTCAATGAGAACAAACCGGGTTGGCCAACTCTTGTGAGTTGCCAACGTGGCGAGGCCCGATCCACCAAGGAGAATGACATGTCTATGCTGAAGCTTGCTGCTCTGGATGCTGAGGATCTTGCAGTCGTCTCGAGCCAGTCTCAGGATGCTGTTGTCAAGGTTGGTGACATTCATTGGCTGCCGACCGAAGGGCGCGTGCTTATCACCATGCATCGGTTCGCGTGGGAAGAGGCGATCAGCCAGAAACGTCGCATCTTTGGTCCCAAGAGCAGTTACGAACGTCACCAGACCATTTTGCACTTCGCCCGGGTTTCATCGGTCAAGGCGCGGAACATCCGCATGGATGCCAAGAGCGCTATCCTCAACCTTCTCGCCATCACGTTCGAGCAGAACGGCGAGGGTCCGGACGGAGTGATCAGCCTGATTTTTGCCGGGGATGCGGAAATGCGCCTCGAGGTCGAGTGCATCGAAGCCCAGCTCACTGATACCGGTGCGGCATGGGAAACCGAAAATCTGCCTGAGCATGAAGCCGCAGAAAGCTTTGAGGCACAGGCCGCTCAGTCCCGCTCCTGATGGTTGCCTTCCTGGGTGTCTGGTGTCTGAACGGCGCAGATTGAGAAGCTCTCGGACCCGTTCCAGCTGAGTTTCCAGGTCGCGCCTGGGCGCACATTTTGAACAATGCCCGGATCAAATGCCACAAGGCAGCGTCCGCCGTGGTGACGCACCGATGGATAGAGCAGGCCCGAATGGCCCTTCTGGCGCAGAGACAGGGCAAGCTTCTGTCCCTCTGGATAGCCTAGCGCGGTATCCTCGTTGAGGGCAGGGTAACCATACTCGCCCTCAAGATCAGGAAAGCTGCCAATAAAGTCGGCCAACAGCTCGACATAGAGCGCCTCATCTTCAAAAATTCCGATATTCTGTAACTCTCTTGTGCGGTGATAGCCCACTTCCTCGGCTGCAGTCAGCGTCTCATAGGCACAATACCATGCGCCTCGGGCGCCATCGTTGAAGCGATTGCCTGATGGCCTCGTATAGGCAAAGGCAGCGTTGATGTGGCTTTGGCCATAGACCTTGAGGTCATTGGACCGGCGGGCAAACGCCAGCTCGCGTCGATCGAGCGACGGGCTGCCGACTTGTTCGGCCAAAAGGCGCGCGCTGGTTTCCCCTTCAAGTTCGGCCAGAATGGCCGCTTCCTCGTCGGTGTCGACAAGACCACGCAGAACGGGCGGCTTGTGGTAGGTGGCCGGAATGAGCCGCACCCAGCCCCGACCATTGATGCTGGTGAGCTTCACATTCCACCTCTGAGCGCATCGAGGTAGGTGCGAACGCGCAGGATTTTCGGCAAGCCGCCGGCAATCATTGCGTCCAGCGGTCGTTGGCCATCAAATTCAGACCCGTTGTTGGCGAGCTTGACCCACTGGGAGGAAAGGGGAGGGCTGAAGTAAAGCTCGAGCGATTTATAGACGCCGACAAGCGCACTGAGGCGCAGCATCTGATCGCGCGTCAGGGTGCCTGCGAAATCCTGCCTCTTGGCTCGCTTCCATGATGACTCGGACATGTCCGCAAGATGTGCAGCTTCCTGCAAGGTCAGCTTCCAGCTCAGGGCAATCCGGCCAAAAGCTTTGAGCGCAACAGCCTGTCTGTCTGCTGGGGAATGGGTTTTGAGTGCGGGTTCCATGGTTCACCTCTTGGTGGAATATAAGGCCATATGGACTTATATTCAAGATCAAATGATCTTATTGCCGACTCCGCACTCGCTTCAGCGATCGCCCGTTTGCTGGCGGAGGTGGAAACGCCTCTTGCTTCTTTTGCGGGATGCTCTCATAAAGACGGCGAAAAACGCCCGCACCTCCAGCAATTTGGGAGAGATCCAATGGCCATTCGCCTCAACGCATCCGACGCCAACTTCGAAGCCGCCTTTCGTGACCTGCTGTCCATGAAGCGGGAAGTCTCGGACGATGTCGATGCCATTGTGCGCGAGATCATCGATCAGGTGAAAACGCTCGGCGATCAAGCCCTGTTCGACTACACCGCCAAATTCGATCGGTTTGACGCTCGCGCCAAGGGGTTGGCCATCACCAAGGCCGAAATCGAAGCCGCCGTCGCACAGGTCGATCCAGATGTCATGAAGGCGCTGGAACTCGCCGCCGAGCGCATCCGGTCGCATCATGCCCGCCAGATGCCGAACAATGAAAGCTATGAAGATGCGCTTGGTGTGAAACTGGGCTCACGCTGGACTGCGATCGAGGCGGTTGGCCTCTATGTGCCCGGCGGGCTGGCTGCCTATCCGTCTTCTGTTTTGATGAACGCCATTCCTGCAAAGGTTGCCGGCGTCAAACGCCTCGTCATGGTGGTGCCCACCCCTGATGATATTCTCAATCCGCTCGTGTTGGCCGCAGCAAAGCTGGCTGGTGTTGATGAGATCTACCGCATTGGTGGCGCTCAGGCGGTTGCCGCTCTGGCGCACGGCACGGACTCCATCGCCCCTGTCTACAAGATCGTCGGCCCCGGCAATGCCTTTGTCGCAGCGGCCAAGCGCCGTGTCTTCGGTCTGGTTGGTATCGACATGATCGCCGGGCCATCCGAAGTGCTGATCCTAGCTGACAAGAACAATGACCCCGATTGGCTGGCGGTGGACCTGATGGCGCAGGCCGAACATGATACCGCCGCGCAGGCGATGCTGATCACCGATGACCCCGAGATGGCCGAAGCGGTCGAGAAAGCCGTCGAAAGGCTCCTGACCACTCTGCCCAAGGCCGAGATCGCGGGCACAAGCTGGCGTGACTATGGTGCCGTGATCACCGTCAAGGACTGGGAGACCGGCATGGCGCTTGCCAATCGCATCGCACCGGAGCATCTCGAGTTTGCCATGGATGGTGCCGCTGATATGGTGGACAAGGTCCACAACGCAGGGGCCATCTTTGTCGGCCATTTCACCCCCGAGGCTGTCGGAGACTATGTTGGCGGCTCAAACCATGTGTTGCCGACCGCCCGCTCAGCGCGCTTCTCCTCCGGGCTGTCGACGCTTGATTTTGTCAAGCGTACGTCGGTGCTTGAATGCAACGCCATGAACCTGCGCGAAATCGGCCCGGCTGCCATAACACTTGCGCGTCAGGAAGGCCTTGAAGCCCACGCCCTGTCGGTGGCCAAGCGCCTCAACATGGCCTGAAGCCGCTCTTTGCGCTTCGGGTTGGCGGCTCCGTCTGGCAAAGAGCTTGCAAGTCTTGGGTGCTAAACCATGTGAACGTTTGACAGTTTGCCCGAAAGCAGGCAAACATCAAGCAAGACAACCTCGGCAGGTTGTGTAAGGACTATGGCTGAACGAACGGGATATATGACGTGACGACAGAGTCGGGCGAGACCTTGGACAAACAGTTAGACAGTTTTCGTCTTTGCTCCGTCCATCTCGATTCCCAAAGCATTCAACCCGCAACCGCCGATATCGAGCATGAGCGCACAGTCGCGATTCACGACCTCGTGGAAGAGAACAGCTTTCACCCTGTCGGGCATGACGAAGGTGGGCCGTATCAGCTTTTCCTGTCGATGGTCGAGCGCAAGCTGGTGATGGACATCAAGCTCGAGTCAGGCGATCAGATCGCCACGCATATTCTATCGCTCACCCCGTTTCGCCGCATCATCAAGGATTATTTCCTGATCTGCGACAGCTACTACGAAGCCATCAAGACCGCCACGCCAAGCCGGATTGAAGCCATCGACATGGGGCGTCGCGGTCTGCACAACGAAGGATCCCAAATCCTGCAATCCCGCCTGGAAGGCAAAATCATGACCGATTTTCCCACGGCGCGCCGACTGTTCACCCTGATCTGCGCACTGCATTGGCGGGGGTAGCTGAATGAGAACAGCTCTTGGTGGCGTCTTTCGTCCTTCCTCAGTCCTGTTTGCCTGCGGCATGAATGCCATCCGCTCGCCGATGGCGGCCGCCCTTTCCCGTCATCTCTTTCCGGGCAGCTTCTACGTCAAATCCGTCGGTGTGCGCTGTGGTAAACCCGATCCCTTTGCCGCTGCCGTGATGGAAGAGATCGGACTGGATATTTCCGAGCACGAACCGAGTACCTTTGATGATCTCGAAGACAGCTACTTTGACCTGATCATCTCGCTTGCGCCCGAAGCCCATCACCGGGCCCTTGAATGGAGCCGCAGCGACGCAGTCGAGACCGAATATTGGCCGACGCTGGACCCCGCCCTTGCCAATGGCTCGCGCGAGCAGATCATGGATTCCTATCGCGGTGTGCGGGATGGCCTGATTGCCAAGCTCAAGGACAGATTCGAATGGGTCTCCAACGCAGGCGGCTAGGCTGGACTTTTCCCGTCAAATGGCTATATAGAGCGGTGTAATGCTGTCCAAGGGGCGCGTTTCCCCCAATAGCTGCCTTGCTGCGTCCTTGCCAAGTTCCGGCAAAACAGGCTTTTGCGCCATTTCTTGCCTCATAAGTCATGGTGGCAACTGTAGGCGATTGCACTTAAAGACGCTTTGGACTAGATTGCCCGCGATCTTGAAATCGAATGATGTCATTCGGATCAGAAACTTGCGTTTCAGCAAGGGGATTCGTGCTATGATCAGGTGACCTGATCACAAGCAAAGACCAGTGGGACAACCCTTCAAAGGCAGGCATGACAAAGCCGCCGGTTGTTCCACCCGATCCCGTTTGAATCGAATGCCGACAAAGAGGATATGAAAAACGCTTATGGCGAAAGAAGAAGTCTTGGAATTCCCGGGTGTTGTTACCGAACTGCTGCCCAATGCGACCTTCCGTGTGAAGCTCGAAAATGATCATGAAATTGTGGCTCACACTGCGGGCCGCATGCGCAAGAACCGGATCCGCGTTCTGGCTGGCGACAAGGTGCAGGTCGAAATGACACCTTATGACCTGACCAAGGGCCGGATCACCTACCGCTTCAAATGAGTCGGAGCCCCGGCAAGGACCGATGCTTCGGGGCTTGACGATCGGCAGGGTGGATCTGCCAAGGACGCAAACGGGGAAATCCCGCTCTGCACACGCATGGCTGACTTGAATCATGTCGCAAGTGGATGTGACAATGCAGCCGGATTTCTAGCATCTTCACCACAAAGCCTTGCATCATGTCAGATCCCTATCGTCTCATTCTGGCTTCCGCATCACCCAGACGCCTGCAATTGCTCCAGCAGATTGGCATCGAACCTTTCGCGCTGAAGCCTGCAGATTTGGATGAAACGCCGCTGAAAAACGAACAGCCGCGCGCGCTGGCGCGGCGCCTCGCCGAGGAAAAGGCACAAGCCGTCCGACGCGACTGCAAGGACGATGAGCAGTTCTCGAACTGCTACATCCTGGCGGCCGATACCGTGGTTGCCGTGGGACGCCGGATTCTGCCCAAGACCGAACTGGCCGAAGAGGCCAGCCAGTGTCTGACGCTGCTCTCCGGTCGCACCCACAAGGTCTTCACCGGGATCTGTCTCGTCACACCGAAGGGCAAGACCCGAACCAAGGTCGTCGAGACCCGCGTCCGCTTCAAGCGGCTGGGGGATGACATCGATCCCTATCTGGCCTCCGGTGAGTGGCGCGGCAAGGCGGGTGGATATGCCATTCAGGGCATCGCTGGGGCCTTTGTGGTCAACCTCGTTGGCTCTTACAGCTCCGTCGTCGGCCTTCCGCTGCATGAAACGGCCAACCTCTTGACCGGTGAGGGCTATCCCTTGCGCCTCAAATGGCTGGGCGGCGTGCGCTAGACCGCATGACAAGGCCGCAGCCATGGAGCCTCGATGCATGAGGCAAGCATCAGCAAACCATTCTCGAGAGTATATGGATTGGCAATGAACAAGAAAGCCAGTAGCCAGCAAGCAGCGTCCGAGCCGGCCGCTGCAGGCAAGGTCAAGGGATTGCGCCGGGCGCGCCCCTGTCCGATCTGTTCCAAACCGTCTACCAAGGAGGACTATCCCTTCTGTTCCCAGCGCTGCAGAGATGTTGATCTCGGCCGCTGGCTCAAGGGTGCCTACGCCATCCCTGCCGTGGAAGAAGACGACCCGGAAGAGGCCGACTACGACCCCGAGCAATAAAGCGCTCAGGCGCTTGAGCGAAACGGGCGAAAAAACAACGGGATAAGATCGTGAAAAGCGAGATTTCAGCCGGCAGGGGCGACATTTGTCGGCAACCGCATCATGACCGGGGAAAAACCGAGCACACCCTGTAGAAAAAGCCGACTGTGCACTGGACAGGGGAATTTGAACCTTTTATAACGCCCAAACAATTTGCACGGGGGGTCACCCCGATGGCCCACGCCAGTGCTCTTGTCCTGAAGCATCTTCAAGATGCCTCTTTACGCGACAACCGCATCGCAATGTGCCCGGATAGCTCAGTTGGTAGAGCAGCGGATTGAAAATCCGCGTGTCGGTGGTTCGAATCCGCCTCCGGGCACCATTTTCTTGTTTAAGCCATTGTTTTCGCTCCAGCTTTTAGCAACTGCGTGCGACACGCCTTTTCATTCTGCTGTGGCGCGGCGCGATTTTCTGGACAGGTGGGCGAAATCTTCTGGACAACTCACTTGATTTGATTGATAGCCCACTTTTAGCGGGCCTTTTTGTATCTGCTTGACGTGTGCTTTTTCTGGACTATTTTGTTCCCTATAAAGACGCATTGTGAGAATGAAAAAGCAGCTGTTCATAACTGAGTCAACGACCAGCAGCACAGCGGACAAAGGGGACATTCGCTTCAACGCAACTATTTTGAGAGCTTCGAAGGTTGGGCCGGAACGACGCCGCTATGCGTAAATGGTTTGAACTTAGGAAGGGGCAAGATGGAGCGCCTTTATTAAAAAAGCCGACTTCAAGCGCCGGCTTTCTTGTTTCGCGATATCTGCAGGTCCGATGTTAGGCGGCCGCGACATTCTTCAGGAAAGTCTCTATTTGCTTGCGCAATTCACTGGCGCTTTGTGACGCATGATCAGCGCTGTCAAGCACCCCGTCCGCAGTCTGGGCCGTCTGCGTTGCTCCATTGGCAACGCCGTGCATGTTTTCAGTTGCCAAGCGCGTTCCCTGAGCGGCTTCCTGAACGTTGGAGGAAATCTCTCTGGTCGCCGCACCTTGTTCATCGACTGCACTTGCGATCGCGGTGGTGTAGCCGTGGACCTCTTCCATGATGTTGGTGATGTCCTCGATCACTGCGACGGTTTCGCGTGTCGAATTCTGGATTGCTGAGATCTGCGAAGAAATTTCTTCTGTGGCCTTGGACGTTTGTGTCGCCAGTTCCTTCACCTCGGCGGCAACAACCGCAAAGCCTTTGCCTGCTTCTCCTGCGCGGGCGGCCTCAATTGTTGCGTTCAGAGCCAGAAGGTTGGTCTGCTCAGCAATTGCCTGGATAAGGATAACAACTTCTCCAATTTTTTGCGCAGCTTCATCCAGACTGTTGACCTTGTCGTTGGAAAGGCGGGCGCTATCGCTGGCCTTCCCAACAATTGTACTGCTTTGGCTGACTTGGCGATTGATCTCGCCAATGGAGGCGCTCAGCTCTTCTGCCGCGGATGCAACGGTCTGGACGTTTGCGGTCGCTTGTTCTGACGCTGCTGAGGCAGATGTTGATTGCTCTTGTGTACTTCCGGCGATGTCCTTGAGGCTGTGATACCAACGGCATTTAATTCTGACCTTCTTGAGCCCATTTTCTCATACCTATTGAATGGATGATGGTTGGGTTGGCGGAGAGGCTCTTCCATGCTTGGCAACCAGCATCAAGAATGGCGGCATAGTCTTCGAAGACCCGATTGGACAGGAAGGTACCGCGCAGATACTGCCAAATATTCTCAACTGGGTTCAGTTCCGGTGATTTGGAAGGCAACAGGAGGATGGTGATATTCTTGGGCACGTTGAGTCTGCTTGTCGTATGCCATCCGGCACGATCCATCAGCACCACGGCATGAGCGCCGCGCGCCACTGTCCTTGAGACTTCTTCGAGGTGCATTTGCATGGCCTGTGTATTTGCAAAAGGCATCATCAATCCCGCGCCAACGCCACGCGCTGGACATATTGCACCGAACAGATAGGCATTTTTATATCGCTGATCGGCTGGCAGACGTGGTCTGGTTCCCTTTTTTGCCCATAGTCGGGCCAGTCCATTCTTCTGACCAAGCCTAGCCTCATCTTGCCACCAAATCTCGATGGGCTTGTTCTTTGGCAAATGGCCTACATGCGCTGCCAACGTTGCGGAGAAGTTTTTTTGAAAGCATCAATGACTTCAGGCTTTTGTTCTGGATGTTGAGGTCGACCAGATATGCGCACATACCCCATGCGGCGCAAAAGATCCCGTACTCCACGTTCCTTGTAGGAGACCCCAAACCGCTCTTGGATCACACGCACCAGATCCTGGCTACGCCAGACAGAGACGCCGTCCTTCTCAGGATCAGGACCGGTTTCAACGATAGCAACAAACTCTTCGAGCTGTTCTGGGCTCAAGCGCATGGGAGCGCCGGTTGCTTTGATGTCGACAAGACCATCGGTGCCTTGCTCATTGAAGCGAAGAACCCAATCTCGCAAAGTCTGGCGGTCCATACCGCCGACTTTGGCGGCATCAGCACGGTTCATGCCGTCATAGACAGCCGCAATGGCCAGTAGGCGGCGGCTCTGTTTGGCATTGCGGCATCCTTTGGCAAGACGGCGCAAACTATCGGCGTCAAAAGCATCGCTAAGAATCAAAGCGGCAGACATGGCAAAATCTCCTTTGCCATGTTGAATCACGCCAGTGCTAAAAATGGAATCCCTAAAGAGTCAGAACTTCACGCCCTTGGTATAACAAGAGTTCTTTCTCATGAGGACGCTTAACTACATGATTGGGACTTCTTGGTAAAAAAAATATAAATCCTTGAGGGAATTGTCCATATAAACGCAGAATCTATTTTGATTTCATTTTGAATTGCGGATAATTTTTGGGTCTATTTGTAATTAATTACAAGAAATATTCTATTCTATCCTCGTCAGGAGACTTGAGCAGCAATCTAGGATCTGTTGACAAACTGCCTGATCCAAAGCCTTGCTGATACGATGTGAATGAAGCCCAGATAGCTATTTGCCGTTTTGTCATATCGGGTTGCCAGTCGTCTGGCATTCTTGAATTTGTTGAAGCAACGCTCGATCTGGTTGCGTAATGCATAGACGAAAGGGTCGAAAAATGCCCATTCCGCATCGCTCATCGTCAATCGCGCCAACATAGCCTCCTTGAAAGCTATCTTGAATCATATCTCAGCTGATTTGGGAATACAGTTTGTCAACAGAACCTAGGCACCATTCCTCCTCAAAGAACCACATATACCAAGCATTTCAATGCCTTGCGTCTGTAGTGCGCCTTTTCTCTTTGCACAACCATCTCTGCAAGAGAGCTTGGGTTCGTGCGGTTTGGCGACTTGATGAGCTTTCGAGGCGCTGCCGAAACAGAAAAAGGGTAGGGGCGTGAGCCTCTACCCTTTTGATCTTTGCTTATCACTGATGGGCAAGGAGAGCAGAGCAAGAAATGCCCTCCGTGTCCCTCCTTACATCAAGCCTAAAATGGTTAGCGTTTCACCTTTCGTTTTGAAAGGAACCCAACCCCTAGGCAGTTCGAAGTGTCTGAACAAATTCCGAGACTTCCTGCTGAAGCGTGTCGGACTGCGCATTGAGCTGGCTCGACAGATTCATCATCTGCGTTGATGCCGCCCCCGTCATCTCTGCAGACGATCCAACACCTTCGATATTCTTTGTCACTTCACCCGTGCCGGATGCGGCCTGTTGCGTGTTTGCTGCGATCTCGTTGGTTGCAGCATCCTGCTGTTCAACAGCAGCAGAAATGGCCTCAGACGATTCCCGAATATCATCGACCGTTTTGACAATAAGGGCAATCGACTCAACCGTGACGTTGGTTGCGGACTGGATTTCTGAGATCTTGCGTCCGATTTCTTCTGTCGCGCGCGCTGTTTGCGTTGCCAGACCTTTGACTTCGGCGGCAACAACGGCGAAGCCTTTTCCTGCTTCACCTGCTCGTGCGGCTTCGATGGTGGCGTTAAGAGCAAGCAGGTTTGTTTGCTCGGCAATATTGGTGATCAGTTCAACAACCTCACCGATTTGATCTGCTGCGACTGCCAGATCGTTGACCTTCTTGCTACTCACTTCGGCTTCATTGGCAGCATCACTGGCGATTTTTGCCGAATGGCTGACTTGAGAAGTAATCTCCCTGATAGAAGCGGAGAGCTCTTCGGTCCCTGACGCGACCGTCTGAACATTTGTAGAAGCTTCTTCAGCGGCGCTCGCAACGGATTGCGCCTGCCGAGACGTCTCTTCCGCGGTCGCGGAGAGATTGCGCGCAGATTCGGCAATTTCACCGGAAGCCTGAACGAAGGAGTTGGCAAGGGCTCCCATCTTGGAATCAAACTGATCCGCAATGGCAAACCGTTCTGCCTTCATCTTCTCAGCATTCCGCTTCTCTGCTTCAGTTTGTTCAGCGCGCATCCGCTCGGTTTCAGCGAGGTTGTCACGGAATGTGGCCAGCGCTCCAGCCATGTCGCCAAGTTCGTTTCGTTTGCCAGCGAAGGGAATCTCCGTATCCAATTTCCCACTAGAGACCAGTTGCATCGCTGTCGTAATCTTTGCGATTGGATTGGTAACGCCATAACCGCATAGGCCATCATGGTGAGGCCAATAAGGGTTGAGATGGTCATGGCGACAATAATCGCTGTGACGACATTGTCATGGACCTGGCTACTGGAATTATATGCCGCCAAAGACCCTTGCTGATTGAGTTCAGAAAGATCTCCAAGGATTGCCGATGCTTCATCAAAGGCACTTCTCATCTCGGTTTTGAAGAGAACAGAGGCTTCCTCATTTTTGTTGGCGCGTGAAAGTTCGAGCATCTCTTTATGCAGGTCTTTGTAAAGAGACCACTTCGTAGAGAAGCTTTCATATGCCGTCCGTTCGCGAGCCGCACTGATCAAACCTCCATATTCTTTTCGAATGGCTTTGATGTGCTCGTCTGCAGCGCGGATATCTTTCTCTGCCCGTGCCATTTCGGTCGGATCGGTTGAGAGGATATGCGATCCTTCCGCGATGCGGAAATCCGACGTGGTTGTGTTGATGGAATTGACGGCCCTCGTGCTGGGCAACCAGTTGGTAGCGATTTCCACTGTGTTGTCATTCAGAGAGCCCGCGCTATCATATGATAGCCACGAAAAGGCAAAGATTGAAATGAGCAGTGCAAGCGACAGTGAGACCAAAAGTAGGCGTATGGAGATCCGCATCGTATTTTTCCTAGAACGAGGACACTTTAGTAATTCTCCGGTTGTTATGATTAACAATGTTTAAAACTGATTATCCTGATAGTCGTCTTTTCCAAAGAATCGGACCCTTTGGTAATCGAAAATTCGTTTTGTACTTCAATATGCAATCCTAAGTATGCGATGCGTCAGATTGACATACCTGGGGTGAATGCCGGTTTCCACGAACCACAGGCGGTGCATCTTTAAAAATAGGCGAGCGGCGGATTTTTCTGATAAAATTGGCGGTTATTCCCCATAAAGTGCCGCCATATCCCGTGTGACAGCAGCCATTGCCTCTCGCAATTCCGCAGGCTCCAACACCTCTATTTCGGGGCCAAGGCGCAGAAACTCATGAATCGCTTGTTCTTGTGTCCCGCTGGGTAACAAAACGATTCGGTTCC
This sequence comes from Cohaesibacter sp. ES.047, assembly GCF_900215505.1. Taxonomy (NCBI): domain Bacteria; kingdom Pseudomonadati; phylum Pseudomonadota; class Alphaproteobacteria; order Hyphomicrobiales; family Cohaesibacteraceae; genus Cohaesibacter; species Cohaesibacter sp. ES.047. The sequence goes on from NZ_LT907844.1 coordinate 2,446,886, forward strand.
CTTCATCATCGGGGTCGGAAATCTCCATGTGCGCGCGTACAAAGGTGGGGCTAATGCCTTGCAGAATACGCAGGCCGAGCGCAGTGACCCGCAGCTTCGCTCGATGCGGATACAAGTCTCTCTCCAGTCGTTTTGCATTTTCCTGCCAATAGGCTGCCAGATCGAAATGGCGAGGACGGGTGAAGGCCTCCGATGTTGCTTGCATCTTCAACACGCGGCTGACGCGGTAGGTTTTGACGGAGCCTTCCCTCATCGCTGCCATATACCATGCACCATTTTTCAGGATCAGGCCGACCGGGCAAACGGTACGGTCTCTTTCGGCGTGCCAACTGCGATAGGTCATCCGAATGACGGTGCTGCGCCAGACCGCGTCGGCGATTTCGCGGATAAAGGGAGGCTCTTCGGTTTCCTGATACCAGGCGGACGCGTCCAGATAGAAGCGCTGGCGCATTTGCTCGGCTCCTTCACGCAGGCTTTCCGGCAAGGCCACCATGAGTTTGTTTTGAGCGGCGGCCAAGATGGACCCAAGCCCGAGGATGGCGGCGGGACCAGCCATGCCCGAAAAGGCAAGCGCCTCGGCTTCTTCCGAGGACATGCCATTCAACCGGACGCGATAACCTTCGAGCAATCTGTACCCACCTTCAGGCCCGCGCTCGCTATAAACAGGAATGCCGGCAGCAGAGAGCGCATCAATGTCGCGGTAGATGGTTCTAAGCGAGACCTCATTTTCCTCAGCCAGCTTCGTGGCCGTTGCACGCCCCGAGGCTTGCAGTGTGGTCAGGATATTCAAGAGACGACTGGCGCGCATGAAAATTCTCCTTTTCTCGAATTATCCTAAAGATACCTGACAGTTTTTGACAGGTATGGGCGCGTACTTTCTCTTCGGCATCTAAATTCCATTCGAGAAAAGAGAAAACGAGACCGCGATATGACCGACGAAAGAAACCTGACCCTTTACCACTGTCCGCAGACACGCTCGAGCTCCACACGGATCATTCTTGATGAACTCGGTGCTCCCTATGATCTGCATGTCATGAACCTGAAGGCGGGGGAGAACCGAAAGCCGGATTATCTCAAGATCAACCCGCTGGGCAAAGTGCCTGCCATCAAACATGGTGAGACGATCATCACGGAACAGATCGCCATCGCCATTTATCTCGGTGATCTGTTCACCGATGCAGGTCTCGCACCGACCATTCTCGATCCCGACCGGGGCGCCTATTTGCGCTGGATGCTCTTTTATGCGGCCTGCTTTGAGCCAGCTGTTGTCGATAAAGCGCAATCAAGAGATTCCGGACCAGAGGCAATGTCGGTCTACGGCAGCTATGATCAAGTGCTCGAAATGCTGGAAGTGGTCCTATCGAACGGCCCTTACCTCTTGGGTGATCGCTTCAGCATCGCAGACATTCAATGGGCGTCGGCGCTTCATTGGACGATGATGTTTGGCGCTGTCCCGGAAAGGCAGGTTTTTGCAGACTATCGCGATCGCATCATCGCCCGGCCATGCTTTCAGTATGTTTTCAAGGACGATCAAAGTCTGGCAGAGGCCCATCAAGCGGTGCTGAACGCGAGTGAGTAGAAGGCAAGACAGCGTTTCACCAGCTCCAGATGCAAGCCTGGGGCTGGTTCTGCGCCATCGCTGATACGCGGCGCGAGATGAACCGATCTTGGAACGCCCCATCCGCCCACATGGTCTTCTTGGAACAATGCGGAAGACCAGACGTTCGATAATCATTGGGCAATGAATTTGAGAGCGAGGTGTCAGCGTGCTTGAGGGGCTTACAAGGTTGAATGACTATTCCGGCGCGCTGAATGTTGGGTTAAACCTTCTCGGCGTGGTGATCTGGGCGGTCTATCTTCATGTTTTCTGGCGCAGTTACATACGCAACACCCGAACAGAACTCCACATTGATGTAGCCGCTGCAAAAGGCCATAGCGCTCGGTGTCTGGTCACCAATATGGGGTCGGACATGATCTATATTGAAGATGTCATCGCAGACATCGAGATCAATGATGAGATCTATTCTGCCATTGTCGCGGATCGTGAAGAGATGGATGAAGACATCAATGAAACGCCCCTTTCGAGAACCAACCGCGGACCGCTCAAGGGCGGCTGCTTCCTTGATCTTGGCTCGCTTCGACAGTTGGCAGAGCGTGTTCATCTGCAAACTGGCAGTGAGGACAATCTCACCGATTTTCAATCCATCAAGATCGCGGTTATCGGCTTGTCCAGCCAGTCAAACCGCGTCATTCGCGCCGAGAAGCAGTTCAATGCCGATTGGGTTGATGGCCGTTTGACCATCAACGCGCCCTCCGTTGAGACAAAGCAGGTGAAGATGAAACGCTATGCCTTCAACCGTCGGCGTCTGGGTATTCACCGGGACAAGTGGGGCGAACACAAGGGCGATTCCAAGTATCGCAAGGTCTGGCGCGCCTGATCTTTGGAGCCTGTATCCTGCGTCCTGAGCGGCATTCCACAGCGGGAATGGTCCAAAGGAAGAGGTTTGAGCCTCAGGTGCATTTCGTACTTTCGTATATAAAAGCAGTATGATAAATGACAAAGAAAATCATACTGTGGAGTTGATGATGCGCCGCTCGATGTTGCTTGCCTCTGTTTTCGCGTCCCTTGTCTCGGTTACGACGGCCATTGCCGCGCCGCCGCCGCTGGTTCTGGCAGTGGGAGGGGAGCCGGAAACCGGATTTGACCCGATCATGGGCTGGGGTCGGTATGGCAATCCGCTGTTTCAGGCAACGCTGCTGCGCCGTGATGCTGATCTTGAGATGGTGGGCAGTTTGGCGACGGATTGGTCCCTGTCCGACGATCGCCTCGTCTGGACCGTCACGATCCGCAAGGATGCCAAATTCTCCGATGGCATACCGCTAACTGCTAAGGATGTTGCCTTCACCTTCAACGCGGCAAGAGACGCGGGCGGGTTGACGGATATGAAGAACCTCAAAGAGGCGCTCGCGACTTCGCCAAATAAGGTCGAATTCGAACTCAAAAAGCCGCAGATCACCTTCACCTCGCATCTGGTGGCACTGGGCATTGTGCCCAAAGGCAGCTATGGCGACGACTATGCGCGCCACCCGATTGGCGCCGGGCCTTTCAAAATGGTCGAGTGGCGAGAAGGCGAGCAGCTGATCGTCGAACCCAATCCCTATTGGTATGGCGAAAAGATTGCCTTTCCGCGCGTGACCTTCGTGTTTGGCGAAGAGGCCGTGGCGCTCAATCTGGCGCGATCCGGGGCGGCGCATCTGGTCGCGGTTCCACCGACTGACGCGGAGCAGGTGCCAGGTGGCATGCATGTCAAATATGTCGATACAGTCGATAACCGCGGTATCGCCTTCCCCATGCTTCCATCGGGCGGTCAAACAAAAGACGGCGCACCGATTGGGAATGATGTAACCGCTGATCGCTCCATCCGTGTTGCCATCAATCAGGGTCTTGATCGGGCGGCATTGGTCGCATTGGCGCTCAATGGGCACGGCACACCGGCCTATGGTCCGGTTGATGGTCTGCCGTGGGATAATCCCGACGCCCACCTCGAAGGAGGCGATGTCGATGCGGCAAAAGCCACGTTGGACGCTGCGGGCTGGCAGGACGAGAACGGCGATGGCATCCGGGAAAAGGATGGCCTTGAAGCCCGCTTCCCGCTCATCTACCCGGCATCGGATTCCCTGCGTCAGGCCTTGGCGCTGGGCGCGGCCGAACAGATGCGCGCGCTTGGCATCATAGCCGAACCACGGGGCCTGAGCTGGGATGCAATTGGCAAGGAAATGCACGCAAGCGCTGTGGTCCTTGGCTGGGGGGCGCATGATCCATCAGAGATCTATGCGCTCTATCACGGCAGCAATGCCGGGGTTGAGTGGTACAACACGGGCTTCTATCGCAATGCCACTGTCGATGCCCATCTTGATGCAGCCCAGTCGGCCGCCAGCTTCAAGGCGTCCCTTCCCGAGTGGAAAGCCGCTCAGTGGGATGGCAAGACCGGGTTTAGCGCCAAGGGCGATGCGCCGTGGGCCTGGATGGTCAACATCGACCATGCCTACTGGATCAGCGATTGCCTCGACATCGGCCCCGTCCAGATTGAACCCCACGGCCATGGCTATCCAATTACCCAAGGGCTGCCGTCCTGGAAGTGGACTTGTGAATGAGCCGGTATCACTGGCTCTTGGGGTTGTTGGGTGAACGCCTCATTCGTCTCCTGTGGCTGCTGCCATTGGCGATGGTGGGCTTGTTCACGCTCATCAGGCTTGCGCCGGTTGATCCGGTGCAGGCCTATGTGGGCGCGCGCGTGGCTCTGGTCGGGCCGGAACAGCGCGCCGCGATTGCCAAGGCTTGGGGCCTTAATGATCCCGTGCCTGAACAATTCCTGCGCTGGCTCTCTCATCTCCTCAAGGGAGACTTCGGCGACAGCATGCTCTTTAACGCACCGGTCGGCGAGGTGATCATGGCCCGCTGGCCTGCCTCCCTGTCTCTGATCGGAAGCGCCTTTATTTTTGCCTTTGTCATTGGCACCTCGCTGGGGCTGATTGCTGCTGCATCCAAAGGCCGCTGGCCGGACCGGATCATTCGCGGATTTGCCGTGACGCTGGCGGTCAGTCCGGGCTTTTGGCTGGCGCTCATGTTCATTGCGCTGTTCTCGGTGCAGCTTGGCTGGCTGCCTGCCTGCTGTTCCGCTTCCCCGGGCCTGACGCTGGATGAGGTGACGCTCGGCGACAGGCTGCGCCATCTGATCCTGCCTGCCATCACCGTCTCGATCGTTGGCATTGCGCCTCTTATCCTGCACACCAGAGCGCGGGCACGTGCTTTTCTGGAAGGCCCCGCAGCGCGTCATCTCAAGGCCCATGGAGCCCGCGATTTGCCACTGCTCATTGGGTCCGGACTGCGCCATGCGCTCGGACCGGCGCTAACGGTGCATCTGGCAGGAGCGGGGGAGCTGATCGGCGGTTCCGTTCTGGCCGAGAGCGTCTTTTCATGGCCCGGTCTGGGCGAAGCGACGGTGCGCGCGGCCAAGGGCGCCGATGCCCCCTTGCTGATGGGTGTTGCCCTCGCAACGCTCGGTGTGGTGTTCCTTGGCAATATGCTGGCGGACATCTGTGCCTATCTTCTTGATCCGCGCCTTCGCAATCAGGCGGGCGTCGGGCACAAAGGACGCAGATGGGCGCGGATGCCATCGACAGATATCGAAACGACGAGCGAGGGAAAGCCGTGACGGATTTGATCGAGAAGGCTCGTTTTGATGAATGGCCTGAGCCAGAGGGAGCCGCGAGCGGCCCCGTCGGTCGCAAGGATGCATCGAGCATCCGGCGTCAGGCTATCCTGAGCGGTCTCATCGCCCTGACATTGGTATTGGGTGTTTTTGCCTTCTCCCTCTTTGTCTCTTCTGATGACCTGCGGGTCAGTCCTTCGCTGCGGATGCTATCGCCTTCCCCGGAGCATCTGTTTGGAACAGATATGCTCGGCAGGGACATGCTGCTCCGCACGCTGCTGGCGCTTGGCCAATCCATCGGCATCGGGCTGTTTGCGGCCATTGTCTCCACGGCTCTGTCTGTCATTCTCGGGCTCCTGGCCAGTGTCAATCGCATCGCAGACCGGATCGTCGGGGTCGCAACTGAGCTGTTTCTGGGCCTGCCCCATTTCGTCCTGTTGATGCTGGTTGCCTATGCAGCGGGTGGAGGCGTCAAGGGTGTCATCCTTGGGGTTGGTCTCACCCATTGGCCGCGTCTTGCGCGCCTGTTGCGTCACGAGACCCAGCGGGTGCTGGCGTCCGATTATGTGGCCGTCTCGCGTGGGCTCGGGCGCAGTCCGCTTTGGGTGGCGCGGCGACATCTGCTGCCTCATCTCATCCCCCAGATCATTGCTGGCTTCGTGCTTATCTTCCCCCATGCCATCCTGCACGAGGCGGGGCTGTCCTTCATCGGGCTCGGGGTGCCGCCGCACCTGCCATCCATCGGCGTTATTCTGTCCGAGTCCCTAAGGGCGCTTGGATCTGGCCTTTGGTGGCTCGCTTTCTTTCCCGGTCTGGGCCTGCTGCTCGTTGCCCTGTCATTTGAGATGTTCGGCGAAGCACTGCGGCGGGTATCCGACCCAGACGAAGGGGTGGCCTGATGCTGGTGGTTGAAAATTTGTCTGTTCGGTTCCGACAGCACGATGGGGCTCATCTGGCTCCGATCAGGGACGTGTCCTTCACTCTGCCGCGGGGGGAGCTCACCGGGCTGGTCGGTGGATCGGGGGCAGGTAAGAGCCTGATTGCCGAGGCGCTGATTGGCAATTTGCCCCACAATGCCGAAATCACGGGGCGGATGGAGTTTGATGGCGCACGGTTAAAGCACGGCACTCTCGCGCTTGCCCCGCAAAGCCGGGATGCCTTGGACCCACTCAGCCCGGTCGGTCGTCAGGTCGCCCGTTTTGCCAAGCTTGCCGGACGGGATTGTAATGTGGCGACGCTCTTCTCGCATCTTGGGCTGCCGCCAGCAAACCTGAAGCTGTGGCCCCATGAACTGTCGGGCGGCATGGCAAAGCGCGTGCTGCTCGCAACTGCGCTCGCAACCGGGGCTGACTGCATCATCGCGGACGAGCCAACCGCAGGTCTGGATGGAGAAGCCGCCGACCGCATTATGGCGCTTCTTGGATCTCTTGCGTCAGATGGCAAGGCCGTTCTTGTGATCAGCCATGATCTCACGCGGCTGGCGCAAATCGCTAGGCAAATGGTGATCCTGAAGGACGGGCGACAAGTGGACGTAACCGACACGGAAGCCTTCCACACCGGGGCGCTGACGCATCCGTTCACCAAGGCGCTCTGGCAGGCGCAAACCTGGGAAGATTTTGCTCTCCCACCAAGAGAGGGGCAATACGATGCTCAGCGCTGAGGGTCTGTTCCACCGGTTTGGCGATGCCGTGATCCTCGATCAGGCAAGCATTGCAGTAGAGGCGACCGCGCGGATAGGCATCGCAGGTCCGTCCGGTGTTGGAAAAACGACGCTTGGCCGCATTCTGGCCGGTCAGTTGCGGCCGCAAGCGGGTCATGTCTCTTGGGATGGCGCGGATATCGCCGCGCTTAAGGGGCCATCGCCCGTGCAACTGGCACCGCAGTCTCCAGAGCTGGCCGTGGATCCGCGCTGGTCCATTGCCGATGTCCTTGAAAATGGCGGCGCGATTGATGACACAATCCTTGAAGGGCTTGGCATCCGGCCTGAATGGCATGGACGACGAGCGCGCGAGCTGTCGGGTGGAGAGCTTGCGCGGGTTTCGCTTGCGCGCCTCATCCTGCCAACAACGCGCCTCCTCATCTGCGACGAGATCACCGCCCAGCTTGATGCCATCTCGGCGCGGCAGATCTGGCAGGCCTTGTTGGCTGTGCTGACCGAGAGGCACATCGGCCTTGTCGTCATCAGCCATGATGACAGGTTGCGCAAAGCCGTCTGCACCAAAAGCTTCCAGCTTCAGGGCGGACAATTGCAGCCTGATGTGTGTTTCGACCGCACCGAGGCTCGGGACGGAGCCTCGTCCTCTGGTGGAATGGCAGGGAGGGGATGAGTTCCAGTCACTGAAGACACTGCGATAGGGGGGGGCTTCGTCAGGCCCGGATTGCGGGCAGGTGGTATTTTGCTTCTTCTGATATCGCCCGTTTGCTGCTAGGTTCCTGTTGTGGCGTCGAGCCGGGGGTAACAGTCGGAAGTCTGGAAAAGAAATGAAGCGCATAACCATCACGCTTTCAGATGAAATCGCAGCAGCATTAGACCAGTATATGAGCGAAAGCGGCGCGCAAAATCGGTCAGAAGCCATCAGGGATCTGGTTCGCCGCGCCATGCTCGACCGACCGGAGGGGCCCGAGGATGCCGACTGCCTCGGGGTTGTGTCCTACACCGTGGACCAAACAACCCGAAACCTCGGAGCGCGGTTGGCAAAACGCCGCCTTGATGCGCACGACAGGCACCTTACCTCCCTTTCCATTCCTCTGGATCATTCCACCGCGCTGGAGATCGAAGTCACGCATGGAAAACTGCGTGATGTTGCCTCCACCGCCGAAACCCTCTTTTTGGAACGAGGGGTCGCGCATGGATCGCTCTCCCTCGTCCCCGTGACCGCCAGTGGCACACACCATGTCCACGAAGGCGAACGCGCTTCTCCGCATCACCACATCCAGGTGCAACAAAGCTTCAGCAAATCGCACAAAAAGCACGAGCCGGATAGCCATTGACCTGCTGAACCGACAGGTAAGGGGGAGGGTGCTCAATGGGGCGGATTGCGGATATTGCCCTTGCGGATATCCGCCAGCACCCTGTCGTCCTTGTCCGATAAGGTTGATACAGGACTCCGTGCCTTCCCCACACGGTCATCACACCTGCCGAAGCCTTTGTGCTTGTCGTGGTCGGGTTGGGTCGCTTAGGGAGTCGAGTTCGCCAATACGGTCGGAGGCACTCAGGCCTTCAGGGACAGCGTCTATTATTTTGATGATGATCACCTGTCCATTCAAGGCTCCTCTCTGCTCGCCCCCGAAATTGCCTCAGGTGTCGAGCCCTTCCTGAAAAGAGCCACACAAGCTCGGGCACAGTAGGAACCGGGTGGCGGTCAGCATGCCAGCTGCCCTCTGGCCCGTTATGCGTACCATCCGCGTTAACCTAATTTGCATCAGACACTAGACGACCGGTCTATTAGTCCCTATATGGCAAGTATGAAACGCATGAAAAAATCGGATGTAACCCGCCAGACGATCCTCTCCACGGGGCGGGCTCTCGTGACAAAGGGCGGCTTTGGCGCCATGGGCCTGTCGACGTTGCTCAATGAGAGCGGGGTCCCCAAGGGGTCCTTCTACTATTACTTCCCCTCCAAGGAGGCCTTTGGCGAAGCGATGCTTCGGGACTATGTGGAAGACTATCTGACGCGCGTCGAGGCTCTGATGACCCGGGACGGGTGCGGCGCAGACAAGCTTATGGCTTTCTGTTCTGCATGGCTGGATCACGATCGGCATCAGGGACTGGTGAGCACCTGCCTTGTCGTCAAACTCGGGGCCGAAGTCGCCGATCTGTCGGAGACGATGCGTCTGGTGCTCGACAATGGCGTCAAGGCGCTCGTCGGAAAACTTGCGATCATCATGCGTGAAGGGGAGGCCGACGGCTCTCTCCACCCCCAGGAGGCCACGGAAAGGTCAGTACAGGTGCTCTACGCGCAATTGCTGGGCGCGGCCATCCAATCGAAACTCTCGCACGATCAGACCCCGCTGGAAGCGGTTCTGGAAGACATAAAGGCACGTCTGATCGTCTGACCATAAGGATTATGACTCATGAAAGCTGCTGTTCACGACCAGTTTGGAAACCCCGCAGATGTTCTCGAACCCCGCGATGTTGATCTGTCCACTCCGGGCGAGGGCGAGGTCCGGATCAAGACCATCCTGTCCCCAATTCACAATCACGACCTCTGGACCATCCGTGGAGACTATGGCTACAAGCCGCCGCTTCCCGAAGCCATTGGCGGCTCCGAAGCCGTGGGAACCATCGAAGCGGTCGGGCAAGGCGTTGATGATGCGATGATTGGCCGGCGTGTCGCGATTGCCGGTGTGCACGGGTCATGGGCTGAATACTTCATTGCGCCCACAGCGGGCCTGTTGCCCTTGCCCGAGCAGATCAGCGACGAACAGGGCGCGCAATTGATCGCGATGCCCTTTTCAGCCATCTCCCTGTTGCAGACCCTTCAGGCCAAGCCCGGCGAGTGGATCGTTCAGACCGCGTCCAACGGCGCTGTCGGACGGATCATGGTGGGCCTGACCAAGGCGCGCGGCATTCACCTTCTCAATCTGGTGCGTCGTCCAGAGGCCGCCGAAGAGTTGCGCGAGGCGGGTATCGAGAATGTGCTCTCTACCTCGGTTGAGGGGTGGAAAGACGATGCCCGCGCTCTGGTCGGCGATGGTCGCATCACCTCCGCTATCGATTCTGTCGGCGGGGCGATATCCGCCGATCTGATCGATCTGCTCTCTGCGGACGGGGAGCTGGTCATTTTTGGCTCCGCCACGGGCGAGCCAATGAAGCTTGGGTCCGGGCCGCTGATCATGAAGCAGATCGTGATCAAGGGGTTTTGGGGGGCACAAGTGAGCGCCAATATGGCACCGGATCTGCGCAAGGACCTGATTTCTGAGCTGGTGAAGCTGGCCCTTCAGGGGGACTTACCACTGGAAACCGGCGGGATCTACGCCCTCGACCAAGCCAAGGAAGCCATGACCGCGGCTCTGACACCGGGCCGGGCAGGCAAGATCCTGCTCAAGCCTTGATCTGGCAAGGCAGGTGAAACACGGCTTGCACCGCTGTGTTGCCTGCCTTTGAATGTCGACCAAGCAAAAACAAAGAGGCATCGTCAATGATGATGCCTCTTTAGTTAGCTAAAACAATCCGCTAGCAAATGCAGAACGACTCCTAGAGACCGAGAAGTCCTCCAAGGAATTTGCTGTTTGAGGCTTGTGGCGCCAGCCCCCGGTTCTGGTCATCGCCACTATTTGCCAGAGCTCCGATCAAACCATCGGCTGAGCGGTACTTTTCATCTGCGCGGCGCCCTTGGGACGCTTGCTTGCAAAGGTCGCGAATCTGCTTGTCGCCCTGCGATTTGCAGCTCTCCATACTAGCCGTCATCCATTCTTTATCACCGAGTGTCCGGGCCGTCGTGATGGCAGTCGGCAGAGTGCTGGAAACCGGAAACTTTCGCTGCATCCGAGCGATGACCTTTTTGGCATCAACGCCATTCTTGTGCTGGGCATGGGCCCCAGCCAACATGCAATAGTAGCCGATTGGTGCCGATTGCGTGTTTTGGGCTCCCTTCAGAAGCTTGTAGGCTATCTCTGGATCCCAAGTGTTCAGCGAAGCAAAGGCCATGGTGCGCGCGGTTGCTGATTTGCCGAAGCCTCCTTTGAGCATGGATGCAAGTTTGCGAAGGCTCGATTTGTTATCGGCATCTGCGATATACTGATGCAGACGTTGATAAAAAGATGCAAGATTGCGGAAGGAAGATGCGGACTTGGCTGCCTTGTGACGCTTTGTCTCGCGTTGCGCCGGGACCGAATCTCCGAGCAGCTTGGCTGCCTGCTTGTTGACCCGATCAAGACGCGATTTTGCCGATGGATGCGTTTGCTTGACCTTTTGGGCCAACTCGGACACCGAACCGGTAATACCATTGATCATGACGTCGGTAACCGAGTCGAAGTCAAAACTCTTGATTTTGGTTTTCTTGCCGTTGCGCGCCAGCCTCTGTTTCTCGGCCTCGGCCTCGGCGGTGCGGATATGCTCTAGCACATCGGCCATCGCGGTCGGATCATAGCCTGCTTTGAGGAGCATTTCGACGGCGAAGGCATCTGCCTTGTGTTCTTGACTGCGGTCGAACTGGGCCAATCCGACATCCTTGAGCAAGGTCACCCCGGTTACGAGCATGGCCGCGCTGTGGACAGCATCGTCACGCACGGCGGCCTGCTCACTGTCCGGCAGATAATACTGGTAAGATCCCTTGCCGATTTTGCGCGAGTCCATGCGCGAGACGACGCTGGCGTAGGTAAAGGCCTGCGCCGCAACAGAGCCCGCATCGGTCATGGCACGCACCACCTCGGCATCCTTGTGGTGGCCCATCAGGATGTGACCCATCTCGTGCGCGATGATGGCAGCAAGTTCATCCTCGGATTCGGTTTTCTGAACGGCGAGAATGCTGATGAAAATATCGCCAGACGGCGTGGCCTGACCGTTTAGGCCATCTTGAGGCGAGAGAAAGATTCCAACGCGTTCCGGCTCCTCTCCAGTCTAATGGCGCAACAGGTGGGCGCCGATCCGCTGCATGTGTTTCTCCAGCGGCCGGATTTCCAGCGTGCCGTCTGCATCGGGCTTGATCTTTGTGCCGCCGATATTGTCCTCGTTAAACTGTGCAATGCTGCCTTTCGAAGGGGAATTGCCAAGTCCAAAGTTATGACAGTCAACGCGGCCTTCAAGGGCGTTCAGTGCGACATTCCGCTCAAGAATTGAGAAGGTCTCGGGCACTGGTTCAAAACAGTAGATGTGCTTTGCATGGGTGTGTCTGCCCCAATAGACAGCATGGTTGCCAATATTGGCGCCGATATCAAGGATGATAGCATCCTCTTGAATGCGGCTTTTCAAGCTCTCGAGTATCTCGAATTCGACATAGTTTCTGAGCTTGAGCAAATGTTTCTGGATGATATCCTGCTGATGATTGGGAACATGAAACTGCGCCCCGTCCCGCAAGGTGATCACCGCATCAGCTGTCATCGGCGGGATGACGAGATGTTCGAGCAACTCGATGCGCGCGCACAGCTCGCGATAGCTCTTGGTTCTTTTGAACAGACTGTTCGTGGTTTTGGCTGCGAGCTTTGCAAAGGGATTTTTCATCGTCTTCAGCCTTTTGGGCCCTGTAGGGGACGATTGTCGGGCGTATGAAAAGGTGTAGCGTACCGTAAAATATATCATGGGGAAAGTTGCCTGGTGGCTTTGACCAAAATCCCATTGGACTGGATCTCTTAAAGGCTGCATCACCGCCACTTTGTAATAGCGGGTCTTGATGGGGACTTTTGTGTCCGGGCATGAGTGCCTATATTGAACAGCAATCGATCGTCGTTTTGACGCTTCTCCGATAATGAAAGGTTTAGAGCATTGTCTGATCAGAATGGGTACGAGCCGCCAAAGGTATGGGTTTGGGATCAGGAAGGGGCTGGCGCCTGGGCCAAGATAAACCGCCCTGTTTCCGGCGCAACACATGAGAAGGAATTGCCGCAGGGCAAGCATCCCTTGCAGCTTTATTCTCTTGCAACACCCAATGGCCAAAAGGTCACGATTTTGCTTGAGGAGCTGCTTGAGCTGGGCGTCAAGGACGCTGAATATGATGCCTGGTTGATCAAGATCGGCGATGGCGAACAGTTTTCTTCGGGCTTTGTTGAGGTGAACCCCAACTCCAAGATCCCGGCGCTGTTCGACAAGGACCGCGGCATCCGCGTGTTTGAATCCGGCGCGATCTGTCTCTATCTGGCGGAAAAGTTCGGTCACTTCCTGCCCACCGATATTGCGCATCGCACCGAGGTTCTGAACTGGCTGTTCTGGCTGCAGGGATCGGCACCCTATCTGGGCGGCGGCTTTGGCCATTTTTATAGCTATGCGCCGTTCAAGATCGAGTATGCCATCGATCGCTTCACCATGGAGGCCAAGCGCCAGCTCGATGTTCTGGAAAAGGAGCTGGCCAAGAACCGGTATCTTGGCGGCGACGAATACACCGTCGCCGACATGGTAACCTGGCCCTGGTACGGCAATCTAGCGCTGGGCAAGCAATATGATGCCGGTGAGTTTCTCTCTGTCGAGGACTATGTGAATGTGCGTCGCTGGGCCAACGAAATACTTGAGCGACCAGCTGTCCAGCGCGGGCGCATGGTCAACCGTGTCAAAGGCGAACTGAGCGAACAGCTGCACGAGCGTCATGATGCATCCGATTTCGACCTGCGCACTGAAGACAAGCTCCAGTCCTAGATCTGGATCGGGCCGCAAGTCGTCTGAAATGGAAAAAGCGTCGGCAGCCTCCGCTCCGGCGCTTTTTCTTTGGCTGCCTGTTGCCGCACGTCTCCCCAAACGTTCAGAGCGAAAACAGGGAAGGCGGCTCTTCGGCCGGTTCGATGAGTTTTTCTCCGCTTGCCCGGCTGTTGCCAACCGCTCGGTCGACCTGGTAGGAGATCAGTTCGTGATCGCGATGTTCGTTGAGGACAGCGCGGGCATCATCGACGCCGTTCGAGCGATCAAGCCAGGTATCATAGACCTCGGGCTTGAGGATCACCGGCATGCGGTGGTGGATATGCTTGATTTCCTTGACGGCGGGTGCGGTCAGAATGGTGCAGCTGAAAAGGCCAAGGGTTTCGTTGAAGGCACTGAGCCCCGCAAAGGCAAACGCCTCGAAGTCCGGCAGGTGCAGCAGATGCGGATCTTTCTTGCCGTCTTTCGGGCTTTTCGTCCATTCATAATAGCCGTCCGCCGGGATGAGGCAGCGGCCATATTTGAATGCTTCGCGAAAGGCGGGTTTCTTGTGCGCTTCCTCCGAACGGGCGTTGAACATAGGATACTCGTTCTGCAGATCCTTGGCCCAGTGTGGCACGAGCCACCAGCGCCCCGACAGAAGACGGCGCTCGCCATTCACATCGGCGACATAGAGAATCTCCTGCGTCGGTGCGATGTTGTAACGCGGTGGCACGTTTCTGTGCGTGTCCTCGGGATGGATCAGATTGTACATCTGATGGATGGCCGCCCAAGAGCCCTTCAGGATAAAGCGTCCACACATCTTGGTCTCCTTTGTGCATCTGCATGCGCGTCACGATGAAGCACATCATGCAACGGCACCTAGCCGGGTTCAACCTTGCCATTGACAAAGGGATACAGTAGAAGATGACTGCCGTTATCGTAAAGGGAAGGTGAGGAGCCTCATCTGCCCACATCCCTTCTGCTTATATCTGTCTTGGCCGAGAAAGGGCCCCGTCCATCATGTATCCCGTCGTGCGCCTCACCAAGACTATACTGAGCGCCAGAGCCCAGTTGAAAAGAGAACGCTTGCCGTTTGAAAAGACGAGCGAGATTACTTTCATCTGCCGCCCTTGGGATCTGGACATGTTCATGGAGATGAACAACGGGCGGGTTCTCACCCTTTATGATCTGGGGCGGTTTGATTATGCCATCCGCACCGGTTTCAGCGATGCCATGAAGAAGCAGAAATGGGGATTGGCCGTAGCCGGGAGTTCGACCCGCTATCGTCGCCGCGTTCGGTTATTCGACAAGGTGACCATGCGCACGAGGGTTGCGGGCATCGAAGGGCGCTGGTTTTACATGGCCCAATCCATGTGGGTTCGGGGGGAGCCGGTGTCATCGGCCCTGTTGCGCACGTGCGTCACGCAAAAGGGGCGCTCGCTTCTCGCCAGCGATGTCATGGCCTCCATTCCCGGAGCGAACGAGAGCGCTGCAGTCCCCGACTGGGTCGCTGCATGGTCTGAGGCTGACCTCTTGCGCCCTTGGCCACCCGAAGAGTGAGTGGCTTGACAACCACACCCAAGAAAAAATGGGAAATTGTTAGGGTAGTTTTGAAATCCCCCCTATGCAAATCAAAACAAAGAGATTACGGGGTGTGGAAATGGTCGCCCTCAACCCAATGCCTGTCTCCAAAGCAGCGCTCTGGTTGTCGACGGGACCAACGGCTCTTCTCGCAGTATCCTGACGCAAACCAGGTGCAGGGATCCATCCACCCGACATTTAGACTATGCAGGCTTGCTCCTGCTACAACGTTCTTCGGATGATCGCCATGGCTCAGATGATCGCTCCCGTCGCGTCGCTTCTCTTTTCAGTTGTCCTGCTTCTGCTAGGCCATGGTCTCCAGATGACCATCGTGCCGCTTGCATCACTGTCCCTTCAGTTTGAAGGCTTCATGATCGGTCTTGCAGCGTCTGCCTACTTCGCTGGCTTTGTTGCAGGTGCCATCATCACGCCGCACGTGGTGGTGAGGGCCGGACATATTCGTGGCTTTGCCGTCATGGTCTCGTCCATGTCGGCTGCTGCGCTGTTGCATCCGTTGGTTACACAGGCCGAAGCCTGGATCCTGTTCCGCTTCATGACTGGCTTCTGCATTTCCGGCCTTTATCTGATCATCGAGAGCTGGCTGAACGAATTCGCCGACAATTCGAACCGCGGCTTGATCATGTCGGTCTATATTGTCGTGAACTATGCTGCCTTCACCTGCGGTCAGCTCATGGCAACCTTGGCCGGGCCGGAGAGTTTTCATCTTTTTGCTATTGCCTCGATCATCATTTCGATGGCCGTGATGCCCGTCGCCATGACGAAAGCGGCTCAGCCAGCTCCGATCGCCATCGTCAAGCTTGATCTGCGCAAGGTTTTCAAGACCTCTCCTGCCGCCATTGTTTCGGCGCTGGTGATTGGTGTGGTGGTGGGCTCTCACATGAGTTTCGCGCCGATTTATGCAGTGGAGAAGGGATATAACTCGATGTCCCAGGCACCCATCTTTGCCGCGATGCTGGGGCTTGGCGGCATGCTCAGCCAATGGCCGATTGGTCGCTTCTCCGACAGGATGGACCGGCGTCTGGTTCTGCTTGTGATCAGCATTCTGGGCATCTTCGCCTCGATCTCGATCACTTTGCTCGATTCTGGGAACTTTTATCTCTTCCTGTTTGTCGGGGCATTGATTGGCGCGGCAACCCAGCCTGCCTATTCGCTCGCTGCTGCGCATGGATACGACCATGCGAATGAAAATGGCTATGTCCGCATGGCGGCAGGCCTTCTGGTGTCTTTCGGCGTTGGGTCATCGATTGGTCCGGTCGTCACCTCGGTGTTGATGCAATATATGGGTGTCGATGCTCTTTTCCTCTTCCCCTGCTTCCTGCTGGCTTTTCTGGTCGCCTATCTGGCGGTGAGGATCGTGCGCAACGACGCCTTGGTTGCCGAAGACAAGGACGACTTCGATTTCGCGTCCACCTCGGCGACCCTCGGTGGTGTTGTCTCTCCCGAACTGCTCAACGAAGAAGACCGCTATGTTGTCGTTCCCGATAGCTGGGAACCGTCCGAAGAAGAGGAAGAGATTTCCTCTGATGAAGACACAGAAGCAGCGGAGGCAGCGGACACTGAGGCTGAGCCGGAAGAGACGGACGAGGCACACGACGCTAAGGACGATGCTTCAGACGGCGCCCCAGTTTCGTCAGAGCAAAAGGTCTCTGCAGAGCAATCAGACGTCACAACAGATGACGAAGGGGCAGACAAGCCAAAAAGCTGATCCGGGTCTCCGTCTCTAGAGGGATCAGTTGGTGCTGCCGAAGTAGGTCGTTGCCTTATCGTCATCGTCCTGCTTGCGAGGAGGCGGAGGGGTTAGCACCCCTTCATAGCGCTTCTCGCGCAGCCATTTGGTGACGAGATCGAAGCTCAGCGGGCGCGAGACGAGGTAACCCTGTACGGAACAATTGGCGATCTGGGATACGGTGCTCAGCTGCTGATGCGTCTCGATGCCTTCGCACACGACCCGCAACTGCATCAACTTGGACATGGACATCACGACCTCAACGATCGCCTGTTGCTTCTCGCAGCTTGAAATGTTGCTCACGAACGACCGGTCGATCTTGATGCCGTCGACGGGCAAGTTCGATAGATGCGAAAGGGACGCATATCCGGTTCCGAAGTCATCCAGCTCGATATGAACGCCTCTTGCCGCCATGGCGCTGACAAGTTCCATGATGTTGGGGTGCTTGTTATCCATCAATGTGCTTTCGAGCAGTTCAACGGCCAGAAGGTCAGGGTTCACACCGTGCCGCTCGACGCTCTCGAAGAAGTCGTCAATGAGAATATTCTTCTTGAGGTGGGACGGAGACAGATTGATCGACAGGCGACCGAAATCGAGCCCTTCATCAATCCATTTTCGCGCAGCAATCATCGCCTTTTCAAAGATCGTGCGACCAAGCGCCGATGCCATGCCATGTTGCTCGACCACGTCCATGAAGAGACCGGGGGGCAATTGGCCCTTTTCGGGATGGTTCCAGCGCAGCAGAGCTTCGATCCCGGTGACGCGTTCGTCTATCGTACTGATTTGTGGTTGGAAATAGAGCTCGAACTGGTCCTGCTCAAGGGCGGTTCGCACGTCGGTTTCGATTTCGATGTCGCTGTCGACCTTCTCCTTCATCTCGGCTGCGAAGAACTGATAGCCGTCGCGTCCCATTTCCTTGGTTTTGTAAAGGGCCAGATCGGCGTAGATCATCAGGGATTCAAGATCAGAAGCATCGTCAGGATACACCGCGACACCGAGGCTCGCTGTTGGCCAAAGAGTGAGCGTGTCAGACTGAACCGGAATGGCCACCAGATCTGTGAGTTCCTGACACAGATCTTCAAGATCGGTCGTGCAGTCAACCTCGACCGTTGCCACGAATTCATCTCCGCCCCAGCGATAGGGATGGAATGTATGCACCTTTTCCGCAAGGAACATCAGGCGCGTCCCGATTTCCTTGAGAAGATGATCGCCGACAGCATGGCCCATCGTGTCATTGACACGTTTGAACCGGTCAAGGTCGATTTGAACGATGGCAAAACGGCGCGGTGTCGTCGCTGACTTGAATTTCTTTTCCAGATCCTGCTGACAGCGTGCGCGGTTCGGAAGGGTGGTAAGCGCATCATAATAGGCGATATGCTGCAGAGCGTCTCGTGTTCGGCGCAATTCCGCCTCTCGTGCCCGGGCTGTCGTGACATCGGCATAGGTGGACAGGATATCGCCATTTGAGAGCTTGCGATCGGTGACAACGAGCTGAGTTCCGTCGTACAGCGCTATTTCGTGCTCGATTTCACCGTTTTCTTCGAGAGATTCGTTGCGCTTGTCGATCAGGGCCTGCGTTTCCCAACCCTCGGCGCGCCAGACCTGTTTCTCCACACAAAGGGTCAGCAACTCGCGCAACAGCAGACCGGGCTTGATGTGCTCGGCGATGGGGCCATTGAAATGCCTGAACGCATCATTGGCCATTACCAGTCTGTCCTTGCAATCCCAGATGACAAAGCCGTTCTTCATCGAATTGATTGAATTGAGCAGATGCGAATTAGTCTTGATCTGCTCGCGCTGGGCAGCAGAAAGATCGCGGGAAGCCTGTTCTGCTTCCTCGCGCTTGAACTTCAGATCCTCGATCATCTGGCTGCGTTCGGTCACATCGATGTGGGAGCTGACAAAACCGCCACCTTCAATCGGCCACCCTTTGATCTCGAGAACCTTGCCATTTGACATTTTCTTCTCCAGCACATGTGGCTGAAGCAAGAAGTCCTGATCGAAAGCCTTGTCAACGAGGTCTTCAACCGTATCTGCGCCAAGCTCATCAAGATCTCCCCGCTCGGCCATCAAACGGAGCAGATCCGTCATGTGACTGCCAACAGGAAATTCCTTTTCCGATATGCTGTTAAGGTCATAGAAAGACGGATTGGCGATCTGCAGCCGGAAATCCGCGTCATAGGCACTGATGGAACCTGGAAAGTTTTCAAAGGTCGCCGACAGGAGACTGTTGTACTCCTTGAGAGCGTTCTCCTGCAGCTTGAGCTCGGTGATGTCGGTGCGGATGGAAATGATTTCTTCGAGCTTTCCGTCCTTGTCGTAGATCGGCATCACAGTTGTTGCAACCCAATAGATGCTGCCGTCCTTGGCGCGGTTTCGGATTTCTCCCGACCAACTCACGCCAAGCACGATCTTCTGATACATGTCCTTGAACAGGCTCTTGTCATGGTAACCCGAGTTCAAGATGCGGTGGTTCTGGCCGACCAACTCGTCCCGGGAGTATTTGGAAATTTCACAAAACTTGTCGTTGGCATAGGTGATGGTGCCGCGGGCGTCGGTGATCGAAACGATGGCGTGGGAGTCGATGCCTGTCTTGTGAGAGGTATGTTTGCGCTCGAGCTTTTCTGCTTTGGTTTGCAGATGGCTCAGCTCTTGGGCGAGCCGCTTGACATGCTTGATCGAAAAATAGAGTCCGATCGACAGAAGCGTCGTCGCTGTTATGAAGATCTGGTTTGAAAAGGACAGGGCGTTTCTTGCGGTCTGGGTGCCTTCCCCAAACGAGAAATAAAGGAGCACGGCATCTCCGGCAAGTATGACAATCAGCAGGCAAAAGGCTATCAAATAGTCACGTTTGTTGCCAGTTCCTTCATGCATCCCGATATCCTCGAACTCTGTCCAAACAGTCCCCGGATGAAATGGCCATCACTCATTTGGCAGCCCTAAAAGTCATCGTCCGAGTATTCCGCTGCTTTCGATCCGTGTCACAACGAAGGTTCAGTGAGCATCACAGAAAAATATTGAAATATATATAAACGCCCCGTGGAAATTGGCAGGAGGGCAGGTCGCGCCCCTCAACAAGCGCCAAGGGGCGCTTTACCGAGCGGCATCGCGGCTCATGAATGAAAAAATCCCGCACTTCTGTTGGGAAATGCGGGATTGAAGAGCTTGTCTGTCTGGGAAACATCTTGAAACAATTGCCCAAAAGGCGTTTCAGGATCGTTTCAGGGGTCAGGCTGCTGTCGCTTCCTGAGTATCCGTGCGATGCTCCCGAACACCTGAGAGGAAGTCAACGATCTGCTGCTCCAGAGAATCCATCTGTTCACAAAGCTCGCGCATGTTGTCAGACATGATGACGGACGATTTGCCATTCTCGCCGGCCAGACCATTGAGGGCTTCCGCATTGTGCGAAACGTCACGGCTCCCCGCAGCTGCAAGTGTGATAGAGCTGGAAATCTCGCCGGTTGCCGTTCCCTGTTCCTCAACCGCAGCAGCAATCGTGCTCGATATAGCCGTCATGCTGTCGATGGTTTTCTTGACCAGCCCGATCGCGTCGACTGCACCGGAAATGTTGTTCTGGATGGAGACGATCTGGCCTGAGATTTCCTCGGTGGCGTTGCCGGTCTGCGAAGCAAGATCCTTGACCTCTGCGGCAACGACGGCAAAGCCTCTGCCGGCTTCACCTGCTCTTGCCGCTTCGATGGTCGCGTTGAGCGCCAGAAGATTGGTCTGTTCCGCGATATCCTGAATGAGACCGACGATCCTGCCGATGGCATCGGATGCCTGCGAAAGTGTGGAGATCACATGAGATGCTTTGTTCACCTCATCCACCGCAGTTTCGGCGACACCACGTGACTCTTCTACCTGAACGGCAATCTCTGAAATCGAGGCTGTCATTTCCTCGGTCGCGCTTGCAACGGTTTCCACGTTGGTGCTCGATTCTTCCATGGCCGAAGAAATCGTTGTCACACGATCGGTGTTTTCCTTGGCGCGATCAGCGAGAAGGCTCATTTCCTGCTCAAGCATCTCAGCCCCTTGCTTGACCTGCGTAAAGATCGAGCCGACCTGCCGGTCGAATGTATCCGCCATCTCAAGCAACATCTTTCGCTGCTGTTCTTCTGCCAGCGCCTTCTGTTCAGCCTGTTGTGCTTCAAGGGTCAGTCGTTCATTCGCGTTGTCGCGGAAAACCAGCAAGGCCTTGCTCATATTCCCGATTTCATCGCGCCGCTTCTGATGCGGAATGGAAATGTCGAGTTGGCCTTCCGCCAGTTGCAGCATCGAATGAACAATTTGGCCAATCGGACGGGTAATGCTGATCGCAAGAAAGACCGAGACGGAGCTGAGCACTGCCAAGATGATCAGGCTGCTGATGAGCAGACTTTTCAGATTTGACCAGTAGATCGCATCGAGATCATCGATGTAAGAGCCGGTTCCGACAACCCAGCCCCAGTCCTTGTGATAGTCGACATACGCCATCTTTGGAACCGGCTGGCTGTTGCCCGGGCGTGGCCAGGAGTAGCGAACGACGCCGCCACCATCGTGGGCAACGTTGACGAACTCCCGCATGAAATAAAGACCGTTGGGATCCTGCTTGTCCGACATGTCAACCCCTTTAAGTTCGGGATCGGTCCCATGCATGACGAAGACCGCGTTGTCGTCATTGATCCAGAAATAGTCGCCGTCATTGTAACGCAGAATCGACAGGGCTTCTTGTGCGCGAGTCTGTGCTTCCTCCACACTCATCTGACCCGCCTTTGCCTGACGATCGAACGACTCAATCGTGGCCATAGCGGTTTCGATCAGATGTTTGAGTTCCAGACTTTTCGAGCGCTCGAGATCCTCTCTGCTGAAAAAACTGCTTTGCACAGTGAGAACACCGATCCCCAAAATGGACACAAGAACGATGAAATAGATTTTCGCTGACAGACCATGAAGCCATGCCGGAAAAATTGAACGTTTTTTGGATGTCATTAGAATTGCCTCTTGAGCCTTAGTACGGGCTGTGGCCAGCATAGCGTATGGAGAAACAACCATGGATTGTTTTTATTAGTATTCTATAACAATCTTAATGAATGCTAAAACATTAGCATCTTCTAAGAAGGGAATCTTCAATGTATGTAAATATACTTATAGTAGATTATTGGGTATGCAATACTTGCATAATGTGGTCGTGTATTGAGTGTAAGAAGGTTTTTTTGGATCTTTCCAGCAAGAATACAATGAAAATAAAATGCGTTATATTCGAAATTTGGAGATTTATATGATCATAAAATTTATAAAAAATGATAGTATATTGAACTGATGATTTATCAATATTTATTGATCTATTTTAATTCGAAGAACGAATTTATAACGACTTTTCATCTATGCACCAATAAAGTGCGTATCGATGTCATGTCTAGCCAAGCATGTTGGGAGATGATAATAACAACAATTCAATTCATCCACCGGTGCCGTATTCTCGTTTCCCCGGTTCATCCGATTTAGACATTTCAGTCCCGATCATTAACGCAAACAGCTGCTCGCGTTGTCAGCGTGCAATGGTTTTGGGCTCTACTTTTTTGGAGCACTTCAAGTGACCCAGCAGACCACGGTCAATCCTCCGTCGGAGGCGCAAACGCCGAACGAAACTGACAAGGATCAGGCGCAGCCGAACATGCCCTTTGCAGAATTCATCATCTTGATGGCGCTATTGATGTCACTTCCAGCCCTCAGCACCGATGCGATTCTGCCCTCTCTGGATCAAGTGGGCAGGGAGCTGGGCCATACCGTTCCTCAGGACCTGCAAAAGGTCATCACGACGCTGTTTGCCGGTCTGGCGATTGGCCAGCTGTTCTATGGCCCCCTGTCTGATCAGCTTGGTCGCAAGAAGACCATTTTCATCGGTATGGCGATCTTCATTGCTGGCAACATTCTTGCGATGGTCTCCACCTCGTTTGAAACGCTGATGCTCGGGCGGTTCCTGCAAGGCATCGGTGTTGCCGGACCGCGCATCGTGTTGATCGCGCTGGTGCGGGATCTGTTTGTCGGGCGTGCGATGGCGCGGGTGATGTCCTTTGTCATGGGCGTGTTCATTTTTGTTCCCGTCATAGCGCCGATCCTCGGACAGGTGGTGGCGCAAATCGCTGGCTGGCGATCGCTGTTTTTGTTTTTCATGCTTTTGTCGACCATCGGAGGCGTTTGGCTCTTGGTCCGGCAGAAGGAAACCCTGCCCCCATCACGCCGGATCAAGATCTCGCCAGCATCGCTCTGGAATGGCACACGCACGGTCTTCACCACCGTCAGCTGTTTGGGTTACATGATTGGCGCTGGCATCGTTATGGGGCCATTCGTCCTTTACATCAGTATTGCACAGCACCTGTTCCAGTCCACCTACGGTCTTGGTGAGAATTTCCCATACTTCTTTGCCGGTTTGGCTCTGTCGATCGGCGTCGCCTCGTTTGCCAACAGCCGGCTGGCGGTTCACTTCGGCATGCGCCGCGTCGCCAAGACGGCGGTAACAGCCCTGATTATACTGGCTGCCATATCGCTTGCCGTATCTTACCCCTACGGATTTGTTCCACCACTCTGGCTCTTCGTTGCCATGTTCTGCCCCATGTTCTTCTGCATTGGCCTGATGTTCGGCAACATGAACTCGCTGGCCATGGAAGAAGTCGGGCATGTCGCCGGTATGGCATCCGCGTGGGTCGGTGCCATCTCGACCTTCATTGCCATGGGGATCGCGACGGGCCTCGGGCTGATTTATGACGGCTCCATTCTGGCACTCGCCGGTGCTTTTGTTTTTTGTGGCCTCGCGTCGGTCACGGTGATCACGGTGACCGAAAAGCTGCGTCCCAAGACGGAAGCGGCAAACCGTTCCTAGGCACTGATTCCAACCAAAACCCGTGCTATGGTTGCCTGAGACCTACGCCCAAGGCGGTATTGCTCACGAAATGGCCGCAATCGGCTGAATAGGTCTTTCAGCCGCTCGACGCGAGCTTACGGATCAGGACAATGCCGCCATAACACGGAACGCCATGACACGGAACGCCATGACACGGAACGCAAGCACATCCTCAGACCAGCGACGGTTGAACAGCATATCTCTCGACCGTCATCTCCTCGACGAGTTGGCGCTGAAGGGCGTGATTTCGCCGGACCTACGTCAAGCATCCCTCGATTGGCTGCATCCGTCTCGGGCGTGGGCCCAGTGGGCGATGGTGTTGATGCTGGCTTTCGGCACCGGGCTTATCCTTGCTGGCATTGTGTTCTTCTTCGCATTCAACTGGGCCTCCATTCCCGATCTGGCAAAGCTGGGAATGATCGAGGCCGGTTTGATCGCTGCGGCCCTTGGCGCCTGGTTCATAACGCTCAAACGGCTGAGCGGACAATTGCTGCTGCTTGTGGCCTCAACGCTCGTTGGCGTGTTTCTGGCAACGTTCGGGCAGATCTATCAAAGTGGCGCGGACCCATGGCAATTGTTCGCGCTTTGGGCTCTGCTGATCACGCCATGGACACTCCTGTCCCGCTTTTCCGCTCTCTGGCTTATATGGTGGGCGCTGATCAACATCGCTCTGATGTTGTGGTGGGACGAAGCATTGGGCAGCAATTCCGCCCTTGATGCCTACCTTTCCTTTACGTTCAGCCTGTTGAACGGCAGCGCACTTGTCCTGAGAGAGGGGATCGTGCGCTTAAGCGCGAAACGGGGAGGGGAAACGAACCAATGGCTCGGTCCGGTCTGGACCCGCTGGCTTCTGGTCGCAGCGACCCTTGGATGTCTCTTCCCGTTGCTGATCGAGTTTGTCTCCGCCGTGGCATCGGGGGAGGGTGTCTCCGGCTTGGTTGGCCCTGTCGGCTGCGTGCTCCTTGCCGGGGCCTATCTCTATTTCCGCTATGTGGATCTCGATATTCCGGTGCTTGCCATGGCACTACTCGTTGCCTGTTTGCTGTTCCTGGTCGGCCTCGCTGTCTTTCTTGACAACCACGAGGCTGATGCGCTGATTACCACGCTTCTGACAGGCATCGCTGCCATTGGGTCCTTTGGCGCGGCCGCCGGATATCTGCGCAAACTTCTGCAGCTTGTATCTGAAGTGGAACCCACTGAAATCGAAGCAATGAACGGGGAGCAGCACGGTGACTGATACCCCGATCAAAAAGGAGCCCACAGCAACGAAGAAACACGCCCCGCTCATCGAGGAGGGCTACCGCTGGATGCTCGAGGCACCGAAGGTTCCTCAGTGGCTGGACCATGTGCGCAAGGACTTCTCGTTGACGGCGGAGGACGCGGCCGCGATAAAGACCGAAATTCTTGCCATTGAAGATCGCGCTCATGCAGAGGCGCCGCTCTATCTCAGAGCGCTCAGCGGCATTGGTGCGATTGTCTCGGGACTTCTGTTCCTTTATCTACTTTATCTGTTTGGTCTGTTCAAACTCAATGACGCCAGTCTGATCGGCAATGGCCTGCTTTTGATGCTGGTTGCGATGGGGCTATACCGGTCCGGCATCAAGAAACTCGGACTGGCGCAGGATTTTATGGTCCAGACCGCGCTCACTCTGCTGCAAGCGGGCAAGGTGGCACTGATCTCCGGTCTCGTTCAGATGACCGATACCCTGTTCAATCTGTCATGGACCTGGCCGGTGGCGGCCATTCTGGGGCTTGTGGCGATCCTGTCCTTTCTGCTTTTCCCTTCGTCGCTCGAGCGCTTCGTGGCGGGGATCACCTTTCTGATGTCCTTTTGGATCTGTCTGCTGATTGACGGGCCGGAGGGAGGGCGCGCCTTTGCCTTCACCGCTCTGGTCGCAGCGCATCTTCTCGCATTAGCTGCGTTTCTAGCCTATCCGTGGGTCCGCAAAGCGCTCACCAGCCTGTTTGACGCGCTGATCGTCTCGCTTTGTGCCGGTGTTGGCATCGTGTCGACCTTCGTCAAGATGCACGGCCTGAAGCAGGTCGATCTTGATGTTGTCGATCTGTCGATCGATATGAGCGGGTTCGCACAGAAATGGCCCATTCAGATCCTGCTCACGCTTGCTTTGTTCGCCCTGATCCGCTGGATCGCCGGGCGACAAACGGCCTGGCGGTCCGAACCGATCCTGATCGCCTTTGCCGGGGTTGTTCTTCTGGGCCTTGTTGCCGATCCTGCAATCCTTCTGGCTCTGGCTCTGATGATCGCTGGCTATGCCACGCACCGGCCCGTTCATTCGCTGCTGGGGCTTTTGTTAGCGCTCGGCTTTGGTTGCTACTATTATTATGCTCTGGATATTACGCTTTTGCAGAAGTCTGTTGTTCTCATCCTGTCGGGCATTGTCTTCCTGTTCGGTGCGGCCATCGTTTACGCGAAGGGCTGGCATCTGTCGGCGGTGAAGAACCCCACGGTGACAGGGCCCCTGTCCAATGGAGATGCAGACCATGCCTAGTCGGCTTATCCTCATCGCGCTGCTGCCGATCCTCGTCGTTTTCAACTATGCCATTTTCAGCAAGGAAACCCTCAGGAACAATGGTGAGTTGATCTTCTTGGAGCTCGCGCCCGTTGATCCGCGCTCGTTGATGCAAGGGGATTACATGCGCCTGAACTACAAGATCGCACAAGAAGCGGGAAGCCGGCTGAACGCGCTGAGAGATGAGGGCGGCGGTGCAGCAGAGGCTGCCGAAGACGCCTCTCAACTGGTGCTGCGCATCGATGGCAACAAGGTGGCACATTTCAACCGTTTTCACCGCTCGGACGTGGCGCTCGAAAGCAATGAGCGTCTGTTTGCCTTTCGCGTCGATCCCGGAAACTCTGTGCGACCTGTGGCTTTGCATCCCGACAGTTTTTTCTTTCAGGAAGGCCACGCAAGCGCCTTTGAGCGGGCGCAGTATGGGCGCATGCGGATCAACGAGAGCGGCGACCATATCCTTGTTGGCTTAGCTGATTCCCAGAGGGTCGAAATCCGCCCTCAGCCATGAACGCCCCCACGGGAATTCCATGCAATAATGCCAATCGCTGCACATTCGGTTGATACTTGCGTGTTTGTGCTTATGGGCAATCTAAAACAAATCAGCATTTGCCGCCGTTGCGTTGTGATTATTAACGGGCGGCTAACCTGAACCTCGTTACTCTTGGACCGGTTGTTTCGAGGTCTCTGATAGTTGTACTGTGGTCTTTGCAATAGCCGTCATACTGTAACATTCAAGAGAATCCCATGCTCGAACTGGCTCAATTCCTCATGTCGATGACAGGCTTCGGTTTGCCTTTGGGCATACTGTTGCTGATGTCCGGCCGAGTGAAAGCTCGCAACGAGTTGGACACGATCACGCGCGTCGTCGCCGGTTTCTGCATTGGGCTTGTATGTTATTGGCTGATCGGTTACTCGCTTATCAGTGGCAGGAGCGTCGCGGGCCTCTTCGGCCTTGGCTTTGGATTGTTTGGGCAGATCGATGTTGATTTCAACATGAACGATTTGCCTCTTCTTCTGCTCTATACGATCCCTTGCATCCTCGCCACGGCTTCGCTGTCCGAACGTGGCAACTTCATCGGAAGCAATGCTCTGGTCGGGGTTGCCGCACTTTTTATTGTCCCACTCGTGACCCACTGGGTGCGATCGAATGGGACCGGTCACGCCGGCTGGATCTCTGGCTTGGGATTCAACGATCAGACTGGCGCCGAGGCCATCTTCGTCTCTGCCGGGGCTGTTGGGTTGGCCGCCAGCGCCGCCATTGGTCCTCGCAGAGGGCGCTTCCCGCTCCATTCCGGACGCCCCCGCGGCCATAGCCCCACGATGCATGCGCTTGGCGTGATTGTCATGATCTTTGGCACAGCCGGTCTGAGCATCGCTCAGGTTTCTAATCTCGACGCCATGCCTGACGTTCTGTTCAAGGTTCTCTTGGGGGCGAGCTTCGCCGTGGTGTCCGCCATGATCTTGCTGATGTCCCAGCGCGAAAAGGGAGCGGCGATGGATGTCATGGCTGCCGCACTCGCTGGTGCCATCGCGCTGGTTGCCTTTGCGCCGTACGTCACCGCAGCAAATGCAGCCCTGATTGGCTTGTTTGCAGGAACGGTCTGTATCGGTCTGCGGCGCATTCTGATGGTCATCGAGGTTGACGATCCGGGAGATCTGATTGCAACGTTCCTCGCTGGCGGCCTCATAGGTGGCCTTCTCTCGCCAGTGCTCCAGATGAGCCGGAGTGCAAACCTGACTGAGCTTATGATTGCCCAACTAATTGGCATATTTGCGATTTCAGCCTGGTCATTTGGCATAACCTATGCCGCAGCTCGGGTTCTCGATTTCTACGGCAGACTGAGGGTTAGTGAATTTGACGAAGCGCGCGGCCTCTCACGGGCGCAATTCGGCATTCAGAGTGAAATGGACTTTTTTCTGTCCCAAATGGGCCGCCGCGGCAGTGTGTCGATGCAGGAGGCTGAAAGCGATAGTGAACAAAGCTCGCAGTTGGCACAGATCTTCGGTCAGGCGGTGGTGCGAACGCGCAATGAAGCCCATCGGGCAGTTGATCGCATTCAGAGCGCGACCGGTAACAGCAAAGAAAATGCCGCGATGACGTCCCGGATCCGGTTTGCCGAGGATACCCTGAAAGTGAAAGCAGAAGATATCATGCTGTTGCTGGACGGGACCCTCAACAGCGAGAGTACTGCGATCAACGGCGTTGAATTCCGCGTCTGGCTTGAGGAAGCCATGGAGATATTGCTTCAACCAGCTCTTCAGGATCTTGAGCAGTTCTGCCGCCATATGCCCTTGCAGGCCGAATTCAACGAAATCGAAAATCTGGTCGTCGCGGCAACGAGCTCGGTCACACGCACCGCTCACCAGCTCGAGTTGCTTCATGATTTCTCGGATGCGCAAATCAAGGGGTTCTATTCCCGCGATCACAGCTGCGACCTTGCCAGTTTGCTCAAGGAACAATCCTCGTTTCTCAAAACCCTAGCTGAAGTGCGCAACAGCCCGATCCAGATCGATTGCACAGACGACTCAGGCCTGATGGTCAATGGCGATGCCAATGCCTTCTCGCGCATCATCTCACTTGCGGTCGAGGGGGCTTTGGCACGGCTTCTGGGAGAAGAGGGACAGCCGGTTCGCGTCGAATTGCGCAAGCACAGTTCAGGTCAGCATATCGTGTTCGAGTGTCTGGACACGGGCACGGCTCTGTCGGCACGCCAAATCCGGACGATCACCAACCCCTTGCACATCGAGTCGCAATTAAGCGAGATCGGTTTGCGGCAAATCCTGCCGTTGATGCTGGTGGGCCAACTTGTTGAAGCGATCGGCGGGGAAATGACCCTGTCGAGTGAACAAGGTCTTGGAACCCTGATGCATTGCCGGTTTCGGATGGCGTCAACGCAGCGCACCAAAACGGATTGATGAGCTGTCATGCTCCAGGTCGGCCTAGTGAAGCGTTCCCTTGGAAACTGGTGTCCATTCAGGATTGATCTGGCTGAGCGTCTGTTCAAGAAGGCTGCCTACAGAGCTTGATGCATCAAGTTCGATCCAGCGGGTCCAGTCCCGGCTGAGCTCGGTTCTGCGGAGAATCGGCAACACTGCCTCTGAGGTGCCAAGCTCGACACGGTCACACCCTGATGATGCGCTCTGCAATTCCAACTCTTCAAGCGCTCCTGCCTTTGGGGCAAGTTCTGCACCATGCCGATGGTCTCGCGAGGTATCGAACAGATGAAAGGCCTGAAGCAACACCGAGGTTGGGATCTTGTGATCAAGCTCGGTCAATATCTCTCGGCTTTCCGGGCTGTCGAACCGTCCTTCCAGGACCACTGAATATCCGGTCTCAAGGGCAATCAGTGCCTTCTCGGCCATTCTGCGATAAACCAACCGCCAAACCGACTTGCGATGGGCCGATTGGGGCAGCATGGACGGTGACGCCACCGCATGCAGAGACAGGATCTCCTGATCTGCCGATAGATAGACCGCGCCCGGCAGGCGCCCGATGACCGGAGCAAGCAACCGTGCAAGGTTGGATCGGTTTGCATGGGTGCTGCCGCCAATGACCACCAGTGCTGCTTCATCCTGCAAGAGACTCTCGCGCGCCGTCGTCACATATCCCTTGAGCGCACGGGGTTTCATGCCGCCGTCGGTTTCATGCAATGGTCGGGTGGTCAAGGCGGCACTCAGCCGTTTCGCCCTGTCCGTGGCGCGCATGAAGATATAAAGATCCAGCACCTTCAATCCGTTGAGCGCATCGCTGTCGACCTGATTGTTGCAATAGTGCGAAAAAACCCAATTCGCCTGACGATGCAAACCACGCGACCACAATTCGGCGATCAGAGAAGCGAGGTCATAGAAGGGGTCACCATGCCACTTGCGCACCTGATTGGCTTTTGAGCTGACCAGTGGATGGATAAGCCGCAGGCCCTTGGATGTCTCCACCACGTTGCTCAGGCCCAGATTGCCATGAATGGGATGGAACTGGCCGTGCTGGCAGCGTTCCTGCAACCCTTGTGAGGCGCGCTCAAGCAATTCCGAGGCCCGATTGAGACAGGCTCTGAGAGTGGTGTTTTTTGCATCTCTATCAAGTGCGCGAACCAGCGGCGAGAAGCTGCCGATCATCTCCTCCAGATGCCGCAGCCAGCTGCGGGCGGATCGGCGCTTCTGCCGTCTGGTCTGGCTGGGCGCGATCAGATCGGCCAGCCGATTGCATTCGTCGAAATTGGGCTGATAGATTTCCACCCGCTTGTCATAGCACTTGGAGAAATCATACCGCTGCATCATGATCAGCCAGTCGACGATTGGAGCCTCTGATGCCATGCGTGCGACATCGGTCGATCTCTCTTCGCTTGCCGTCAGAGGCAGGTCCAGAAACAGCTGATTATGGAGACATCGCACCGGTACAAGCCCGAGATAAAGCTCCGGGGCAAAGGCACTTCCCAGCCGCATTTCCTCTTTAGCCAGTTGATGGCGCTGTTCAAGTGTGAAGGCTTCGCTTTGTCCCAGAGGTACGTCGCGCTGCAGTTTGTAGCAATGGCCGCCGGCCATGAACAGCACCGAAGACATCATGTCGATCCGATCGACCGGATCGGTCTCGCCATAACTGCGCGGCTCAGTCAGAAAGGCAACGACAGCGCGCTGTTCATCGCTCACAGACAGCGGCAGACCGCTGTGCGTTGCTGTAAGCGCGTGATCCTGGTCCAGAGAATCGAACGGCTCTTTGGCCGGGATTTGGTAACTGAGGGATTCCATCTGTCCGCTTCCGAAGAATGCAGTGGTGAAACTTTGCACCACGCCCGAGCTGAAGGCAGTTAACACGAACTGACTGCGGCCAATCATGCGCTAACAATGCCGACAGGAAGCGTCTTTTGCATTGAGGGATGTCAAGATACGTAACCTCCCATACAGCTTCTTTAAACGATTCAATGTGGGCGAATTTTATACGCAAAAACAATACGCTAGGGCTATTTGACTGCGAGCTTGGATTAAAGTTGTATTCTTGACGTGAAGCAATCGAAGGTAATTGGGGCTATTCTTCGGGAGCATCGTGCGAATAAGGAAACTTGCGAGTCGCGATCCAGCCGGGGGTGCGGTGCATCAGATCGGGCGTAACGTGTATTGGGGTCAAGCGGTTGCTGGCTTTCTGGACGCAACTGGCAGGCCTGATTGCAGGTCGAACACCCAGACAAGGAAAGCGCAGGGAGGAAACATGTCCAACATTATCATGAAAAAAGTGCGGCTTAATCTGGCGCGCGATGCTGAGCATCCGAACGGCAGCGCCCAACACGGCTATGAGTTTGTTGCGCCGCTTGATGCCGAAGGCCACATTGACGCGGCAACCTGGCGGGAGCATCGAAAGGACTGTCGGGTTCACCGGTTCTGGCAGGGGGAGACCGACGAGCATGGCCATCTCATCCATCGGCCCGGAGGCAGTTGGGCCTTTACCTATGATATCGAAGGTGAAGACGACGTCGAGGCCGGCTATCGTTTTGGTCAGCACCCCTTCAGGCCGGGCGAATATGTCTCGATCAAGGATGAAGACGGCGATCTCTACACTTTTCAAGTCGTCACCGTGGAGCCGATTTGACAGCACAACTTTTGGTCGGTGCTGACGAGATCAACGATTGGAATCATGTTAAGCTGATGGGGCATGTCAGGAAGCGCATTCATGACGACTGGAGAGAACCGGTTTGTTCGCAAAAGCGCGTTCCTGGTTGCTGATCGCTCGGAACAGGATAGGGCAAAAAGCAAAAGTTCCGACTGGCTGCAACAGGAAACCAGCATTGAGATGCGGCGGTCTCTCTGCCCCGTAACACTGACATCACAGGAGCGCGAATCCCCCCGGTTCGCGGTCCTGCTTTATGGAATCCACGTTCATGCTTTGATGGCGGCTAGATCAGATCCGCAATCTTGCGGCCGATCTCAGGCACCTTGAACACCATATGCACCAGATCAGGGTCATCCGGGTCCGTCCGGGTTTCAAAGCCGAGGGCTTCACACATCTGGCGCATGGTCTTGT
This sequence comes from Cohaesibacter sp. ES.047, assembly GCF_900215505.1. Taxonomy (NCBI): domain Bacteria; kingdom Pseudomonadati; phylum Pseudomonadota; class Alphaproteobacteria; order Hyphomicrobiales; family Cohaesibacteraceae; genus Cohaesibacter; species Cohaesibacter sp. ES.047. The sequence goes on from NZ_LT907844.1 coordinate 2,479,114, forward strand.
TGGAGCGCAGGACCTCTCCGGCCACTTCGCGAAAACCGTCCTTTTCGGCAAATTGCAGGATGAGCTTCATCATGATCCAGCCAAGACCCAATCCCTTGAGATCCGAACGCACCATCACGGCATACTCACCCGTTTCATGATTGCCATCCCCCATCAAGCGGACCGAGGCCAGCATTTCACCGCTCATGGGGTCCACCGCGATGAAGGCCATGGAACGGGCATAATCGATTTGCGTTAACCGGGAGATGAAGGCGTGGGTCATGGTGCGCGCCGCCGAGAAGAAACGCAGCCGCATGTCTTCATCCGTGACATGATCGAAAAAGCCCGGAAACAGCGCCTCGTCTTCGGGTTTCATGGGTCTGATGAAGACCGTGCGGCCATTCTTGAGCTCGCGCACCTGTTCCCAGTCGTGCGGGTAGGGTTTGACGGCAAACCGATTGTGCGGATGGATGCCCTCGGGCACCTTGATCACTTCAACACGGGCATCGGCAATGACAAAGCCACCGGCATCGGCCAACAGGGGATTGAAATCGAGTTCAGCGATTTCGGGGAAGTCCGCGACCATCCGGCTCATCTTAACGAGGATTTGCGCAAGGGCCGCGCGATCACAAGCAGGCGTGTCCCTATAGCCTTCGAGGCGGCGGTTGACGCGTGTCTTCTCGATCATGCGGAGCGCCGAGAGGGGATCGAGCGGAGGCAGTGCCATGGCCTTGTCCCGGATCACCTCGACCGCAGTACCGCCGCGCCCGAAGACCATCACCGGCCCGAAAATCGGATCTACGTTCATGCCGGCGAACAGTTCGATGGAATGGGGCTTCCTGACCATGGGGTGAACCGTCACGCCGTCAATCACGGCCTCGGGGTTGGCCTCCCGTGCCCGGGTCATGACCTGTTGTGCCGCCGTGGCAACGGCTCCGGTGTTGCCAAGGTGAAGCACGACGCCGCCGATGTCGGATTTATAGAGAATATCGGGACTGTCAATCTTGACCACGGCGGAGCCATAACGAGCGATGAGGGGGGCTGCCTTCTGGGCCGCTTCAACCGCCGTTGGAGCGGCATAGGAGGGGGCGATGGGAATGTCATACGCTTCGAGAAGCTTGGTCACGGCCACTGCATTCAACCGGTGTTGACTATCATGCAGAGCGTCATCGATCACCGTCCGTGCCGCTTCGTAATCGGGCTGAAAATCGCCGATGGCAGGTGGCATGCGCATCAACTGATCCTGCGCCTCCATGTAGCGCACCACGTAGGAAAATCCCCTGAGGGCATCAGCGGGCGTTGGATAGTGTGGGATACCAGCAGCCTCGAACATCCGATTGACGGTTTCGCCTCCGCCCAGCCATGCCGCAAACACCGGAATGCGCCGTTTGCCCGCCTTCTTGCGTTCCTCGATCACGTCGATGATGGCCTTGGCTGCCTCTTCGCCGGTGGCAAGCGCGGTCGGGCAGGTCATGACTAGGATCGCGTGGCTGTTGCGGTCTTCCATGAGGATATCAAGCGCATCCTTGTAGCGCTGCGGGCCAGAATCCACCACGATGTTGACCGGGTTGCTGCGAGACCAGCTGGCTGGCAGAATGGCGTCGAGTTTGTCAATCGTGCTGTCTTCAAGCGTGGCCAATGAGCCGCCGTGATCAATCAGATCATCCACGGCAAGAACACCGATGCCGGCGCTGTTGGTCATCACCGTAAGCTTGGAGCCATTGAGCTTGCGCACATGCGTGAGGGTCTCGACGGCGGCAAAGAACTCGTCGAGGTCATGCACCCGCAGCAGCCCCGTGCGCTCGAACGCGGCATCATAGGCCGCGTCGGCACCGACCAGTTTGTTGTTGCGCGAGGCAAAGGCCGATGCGCCCTCTGCGTGGCGTCCCGACTTGATCAGGACCACCGGCTTTGTGCGGGCGGCCGCACGGGCTGACGACATGAATTTGCGTGCGTTGATGATGGTCTCCACATAAAGCAGGATCGCCCGTGTGTGCGGGTCCATGGCAAAGTGGTCCATCATGTCGGCAAAATCGACATCAGCCTTGTCGCCAAGGGAAATGAGGCCAGAAAATCCGATGTTGTTGTGGCTGGCCCAATCCGCAACCGAGGCCGTGATCGCTCCCGATTGGGAAATCAGCGCAAGATCGCCTGAAAGTGCCGAGACATGGCAATAGGACGCATTGAGACCATGGCGCGGGGACTGGATACCCATGCAGTTGGGACCGATCAGTCGCACCTTGTGATCTGCCGCCGCATCCATGGTTTCGCGTTTCTGTTTGTCGTCAAGCCCGCCCATCTCCGTGGTGATCACCACGGCGCCCCGGCAGCCTTTCTCGCCCAAGGCCTTGATGGCGGGCGCAACTTTGTCCGGCGCAAGGGCAACAATGGCCAGATCGGGCTTGATCTCCAACGCATCAACAGACGTGAGCACCGCCAAACCCTCGATCTCCCCCCCGTCCGGGTGGATCAGATACACCTTGTCGCGATATTTGCCGCTGAGAAGATTGCGCGTAACCGCCTGTCCGATGGTTCCCTCCGCTGCCGAGGCACCGACGACGATGACGTTGCGGGGCCTGAAAAAGACGTCGAGATGGTAGCTGCTCATGATCCCCTCATTCGCTGTAAGTCCATGTAAGCCCACGGAAGCCCATGAAACGGCACCCCGCGAGGAGGCACTCCTGTCCCTAACCGGCCCATGACAGCTTGTCCTTGATGTATCCAGTGTTGCCAGCGCTTTGCTTTGAAATTCACAAGCAATCTGGATCATACTTTAGTTAAAGACAGTCCTGTCCAAGATCGGGGCGATTAATAAGGTGTTAAGCAAAGGAAAAGGCAAATAAAAACAGATGCAATCTATTAAAGTTCTGCTGTTAGTCTTTCGCCTAGCGCGATCGTGAACGGGTATTGAGTGGGCGCGCGACAGGGGTAAGGCACTTGGAACGGGAAATGGAACTGGGGAGTGTGGAGAATCTGGTTGATGCTGATGAAAGCCACCGGGCCAATCATCATCGAGCAATTGCGGAATACCAGAAACTACGCTCGGACATTGATGTATTGGGCACCAAGCTTTCGGCGGCCGATTATGGTCGCTCTGCAGACATGGAAAGAGTCTTGACGGAAGTGTCCAGCCTCAAGGGGCAGGTCAATATGCTTCTGCAGCAGATCGCGCCCTTGCAGGAAATGCACGAGAACTCCCTGAAATCGCAGGAACGACTCAACAAGGTTGAATCCAAATTGCGCAAACTGGCGGAAATGGCGTCGAGGACACCCAACTATGTCCAGACCCAGCATACCTGGTTGCCGCTGTTTGCCATCATCCAGCTGATCATGAGCTGGGTCATCCTTGTCGAGTAGACGCCGTGCAGGAAACGACGGCCCTCAAAAGGGGACACCAAAATGCGCCACCCGGCAAGGCTATCCTCGCCGGGCACGCTGTCGTGCGCTCTAGTGGGCCATGATGCAAGGCACTGACATTGACGTCAGCATTTCGCGTGTGGCCCCACCCATGATGAATTCGCGCATGCGGCTATGACCGTATCCGCCCATCACGACGAGTTCGATCTTGTTCGATTCGACATAGTCCAGCAGAGCGCCGGCAACGCCCTTGCCTTCGGACGAGACACTGCTGATCGTTACTTCTACCCCATGACGGGCGAGATAGGTTGCCAGATCGGCGCCGGGGTCGCCCGGCAGATGCAGTTTCTTGCCATCGACCAGCACGACTTGTACTTCCTCGGCAAGTTCAAGGATGGGCATGGCGGCATGGATGGCACGCGCGGCCGTCTTGGACCCATCCCAGGCCACCATGACCTTTTTGGCCGAGAAGGCTTCTGTGCCGACGTAGGGCACGACCATGATCGGCTGGCCTGAATCGAACAGTGCAGCTTCAATCAGATCCGCGCGCAGGGGTTCCGGCTTGTCCGGATTGTCCTGTCCCACGATGATCAGATCGCAAAGGCGCGTGTTGTTGACGAAGGTTTCTAGACCTCCGGGTGTGATGTCCAGCAACCGGGTTTCGAGCGTGACGTCGCTTTTTTGAGCGTATTCCGAGAACCGCTCCAGAGCAGATTTTGCTTTCTGGATCGAACGGTTACGCGCGTCGGCAATGAACTGATCGGGCACCGGCTGAACCATGAGAGCCGGGACGACCGGCTCGATCAGCGGAGCAACGCCCGTGAGGTGCGCATTCAGATGGCTGGCTATTTCCGTTGCGATTTGGACGGGGGCGGTTGTGAGATCCGTCTCCGTGTCGAGCAGGCAAACGATATCTTTGATGGCCATATCCGGCCTCCTCTCCTAGGGGGCAAATGTGTGATAGACCGCCAAATCCTAATCTCCGGATTTGGTCGATCTTCATGACTAGATGAATATCTCTTCAGCAAGTGAGCAAGCCGCCGTCAGAGACTGCCGAGTGTTCGGCTATGTGACTATGGCCCAACGCCTTTATGGACTGCTTTGATTGGAATCAAGTGGTCAGAGCAATAGCCAAAAGGTGTAGAGCAATCATTGTCCTCGTCTCTCCAAAGCAGAAAAATTGCACATTTTCAAGCAGAAAGCCCGATCCGGGTTTGTGGCGTACTGTCATGACCAGAAACGACTTGTCATGTCGAGGCAACGCTTGCTAATAGTCAAGAAGCTTCCCGTCGCCCTCCATGTGTGGCCAGTCCATTGGTGCTTGTCTTTCCTCAGGCAAGCCACGAGCCACAAGCGGTCGCACACCCCTGAAAGAATGACAGATGCGCATTTCCGGCCCAGTCTTCGCCCTGCTTGCAGTCACGATCTTTTCGATTCAGGACGCGATCACAAAGCATGTGGGCCAGCTTTATTCGCCGTTTCTGATCAGCATGATCCGCTACTGGGCCTTTGCTTTGTTCGGTGTGTTGCTGGTCATGAATACCAAGGGCAGCTTTCGCCAGGCGATCCACACCGCCCGCCCGATGTTGCAGATTGGCAGAGGCCTTCTGCTTGTCGTGCAAATCCTGTTATCAATTCTCAGCTTCGCCTATGTGGGCCTGGCGCAAAGTCAGGCGATTTTCGTTGCCGCGCCGCTGATGGTAGCCTTGCTGTCCATTCCGATCCTTGGTGAGATCATTGGCTGGAAGCGCTGGATGGCAATTGCCGTGGGCATGTGCGGCGTCCTCATCATCATCAATCCCTTTGATGCGGATTTCTCGAACTATACTTTCCTGCCGGTGTTCTGTGTCTTCACGCTGTCCCTTTACAACATTCTGACCCGCCTGGCTGGACGTACGGATCCGCCGCAAGTGAGTTTCTTCTACACCGGCGTGATCGGCCTCGTGGTCACCAGTTGCATCGGGCCGTTCTTCTGGACCGATATTCCGCTTGCGGATTGGGTATGGCTGATCGCTTTGTGTCTGACAGGGGTGTCAGGTCACTATTGCCTCATTCGGGCGCTGGACCTTTCTGAAGCGGTGACGGTCCAGACCCTGAGCTATCTGCAACTCGTCTATGGATTGGCCTATGGCTATTTCATCTTCAACGAGAATTTGACCATGGTAATGCTGCTGGGATCCATGCTGGTCGTCTTCGCTGGTGTCTTCACGATCTGGCGTGATCACAGATTAAAAAGAGCAGGAAAAGCCTGACGTTCAATGCCTGTTGGGTGGTTGCGCGCTCAAGCAACTGGTTTTTGCGTAAATCAGGCGAGGTTCGGTTGGCCCAACCGCAGGAAAACAAGCTTCGTGTCGCCATAGCTGCGTTCGTCGAGACGCTCGAAGCCATCGGGTATGGCAAGCTCGGCCCGCTCATCCTCTTCCCAGACAATCAGAGCCGCCGGTTTGAGCCAGCCGCCTGCAACAGCACTCTCGAGGGCCCGCTCTCCAAGCCCCTTGTTGTAAGGAGGATCCATGAAGAGAAGAGAGAAGGGCTCCATGGTGCCGATGTCGCCAAGCTTTGTTGCATCCCGGCGAAAGATCTTGGCAACGCCATTCAGGCCGAGGGTTTCCATGTTGGTCCGGATGAGACCGCGCCCCTCGATGCCATCTTCGACGAAAAGCGCCGCTGATGCGCCGCGCGAAAGCGCCTCGCAGCCAAGAGCACCAGTGCCCGCAAACAGATCGAGCACCCGCGCATCCTCAACCACGTGATCATAGGAATGGGCAAGAATATTGAACAGGGTCTCGCGCACCCGATCCGTTGTGGGGCGGATCGATTGGCTTTTGGGACTGGCCAGTTGCTTGCCCTTGAGGCGTCCTCCGACAATGCGCATGATCAGGGGCCTTCTTGATGTTCGTAAAGACAGAGACGTATTGAAACAAGGAAAGACCGGACGGTTTCAACGCCCGGTCAATCGGAATGGCACAAAGCCGTTTGGACTAGTCGCGCCCGGACCGTCCCTTCGGACCACCGGGCCGGAAACCGCCCTGACCCGATCCACGCGGACCTGAGCCGCCAGAACGCGGTCCACCAGAACGCGGTCCACCGGAGCGTGGCCCTTCTGAACGTGATCCCTTGGGGCCAGAGCCGCGCGGCCCATCGGCACGGAATTTACCTGACCCGGCATTGCTCTTGCCGCCGCCGAAGCCCTTCTTGCCGCCAAAGGATTTGGAGCCGTCGGACTTCTTGCGCTCAATGCGGGCATTGGGGTCGAGCATGTCTGCCTTTTGGGGGCGACCGCCGACCTTGCGCGAATTGCGCCCTGAGGTCTTGCGTCCGTCTGCGCCTTCTTCCCGGTAGACGAAGCTCGTGCGACGCGGAGCGGTTGGATCAAACTTCTTGCGTTCGGCATAGGGAATGGCGTTGTAGCTTGGCTTGTCGCCGCGATCAAAGCCGCGGTCATCGCCCTGCCGATCCCGGCCGCCATCGCGATCCCGGCCACCATTTCTGTCCCGACCACCATCGCGGTCTCGGCTGCGGGGGCCATCGCGATCCTTGAAGCCGCCATCCCGATCCCTGTCGGATCCGCGGGCTTTGCGACCCTCGCGATCGGCAATCACGCGTGCGCCTTCCTTGGCCGAAAGATAGCCGCCCTTGGCACCGCCCGATTTCTTGCGCTCGTCTTTCTTGTCCTTCTTGGGATCTTCCTTGGCAATCTCGGTCAGGATCGGCGCGTCAAAATCCGCACCAGAATCCTCCACCAACCGTTCGCCGAGCTGATCTCTCAGCACGCGGCCACGGATTTCCGAAATTTTGCCCTCTTCCAGATCAAGCAGCTGGAACGGACCATAGGAGACACGGATCAGACGGTTCACATCAAGGCCAAGATGGCCCAGAACCTTTTTCACTTCCCGGTTCTTGCCTTCGCGCAGAGCGACCGTGATCCAGACGTTGTCGCCCACTTCGCGCTCAATTTCTGCATCGATGGAGCCATAGAGAACGCCGTCAACAGCAACACCTTCGGCCAGCGTGTCGAGCTGGGCCTGTGTCACCTTGCCATAGGCACGCACGCGATAGCGCCGGAGCCAACCCGTGGAGGGCAACTCCAACACACGGGCGAGACCGCCGTCGTTGGTCAGCAGCAGAAGACCTTCGGTGTTGATATCAAGGCGTCCCACAGTGATCACTCGCGGCAACCCTTCGGGCAGCTTTTCAAACACCGTCTGACGGCCTTCCGGGTCGGACGTGGTGGTCACAAGACCTCTGGGCTTGTTGTAAAGCCACAGGCGTGTGCGCTCGCGAACGGGCAGGGGAGCGCCGTCGACCAGAACCTTGTCTTTGGGATGAATGTTGATCGCGGGGGTGTCGAGCACCTTGCCGTTAACGCTTACCCGGCCGGCATCAATCCAGACCTCCGCATCGCGGCGCGAACACAGACCAGCGCGTGCCATGATCTTGGCAATGCGCTCGCCCTCCTCGAGGGCGCGTGTTGGCGGCGTGTAGGCTGGCCCCTTCGGCTTGTCGGGTTCCGTGGGCTTGACGGATTTGTTGCTGTGCGGGCGGGCCGATGCGGGACGGTCCTTGCGTTTGCCGTCAAACGACTTCGCGCCGGGTTTTTGGCGCTCTCCGGCAAAGCCGCGCTTTCCGTCTGCACCAAACGAGCGTTTGGCGGGCTTGCGTTCATCACGCTCGGTTCGCTCGTTGCTGCTGCGCATTTCGCTCTCTTCTTGCGTTTCGCGCCGGGCATCAAGGCCCGGAGCCCAGCCGCCACCGTCGCGATCGCGCGTCCGGTATGGCTTTTTCTCGCCACGGCCTTTTGTTGAAGAACTTTTGTTGTCCTTGCCACCTTTGTGCATGCTGTCTTTCCTATCAGAAAAGCTTGCAGAATTTTTCTTGTGGGCGCCATCGCGGCGCGCAGTTTCGGATCGGTCTGGCGACGTCGCGTCGGCAGAACCGGGTCCATTTTGACCAGATTTGCGTTCCATGGCGAAAGCCTTTACCACAGATGCGACAGTCAAGGCGAGCGAAAACGGCAAGTGGCCCATGCAGAGCAGTCACACAAGGTTAGCATCGGAAAAAAGCGGCAGCATCACAGGTGTTGAGAGCTTCATGCAACGCGCACTCGCCGAGGCGCGCGCTGCCCAGACGCGGGGCGAAGTGCCCATCGGTGCTGTGCTGGTCAGGGACGGCACAATCCTTGCTGCTGATGGCAACCGAACGATTGAGCACAATGATCCCACCGCCCATGCCGAAATTCTTGTCATTCGGCAGGCCTGCAAGGCGCAGGGGAGCCAGCGCCTGCCCGAGTGCGATCTCTACGTGACGCTTGAACCGTGTCCCATGTGCGCGGCGGCCATTTCCTTTGCCCGCATCCGCAGACTCTATTTTGGCGCCGCTGACATCAAGGGCGGTGCCGTCGACAATGGCCCCTGCCTCTATCATCAGCCGATCTGTCACCATGCGCCGGATGTCTATTCAGGATTTTCCGAAACCGAAGCCGCTGAATTGCTCAAGGATTTCTTTGCCGCGCGGCGGGACTGAAGGCCGCCCCGCCAAGAGGCTGAACCGCTCTCAGTCCTTGCTCTCAAAAGCTTTTCAACCAGCTTGACGATCTTGTCGGCAAAGAACAGCCGGTTCTTGGTTGAACTGACACCACTTTTTTTGACGTGCAGCTCAGGCTGCAGGCGATTGCGACGGCTCCCCGCTCTGTGGCATTCTCCGGCATTGCCCTGATTCTGGATCGGGCGATTCTCAAATCCAAGAAAGCAGCTTGTTCCCATGGCGGAAACCACTTCGAGAATTCTTCAGCTGGACGAGGCGACGATCAACAAGATTGCCGCTGGTGAGGTGGTTGAGCGGCCCGCGAGCGTGGTCAAGGAACTGGTGGAAAATGCCATTGATGCCGGTGCCGACCGCATCGAGATCGTCACGGCGGGTGGCGGTAAGAATCTCATCCGCGTGCTCGACAATGGTGACGGCATGACCCAGCCGGATCTGGGACTTGCGGTGCAGCGACATTGCACCTCCAAGCTTGATCCCGATGACCTCATGGATATCCGGCATCTGGGGTTTCGCGGCGAAGCGCTGCCTTCCATTGGCTCCATCGCGCGATTGACGATCACGTCACGCCACGCCAGCGAACCCCATGCCTGGGAAATCGCAGTGGAAGGCGGCAAGGAAAGCAAACCCAAGCCCGCGGCGCTGAATGTCGGGACGCGCATCGAGGTACGCGACTTGTTTTTCTCAACGCCCGCACGGCTGAAGTTCCTGAAGACCGACAGGGCGGAAAACGCTGCCATCTCCGAAGTGATCAAGCGCGTCGCCATGGCCAATCCCGGCATTCGCTTCACCGTTACCGGTGAGGATCGCTCGCGACTTGATTATGCATCAGTCAAGGGACCGGACGCTCATCTCGTGCGCATGGGGCAGGTGATGGGTAAGGCCTTTCGCGACAACGCAGTTGAGCTTGATGCCCTGCGCGATACGGTGCGTCTCACCGGCTATGCCGGTTTGCCGACCCTCAACCGTGCCAATTCCCTGCAGCAATTCGTTTTCGTCAATGGCCGTCCCATCCGCGACAAGATGATGCTTGGCGCCATTCGCGGTGCCTATTCGGACTTTCTGGCAGGGGGGCGGCATCCTTGCGTCGTTCTCTTTATCGATCTTGATCCGCACGAAGTGGATGTCAATGTCCACCCAACCAAGGCCGATGTCCGGTTCCGGGATTCAGGGCACATTCGCGGCCTTGTCGTCGGGGCCATTCGTCAGGCCTTGATGGAGGCGGGGCACCGCGCCACCTCGACCGGCGGCACGGCAACCCTTGCAGCCTTGCGCCCGGATGGCATGCGCCATACGCAGGCAACGTCCGGCGCTGCCCAACCGCAACGTCCGTTCGCACAGCCAAACCGCCCGCTTGATTGGGACTGGCGCCAAAGCCCCTATGCCCCGGCGAGCGATCCGGTCGAGGCTACGGCAACGGCCGGACACGATTTGCCGACACACAATGAGCCCTTTAGTGAACGATCGGGTCATGAGATATCGGGGCTCTCCGAGGGCCTTGCCCCGGGCCACTGGATGGAGCCTCACGAGGCATCCCTTGATCCGAACGCACCAATCGGGCAGGGGGGGGAATCGCAAGGCCGAATGGCCGATGTCAGCCGTCCGTCGGCGGACGCCCGCGCGACGATGGCAGAGCCGGACAGCGAAACCTTGAGGCGTCCCCTTGGTGCCGCGCGTGCCCAGATTCACGAGAATTACATCATCACCCAGACCGAAGACGGGCTTGTGATCGTCGACCAGCATGCAGCCCACGAACGGTTGGTCTATGAGCGCTTGAAGGCTTCGCTTGAGAAAAAGGGCATTGCCCGTCAGGGTCTTCTCATTCCCCACGTGGTGGAACTAGAAGAAGATGACGTGGCACGCCTTGAAGCCGCACAGGAAGATCTGGAAGCCCTCGGCTTGACGCTCGATGCCTTCGGTCCGGGTGCCGTGGCCGTGCGCGAAACCCCGGCCATTCTTGGCAAACCGGATATTGACCGCCTCGTGCGGGATGTTGCTGACGACCTTGCCGAATGGGACAAGGCCAGTCGGGTGGAGGAAAAAATCCTCCATGTCGCCGCCACCATGGCCTGTCACGGATCAATCCGTTCGGGGCGACGCCTGCGGCCTGAAGAAATGGATGCACTGCTTCGCGAAATGGAAGTCACACCGCATTCGGGTCAGTGCAACCATGGCCGCCCCACCTATGTGGAGCTGAAGCTCAGTGACATCGAAAGGCTCTTTGGTCGGAGCTGAGCGCCCGTTTTCCCTGCCCTAACACCACCAGCCAGTCCGCAAATCGTGTCCGTCATCTCCCTCGTCATCTCCCCCGTCATCTCTCTGTCACACGGATCGGGTGTAAGGACGCCAAACGATCCGGTCATTGGGATCTTCCTGAGAATCACACAGTGCTATGTTATTCAGTGCATGTGTTATAAGGATGGTCCGCCCCTGATGAGATGCAGATGCCTGATGAGATTCAGATGCCCGATGAGATTCAGATGGATGACAAGAGTTTGATGGATATGGTCGAGCAAGACGAGCCAACTGGCCCAACCGCCACCAAACACATACGCCATACCTTCAATGCGGCGCGCTATTCCTTCGCCGGTGCCAAGCGCCTGTTTCAGGAAACGGCTGCGCAGGCCGAGGCGATCTTCTATGGCGCCCTGATGCTGCTTTATATGTTGATCGGTGCCCGCTTCGAGCATTACGCGATTCTCACCTTCATTTTTCTTGTCACAATCGCGGTCGAGGCGCTCAACACCGCCATTGAGGTGCTGGTTGATCATCTCACCAACGAGTTCGCCGAATTTGCACGGCAAGCCAAGGATCTGGGGTCCTTCGCGGTTTTCTGCACCTTGACGATGATGAGCCTGTTCAGCCTCTATGTGCTCTATGATCTGTTTTTCCCGCCAATCTGACATGGTGTGACCACGTAGGATCTCTTTGCCATCGCTCAATCATATAGGTGGCAAGATGTCTCAGGCTCTTGTCTTTGTCGCAATCACAAGGCAAGAAGCGTTGGAGAAGAGCACAAAGTCTGAAAAGGACCGATCATGAGCAATCCGAACCCGAAGCGCATATCCATCCGCAACCATCTCTCGCGGTTGGTGCGCCTGAGAAAACTCATTGTCGGATTGGCGCTTTTGGCGCTGTCGCTCTACGTGCTCTTCGGGCCACGCATCGAGGGGGGCAACGTCTACCTGACCCTGTTGATGCTAGCTGCTGCCTTTATTGCTTTCGGGCTGGGGTGGGTGTGGTTCTCGCACGGGCTGATGGGATGGTCACGCCAGTTCGATTTCGATTTCGAGAAGAATGAGGCGCGTCAGATCTCGGCTTCGATCCTTGGCCGGTCGCGGCCCTACGTTGTGCCCTTTTCCGAAATCGTCGATTTCGTCATCAAGGAAGGGCCCGTCAGAGGTGAGGGAGGTCTGACTGCAGAAGCGCTGATTGAAATGAAGGATCCCAGCGGTCGCCCCTTCATGCGCGCCGGCATGTTCGACAGCCGTCAGGAGGCCGAAGAAATGGTCACGCGCATCAAGGACGCCGTGGCTATGGCGCGGCAACAGGCGGATGCCGAAGGCCGATAGGCGCCCTCAGTTCCCCGAATCAAATCCGACGAGGATTTCCACATTCCGCTCCTGCGGGCTGGGGATGCCGATGGCTTCGTCGACCTTGGCGAACAAACCTGAACGATCCGGCGGGTTCAGCTGGACAGTGACCTTGTGCAACTGGCTATAGAGCAGAGTGTCTTCCTGCTTCACCACAATACGCAGCGGCAGGACGGCCTTGCTGTTATCTGAGGATTTTGGTCCGCCAAGAACGCGGCCGGCAACCCCCACCTTGAGGAACATCTCCGCCCCCAGTGAGGTACACTCCCGAGCGGTCTGTGTGATGGAGGCCTGATAGATCAGCTCGTGCGCATTGCCTGCGTTGCCGCGCGTGTAGCTTTGATAGGCATTGGTATCCCCAAGAATGGCAATCGTTGGACAATAGCCATTGAGTTTGTTCGCATTGGACAGCACCAACTGCGTGGTTTCGTCAACCACCTTACCCGAATTGGACACATCGCTCGCCGTGGTCTGCACGCCGTCTGTGACACATCCCGCCAGGGACAGACCAACAACAGACAGGGCAACCAGATCACGAAGACGGGAGAGAGACACTGGCATATTCAACTCTTTCTTGACGCACTGACTTGAGCCGCACCATCGCGGCAGACCTGATGAGCTGTGAGAGCTCAACCTTTTGCCTGCAACTGAGGCCCCAATTGGGCGGAACATATAACACAATTGAATCAAATGGCGAATACTAACAGAATTGCCAAGGCTTTTTCTCGGGATCTGGAGGCGTTTTCCCGGTCCTAACATCTTGACATTGTCCCGGACAATCGCCTTGTTAGCAGCAAATAGGAGCGATCCGATCGGGTCCCGTTCCCAAAAAGCGACCGACATGCGCAGCAAGGCTTGCACCAAGGACAGGACAGTATGAGCGAACAACGCCCCCCACTCGACATCTATCTGTGTGCCCCGCGCGGCTTTTGCGCGGGCGTTGACCGTGCGATCCAGATCGTAGAGCTGGCGCTGGCCACCTATGGCGCGCCTGTCTATGTTCGCCACGAGATTGTGCACAACAAGTTCGTGGTCGAGAGCCTCAAGGCCAAGGGCGCGGTTTTCGTCGAGGAACTGGATGAAATCCCCCAGACCAAGCAGCCGGTGATCTTCTCGGCCCACGGCGTGCCCAAATCGGTGCCCGAGACCGCAAGTGCGATGAATTTCTTCTATCTCGATGCGACCTGCCCACTGGTGTCAAAGGTTCACAAGGAAGCGATCCTGCACGACAGGCGCGGCCACGAGATCGTGCTCATCGGTCATGCCGGTCACCCCGAGGTCATCGGCACCATGGGGCAGCTTGGCGACAATGTGGTCAAGCTCATTGAAACCGTGGAAGATGTCGAGGCCTTGGAGCCCAGAGATCCGGAGAATCTTGCCTGGATCACCCAGACAACCCTGTCGGTCGATGACACGGCTGATATTGTTGCGGCTCTCAAACGTCGCTTTCCCTCCATCAAGGGGCCGAACAAGGACGATATCTGCTACGCCACGACCAACCGTCAGGAAGCCGTCAAGCAGACGGCCCCTCGTTCTGATGTGATGATCGTGGTGGGGGCACCGAACAGCTCCAATTCGCGCCGTCTGCGCGAGGTCGGCGAACGCGCCGGATGCCGCCATTCGCTGTTGTTGCAACGGGCATCGGACATCGATTGGGAGAGCCTTGGCGACATTTCCTCCGTGACCATCACGGCAGGCGCATCGGCGCCCGAAATACTGGTCAATGAAGTGATCGACGCCTTCTCGGAACGCTATGATGCAAAAGTTGAGACGGTTGTCACCGCCAATGAGGATGTGATCTTCAACATCCCCCGCGAGTTGCGCGAGGCTGCCATTGCTGCAGGTGTTCTCGAGGCGGGCCCCAAGGCCGAGGCGGTGGGGTGACCCGGATACCGCCGGTTCACTCTGCCCGGCGCTGAGCTTTTAGAAAAAACGCAAGAAGAAGAACGAAAGGGGCCCGATATGGCGGTCTATACCGAGGTCAGCGACGAAGAACTTGACGCCTTCGTGAACAGTTACGATGTGGGCTCGCTCACATCTTACAAGGGCATCGCCGAAGGGGTGGAGAATTCCAACTTCCTCGTCCAGACCACGACCGGTCCCTACATCCTCACGCTCTATGAAAAACGGGTCAATCCAAACGACCTGCCTTTCTTCCTTGGCCTCAAGGAGCATCTTTCCGAGCGCGGCCTCAACTGTCCGACCCCGTTACGCAACAAGGAAGGCAAGGCGCTGGGTCATCTCGCTGGCCGTCCTGCCGCCATGGTCACCTTTCTGGAAGGCATGTGGGTCCGGCGGCCCACTGTTCAGCATTGCGAACAGCTTGGTGTCGCGATGGCAAGGATGCATCAGGCGGGCGAGGATTTCGAATTGAGACGCGAGAACGCGCTCTCGGTGCCCGGCTGGCGGCCTCTTTATGCGATGTGTTCCGATCGAGCCGACACGGTGGAGCCGGGACTGAAGGCCGAAATCGCCGCCGAGCTTGATTTCTTTGAAAACAACTGGCCCAAGAACCTGCCAGAAGGCATTATTCACGCCGATCTTTTCCCGGACAATGTCTTCTTCCTGCGCAATGAGCTTTCCGGCCTTATCGATTTCTATTTTGCCTGCAACGATCTGCTCGCCTACGACATCGCGATCTGCATCAACGCCTGGTGTTTCGAGCCTGATGACATGTTCAACGTGACCAAGACCCGCGCCTTGCTCAAGGGCTACCAGTCGGTGCGCAAACTCACGCAGGCTGAATATGACGCCCTGCCGCTGTTGGCCCGGGGGGCGGCCTTGCGCTTCCTGCTCACCCGGCTCTACGATTGGCTGAATGTGCCGGAAGGCGCGCAAGTCACACCGAAGGATCCGGTGGAGTATCTGAAGAAACTGCGCTTCCACCGCTCGATCCGGTCAGCAGCGGATTATGGTATTGAGGGTTGAGACAGCATGAGCAGATGCGGCACAGGCCACGGCACCAAGGCGAAGGATGATCCATTCCTTTTCCGCAATCACTATCCCCTGCCAGTGAGGGTGATGGTGGGCCTTTTTGGCTGTGTGCTCTGGCTTTTGCCGTGGTATCTGCTGGTTGCGCCGAACTGGAACCATTTCAGCTGGCTGCTCATCCCATATGGCTTTCTGGGCCTTGTCGGTGCGGCTGCGGGAACCTCTTTCCTGCTTTCTGCCATTCTGGGAGAAGCACGGGAAACGCGGCTGGATCTCTCCTGCCAGCAGCTTGTACAGACGTCCCGTGACTGGCTATTTCGCCAACGCGTAACACGCACCCCCTTCTCGGACATCGCCATCCTTGAGCTCTATCGCCCCTCCTGGGCGACCGAGGAGACGGTACTGTCGCTGCACCCTGTGCTGGAGAATGGCGACAGTCTGCCTGCTTTCGGGGCCTTTCCCAGCCCTGAGGAAGCCGAAAAGATCAAGGCCCTGATGGGACATCGCCCTGAAGGAATAGAAGGGCTCGGCATTACGTGGACCAAGATGGAACTGGCTGCCCTCAAGAAATCTCTTCGAGCCCAGACGGAAAAGTCGAGCGGTGGCGGGTGCAGTGACACACCGCAGATTCCCACGTTACATTAGCTGCCGTTTCGCTAGTCTTAACCTGTCGGCAGGGCGTCAAAGCGGATGACGTCTTCCAGCTTCTCATCCCAGTTGGCGCGAGAGCCTGTAAATATGTGCGCGGTCGGTTCGAGCTCCACGGGCGTATCGAGGCACCCGGCGGGCACCATGATGCCGCTATTGTCCTGTTGGACACTGGGCAACGCCGCGCCGCAACACTTGCAGAAACTGCGGCTGTGTCGCGTGTCCGGCAGATTGTAGCGGGCAATCAGGTCCTCGCCAGCTAGCCAAGTCAGATGGGCTGAGTTGCTGAACAGGTTGGATGCGTGGGCTGAGCCGGTACCCTTGCGACAATGGGAGCAATGGCACAGGAAGAAGTGCTCGAACGGGCCTTGGATGCGGAAAGAGACCCCGCCGCAAAGACAGCTCCCCTGATGCATGTCTGTCATGATGAAAAGCCTTTGAAAAAGAAAAGGCCTCAGATGAGGCCCTTACCCGTCACGCGAAGAATGGATCACTTCAGCTCTTCGAAGCCAGCCTTGAAGCCGCTGAGGGCGATCGGAATGCCGATGCCTTCCTCCGGTGTCTGAAAGACGATGAAAGTGGCCGTGCTGCCTTTGCTCATCAGCTCAACCAGCTTGTCGTCCATGATCACTTCGGCGATGCAACCTTGAGGCAGACAGCGCACGAACCCTGCACGCCCCACATCGGTATCATCAACCTTGAGGCCAAGCCCGTGCGGCAGCAACACACCAAGCGGCGTGAGGACGCGCAGAATACGGGCTGACTTGTCCGCAGTGCGCAGCACGATCACGGTGAGGCCCACATTGTCGCGATCCGCAGCGGTTACATACTGCATGAGGGCGCATTGTTCAGAAGGGGCACCTGGCGGTGTGTCACACCGGATTTCCCACTCGCCATGCACGGAGCGAACCGCGCCTTGTGCAAGGGCGCTGCCGGAACCAAGGCCCAGCATTAGCCCAATCGTGCTCAAAAGGAATGCCACTGCCAACAGGGCCGACGTGGCTACACTGCGGGGAAGGCGGTCTTGCGCGCGCTCTTCTTTCATCGGGATCGTCACCATGAATGTCTGCTCGAAAAAAGGCCCTGAGACCTCGGGTCCCGTCCTATTTGCCTGATTCGTCGTTCAAATGTCGCATATTTGAATGCTCTGTGAGCACTAACCTGCAATTGTGGCAATAAAACATTGGGGATAATGCAACTTTTTCCACCCAATATGGAAAATTACAGATAGGAAAAGTTAGGTTCTCTCGCGTCTTTTCTGTAAATAGAGACATATTGTCGCACTAATTTCCCAATTTCAAAGGTTGCGACAGACGGACGCATATGCGTCAATGGGGGGTGTTTGATCTGGATCAAATACCCTCGCGCGAAGGCGCAAGTGAGACAAGAGGCCTGCATCGGAGGAAGCGTTAGCTTGATGCAGGAAAGTGTCGAAAGTTCGGCATGGTTCGGACCGGAGTGTGATCGCGGCCTTTAGGGGGCGCAAGCGACTCTCCGGTCCCGACCATGTTTGGCAGTGGGCTTAGGTGTTGCACCGGTTCACGCCACGAAAGACAGCAAAGCAAGCATCAGTGGTGCCCTCGGGTTTTGAGGGCGCGCAGAGCACGCTCGAAAGGGAGGATCAAGAAGGTGTTGATCAGCAAGTCTCTTAACAGGGCCATCGGAACGATGGTGGATACCGGCAGGAGGGCAATGCTTGCGCTCCTCGCGGCGATGGCGGTTTCGTTCTCATCCGTTGGTGCCGCCCTCGCACTACCGTCCGAATGGGGTATCGGCTTTCAGGAGTCGGTGACCACGGTCATGGATGACATCCACTGGTTCGGCAATTTCACCTTCTGGATTATCGGTGTCATCGTTCTGTTCGTTGCGGCCCTTCTGGTGATCGTGATGGTCCGGTTCAATGAGAAGGCCAATCCGAACCCTTCCAAGACCGCGCACAACACGATGATCGAGATCGCCTGGACCGTTGTTCCGATCCTCATCCTCCTAGTTTTGGCGGTGCCTTCGTTCCGCTTGCTCTACAAGCAGTTGGAAATTCCCGAAGCGGATCTCACCGTCAAGGTGACCGGCTATCAGTGGTACTGGGGATATGAATATCCCGACACGCCTGATGTCCTGTTCGATTCTATCATGCTGACCGACGAGGAACGCGCAGAAAAAGGCACCAACGAGCCACGTCTGCTCGCCGTTGACAACGAAATGGTGGTGCCTGTCAACACGACCGTTCGGCTTCAGATCACATCCGCCGATGTCATTCACTCCTACGCCATGCCGGTGTTTGGTGTGAAAATGGACGCCGTGCCGGGACGCCTCAACGAGAGCTGGTTCCGAGCCGATCGAGAGGGCATCTACTACGGCCAGTGCTCAGAGCTTTGCGGCAAGGACCATGCCTTCATGCCGCTCGTTGTGCGCGTTGTAACGCAAGAGCAGTATGACACCTGGCTCGCCGCTGCCGCCGACGATGTGGAGGCTGCCAACAAGGCGCTTCTTGCATCGCTTGAACCCGAAACAAATCTGAAGCTGGCCGCCCAATAGGCCGCGCGAGAGGGACCAGAGATATGTCTTCATCCGCTACCCCAAACGCGCATGGTGATGCGCATCACACCCCGACGGGCTGGAAGCGCTGGGTCTATTCGACCAACCACAAGGACATCGGCACGATGTATCTGATCTTCGCGATTGTCGCTGGGATCATCGGTGGTGCCCTGTCTGGCGGGATTCGCCTGGAACTTCAGGAACCCGGCCTTCAGTATTTCACCAACACGCATATGTTCAACGTGTTCACCACCGGCCACGGCCTGATCATGATCTTCTTCATGGTTATGCCCGCGCTCATCGGTGGTTTCGGGAACTGGTTCGTGCCCATCATGATCGGTGCACCGGACATGGCGTTCCCGCGCATGAACAACATTTCCTTCTGGCTGTTGCCACCCGCCTTTGCGCTGCTGATCATCTCGCTGTTTGTTGAAGGTCCGTCCGGCTCGAACGGCTTTGGTGGTGGCTGGACCGCGTATCCGCCGCTGTCGAGCGCTGGCCCCGGTGGTCATCCCGGCCCGGCCATGGACTTTGCCATTCTGGCACTGCACATCTCTGGTGCCTCGTCCATTCTGGGTGCCATCAACTTCATCACCACGATCCTGAATATGCGTGCGCCGGGTATGACCCTGCACAAGATGCCGCTGTTCGCGTGGTCGGTGCTGGTCACGGCCTTCCTGCTGCTGCTCTCGCTGCCCGTGCTGGCCGGTGCCATCACCATGCTGCTCACGGACCGC
Organism: Cohaesibacter sp. ES.047; assembly: GCF_900215505.1. Taxonomy (NCBI): domain Bacteria; kingdom Pseudomonadati; phylum Pseudomonadota; class Alphaproteobacteria; order Hyphomicrobiales; family Cohaesibacteraceae; genus Cohaesibacter; species Cohaesibacter sp. ES.047. The sequence continues at coordinate 2,498,435 of NZ_LT907844.1, forward strand.
AACTTCGGCACCACCTTCTTTGATCCGGCCGGTGGCGGAGATCCAATCCTCTATCAGCACCTCTTCTGGTTCTTCGGCCATCCGGAAGTGTATATCCTGATCTTGCCAGGTTTCGGCATCGTCTCGCACATCGTTTCCACCTTCTCCAGAAAACCGATCTTCGGTTATCTGGGCATGGCCTACGCCATGGTCATGATCGGTGTCGTTGGCTTCATCGTCTGGGCTCACCACATGTATACGGTCGGTCTTGATGTGGATACGCAGGCCTACTTCCTGTTTGCAACGATGGTCATCGCGGTGCCCACTGGCGTGAAGATCTTCTCGTGGATCGCCACCATGTGGGGCGGGTCGCTGTCCTTCCGCGTCCCCATGCTCTGGGCCATCGGCTTCATCTTCCTGTTCACCATCGGTGGTGTAACCGGGGTGCAGTTGGCCAACGCCGGTCTCGACCGGGCCCTGCATGACACCTACTATGTGGTCGCCCACTTCCACTATGTGCTCTCGCTGGGTGCTGTCTTCTCGATCTTTGCGGCCTGGTACTACTGGTTCCCGAAGATGTTCGGCATCATGTACAACGAGACACTCGGCAAGATCCATTTCTGGGTCATGTTCATTGGTGTGAACCTGATCTTCCTGCCGCAGCACTTCCTCGGCCTTCAGGGCATGCCGCGCCGCTATGCGGACTATCCCGATGCTTACGCTGGCTGGAACGCTGTCTCGAGCTATGGCTACTACATCACCATAATCGGTGTCGCGGTATTCCTGTACAGCATCTTCGAGGCCTTCGCCAAGAAGCGCAAGGCTCCTGCCAATCCTTGGGGTGAAGGGGCTGATACCCTCGAATGGCAGCTGTCGTCACCGCCGCCGTTCCACCAATGGGAAGAATTGCCGCGCATCAAGTAAGGCAAGGCGTATCGGGGCATTCCAACCAAAGACTGCCCCCACGAGATCCGGGCCCGCCCAAAGGGGCGCTCCCGACACCCACGCCGGACTGATTGGCATTAATTGATCCGTCCGATTGCTGGTAAGAAAAGGGAGAGTGACATGAGCCTGATGGAGCAGACAGACCAGACAGCGACGCTGAACGGCACCGACATCACAATGGTTGATTTTGGTGGTGCAGACGTGCGCGACTATATCGCCTTGCTGAAGCCTCGGGTCATGTCTCTTGTTGTCTTCACCGCGTTCGTCGGTCTGGCGATTGCCCCCGGTTCCCTGCATCCGCTCGAATCCTTCATCGCGATCCTGTGCATTGCCATCGGTGGCGGCGCATCCGGTGCCCTCAACATGTGGTATGACGCCGACATTGATGCGGTCATGACGCGCACCGCCAATCGTCCCGTTCCCGCCGGGCGCATTTCGCGTGAGCAGGCCCTGAGCTTCGGGCTGTCCTTGTCGGTCGGCTCTGTGCTGATCCTCGGGCTGCTGATCAACTGGCTGGCCGCCGGGCTGCTGGCCTTCACGATCTTCTTCTATGCTGTGGTCTACACCATCTGGCTCAAGCGCTCGACGCCGCAGAACATTGTCATTGGCGGTGCCGCAGGGGCCTTTCCTCCGATGATCGGCTGGGCGGCCGTGACCGGTTCCGTGACGATGGAATCGATCCTTCTCTTCCTCATCATCTTCATGTGGACACCACCCCATTTCTGGGCCTTGGCTCTGATCAAGAGCGAGGACTATCGCAAGGCCAAAGTGCCGATGCTGCCCGTCGTGGCTGGCGAGGCAGTCACCCGCGCTCAGATCCTGCTCTATTCAGTCCTGCTTGTCCCGCTGGGCATGGCGCCTGCCGCGCTCGGTTTCGCAGGCATAACCTACGCCGTTCTCTCTGCCGGGCTCGGAGCCCTGTTCCTTGTCGCAGCGTTGCGCGTCTACTTCATTCGCGAGGGTGCACCTGCCAAGAAGGCCGCCGGCCAGATGTTCGGCTTTTCCATCCTCTATCTGTTTGCGCTCTATGCCACACTGTTGGCAGAGCATCTCATCGGGCTGCCGATGCTCTCGGCGCTGATCTAGCGCGCATTGGAACCCAAAAGGAGAAGACCATGCCCCAGATCGTTGAAATGGTTCAATTGAACCAAGAGCAGAAAAAACGTCAGCGCAATCGCTCCATCGCCATCGCGGTGGTGCTCGGGCTGCTGGTGGTCCTGTTCTACGCCGTCACCATCGTCAAGATGGGTCCGGGCGTGATGGATCGCCCTTTGTAAAGTGATTGACGACCAGACCTGTTCGAAAGAAAGACAAGAAACCCGATGAGTGACACCAAGACCATGCACAACAAGAGCCGGAAAGATCCCTCCAGCGCTAACCGGCGTCTGGCGATAGGTCTTCTTGTGTTTGTTGGTTGCATGGTCGGCATGGCCTATGCTGCGGTGCCTCTCTATCAGCTTTTCTGTCAGGTGACGGGGTATGGAGGCACCACGCAAGCCGCAGACACTGCCCCTGCTGGCCTGATTGATCGCAAGATCACGGTACGCTTCGATGCCAATGTCTCAGGTGGCCTGAATTGGAACTTTAAGCCGATCGACCGGCCGGTGACCATGAAGATCGGTCAAACCGCCCAGATCGCCTATGAGGTGGTCAACAAGGGCAAGATCGCGACGTCTGGCACGTCGACCTTCAATGTCACGCCGCAGGCAGCAGGCATCTATTTCAACAAGCTGGAGTGTTTCTGCTTCACTGAACAGACCGTTCAGGCGGGCGAGCACGTCACCATGCCGGTGGTCTTTTTTGTCGATCCTGACATCGACTTGGATCCGAATTTGAAATCGATCGATACGATCACCCTGTCCTATACGTTCTTTCCCGACGAAAAGGCGAACGCCAAAGCAAAAGAAGCTGCGGTGAAAGGAACCGGGACAGGCAGAGAACCAATTGAGCTGCGCGCAGGGGCGCAGCAAAAAAGCTAAGGAGCTTGGAGGGACCCATAATGGCTGAGGCTCATACCAAAAATCACGATTATCACATCATCGATCCCAGCCCGTGGCCATTCATTGGCTCGGTGTCGGCCTTTGTGATGGCTGTCGGTGCGGTCACCTATTTCCATGACGGTCCGATCTGGTTCATGCTCATCGGCCTGTTGGGCGTGCTCTATACCATGATTGCCTGGTGGCGCGATGTGATCAAGGAATCCCGCGCCGGTGACCATACGCCGGTGGTCCAGATGCACTTGCGTTACGGCATGATCCTGTTCATTGCGTCCGAGGTGATGTTCTTCGTGGCCTGGTTCTGGGCCTTCTTTGACGCGAGCCTCTTCGCCGGTGAAATTCAACAATATGCCCGTGCCGAATTTACTGGCGGCACATGGCCTCCGCAAGGCATCGAAGTGATTGATCCGTGGCATCTGCCGCTGTTTAACACGCTTTTGCTGCTCGCGTCAGGCACGACGGTTACGTGGGCCCATCACGCCCTGATCGAGGAAGACAATGACAGCCTCAAATGGGGCCTCATCCTGACGGTCCTTCTCGGCGTCATTTTCACCTGCGTGCAGGTCTATGAATATGTTTATGCGCCGTTCGGCTTCAAGGAAAGCATCTATGGGGCCACCTTCTTCATGGCAACCGGGTTCCACGGTTTCCATGTCTTCGTGGGAACGGTCTTCCTGATCGTCTGTCTTGTTCGTGCTTACAAGGGCCACTTCACCCCCAAGAAGCATTTCGGGTTCGAAGCTGCCGCATGGTACTGGCACTTTGTCGATGTTGTCTGGCTGTTCCTGTTCGCCTCCATCTATCTGTGGGGCAATGCGGGCGGCGTGATCGCCCACCACTAGATGATCTGCCCCACTCGCGGGCTAAGGGTCGAGAGACGAAAGAAAGGGTGGTCTTGCATCACCCTTTTTGCATTAAGGCAAAGAGCAAAAAGAGAGGCGATATGGACAGCAACAAGGGCAGCGTGATGAAATCCGCACTGAGCGGCAAATGTCCTCGCTGCGGTCAGGGCTCGCTTTACAACGGTTTTCTCAAAATTGCCGATCGCTGCGATGTCTGCGGTCTCGACTTTTCCTTTGCCGATAGCGGTGATGGCCCGGCGGTGTTTGTCATGACGATCGTCGGATTTATGGCGATGGGAGGTGTTCTCTACACCGAATTCGTCTATGAGCCGCCCCTGTGGGTTCTACCGCTCATTTGGGGGCCAGTGACGATCATCCTTTGCCTTGCCTTCCTTTACTGGTTGAAAGGCGCGCTCATTGCCCAGCAATTTTTGACCAAGGCCGAGCAGGGTCACATCTCGACAGTTGAACCGGATGATCAACACTAGGCGTGGCAGGGGATATTTTGCTCAGGAATGAACGAATTGAACGGAAAGCATATGCCTTGTTGGCATTCGGCATTATAACCGTTGAAGATGTTCCTGATTGTTGCTGTGAGATGGATTGACGCGTGACCGGATCGACTAGAACACTCAAGATCGCGACCTTTACCCTGTTTGCGCTCGTCCTCCTATGCGCCCTCATCGCGCTGGGGACATGGCAGCTGCGCCGGCTGGAATGGAAGGAGCAACTGATCGCGGATGTCAATGCGCGCATCGAGGCCGCACCCGTTCCCGCCATGGGCCCGGACCAGTGGGCCGATCTCAGCCAGGAAGAAAGCGAGTATCTTCCGGTAACCGCCACGGGCACTTACAATCACGACCGCGAGGTCCATGTCTGGTTTCCGCTCAACAATCCAAGAGGCGGTGACTATGGCGGGTCTGGCTACTTCATTCTGACGCCCTTGACCACTGCCGAAGGCTGGACGGTGATCGTTAACCGCGGCTTCGTTCCCGAAACAATGAAACAGACCGAGACACGCCCCCAGACTCTCGTGGCGGGCGAGCAGACCGTCACCGGTCTGGTCCGGTTCGATGAACCCGAACACTGGAACAGCCCCAGACCGGACAGGGAAAAGAATGTCTGGATCGGCCGTCAGGTGGACAAGATGGCGGGTTTCATGCTGCTCGATCAGGATCGTACTGCGCCTTACTGGATCGACCTTTTGAGCGGGCAGGGCGTCAATGGGCTGCCTCAGGGCGGCGAAACGCGTATCACTTTCCGCAATGCGCATCTCTCCTATGCCCTGACTTGGTTCGGATTGGCATTTGCGCTTATTGCGGTTTATGGCGCCTGGATCTATCGAAGCCTGCGCGGCCCATCAGCGCGAAGCTGAGGCTGAGTTTGTGGAACGCAAAGACTGTCACTATATGTGATCGCATGGCCATTGACCTTAACGGCCAAACGGTTCATGCATCGACTGGACGGGGCTCTCCCGCCAATTTCAAAGCCCACACGACTGACTTCAAGGAAAAATACACATGCTGGTGATCTTCGACTGCGACGGGACTCTGATCGATTCCGAAATTCTCTGGGCTCGGGCCAGCGTTGAAATTTTTCAGGAAGAAGAGCTCGAAATTGGCCTTGAGGATTACAACAGCACCTATGCGGGCATGACCAACGAGGAAATCATCCAGCAGATCGAAGCAGAGCTGGAGCGCTCGCTGCCGCATGATCTGACGGACCGCATCAACGATCTCGCCATGCGCAGGATCGACAAGCTCGAAGCCATCGAAGGCGCGCAAGAGATGCTCGATCAACTCGACTATGCCCGGTGTATGTGTTCGAACTCGAGCTCCGAAATGCTGGAGGCCAATCTGCGCCGCACCGGTCTGTGGGATCGTTTCCGCCCCTATATCTATTCCGCCATCGAAGTTGGCACCAAGGCACCAAAGCCGGATCCCAATGTCTTTTTGCACGCGGCAACCACGCTTGATGTCGATCCCGCCGAATGCTTCGTCGTGGAAGACAGCTTTCATGGCGTGCAGGCGGCAAGCAACGCCGGCATGCGTGTGATCGGGTTCATCGGTGCTGGGCACACCTATCTGGGGCATGGTGAGCATCTGATGGATGCAGGCGCTGAGACGGTTGTTCGCCGCTTGGCGGAATTGCCCGCCACGATCGATGCGTTGAGCAGTTGGAAGCCAGAATAGCGGCAAGCGCGGCGGCAACCGTCGCCTGCCGCAATCGAGAGTCTTGTAAAATCGACGGGGTGTCCGGCTTTTTTACACTTGGCTAACCTTGACTAATTAAAGCCGTCACGTACCCGGAATTCTGTACTACCCTGTCCCCATATTTTACGATTTGTGAAACCCGGTGTGGTTTGCTCAGGTTCGATTAAATTTTTAGCTACTGGGTAGGGTTACGGATGATGAGCAGATTTAACATGATAAGGCGATTACCAATCGCAATCATGACTGTCACATTGTTCCATTTCCCGGGTCTGGTGGCGACCAACGCAAACGCAAAATCACTCCAAGAGCCAAAAGGCCCAACGATCCTGACCGTTGTTGGGCTGCTTTCCAATCACAATGGCGGCGGCAAAGCGCGATTTGATATCGGCATGCTGCAAAGCCTTGGCACCAAGCGCCTGCACACCCGGACATGTTGTTCCGACACGGCGTCCGACTGGAAGGGCGTGCTGATGCGTAGTCTGCTCACGCACGTGGGAGCCAGGGGCCATCGCGTGACCATCAGCGCACTGGATGGTTATCAGGTCGAAATACCCACCGAAGATTTCTACAAGCATGACGTTCTTCTTGCCTTTGAGCAGGATGGCAAACGCCTGACGGTGCGTACACGTGGCCCGTTGCGGTTGATCTATCCACACGACCACAATAGCGAATTACACGATCCCAAATATGCGGCGCGCTACGTTTGGCAGATCAGGAAGATAGACGTCAGATGAAACATCGGTACAAATTGCTGGTCGTTACCTACCTGAGTGCCGTTGCTCTGCTTTTCTTGCTTGAGCTATCCCAGTTCAACAAGACCGATAGTCTTCGCATGCAGATCGAGGAAAGCTACCACATGACATCCGGCCGGGATGCGGGGTTGCGTCTCGAACTGGATTACCGGCGTTTCCGCACGAAGCTGACCAATTACATCCTGAATGATTCCGGTTTGCTCTCGACGGCCGGAAGCGATTATGTCGCGCATGAGGATTTGATGACCTGGTTCGATATCTTCTGGAGCCGGATGTTTTCGATCAACAACACCGAATTCAATATCGTGAAACAGGAAGAGCCGGCTCTGGAGGAAGAACTGGCTGCCTTGCGTCAAACGCTTCAGCGAATTGATCCCATTCTTCAGATCTTGAGGCCGGGTGATTTCAAAAGCTATCGTGCGGTCCGCGATGAGTTGAACGGGCACGACAAACTGATCTCCACCTTTGCAAGCGCGGTGACCGGCAGTCGCATGCGGCAAGCGGATCGCCTGCAGAACAAATTGACCCATGCTCTGAAATCCATGGACACCCTGCTGATTTCATCTGCGATTGGTGGTGCTCTGCTCATGAGCCTTATCGGTTTGGAAGCTCTGCGCGCCCGCAATGAGGAACAGAAAACCCGGGCGCGTGAGGCACGGGTTCGGTTTCTGGCACAGCATGACACCCTGACCGGACTGAGAAACCGATCCTTTCTCAATGAGAAGGTCGCGGACTACATCCAGACCTGCGATCGGGATGGGGGGAGCTTCCATCTGCTGTTGCTTGATCTGGACAAATTCAAGGATGTAAACGACACCTTCGGCCATCCAATGGGAGACAGGCTGCTGAAAAAAGCGGCCTCTCGTATCGTCAACATCTTCTCTTCAACAGAGGATATCGTCTCGCGCCTTGGCGGGGATGAATTTGCAATCGTGATGTATGGCTCCCGTGATGACGCCAAGTCTTCGGCCCGGAAAGCGATCGACGCGCTGTCCTCGCCCTTCGAAATTGCCGGGCACGAGATTTGCATTTCGACCTCAATCGGTATTTCCTGCTATCCTCAGCTGTCCAGTTCTGTCGAAGACCTGATGCGTGATGCCGATCTGGCTCTTTACTCCGCCAAGAACAAGGGCCGCCAGACCTATGCGTTTTTTGAGCCTGCAATGAGCGTGGCGATCAAGCATCGCATGCTGCTGGAAGGCGACTTGCGCCGGGCACTGAGCAGTGAAACCGGCTCGGGTCTTGAGGTCTACTATCAACCGCAGGTCTCCCTCGATGACCGTGATGGCACCCGCCGCATTGTTGGCGTCGAGGCCCTCGTGCGTTGGTTCCATCCCAAACGTGGCCAGATCCCGACGATGGAATTTATCGAAATTGCAGAAACCGCCGGGCTGATTGACGAGCTATCGGACTGGATCATTCGCCAGGCTTGTCAGGACGTTGTTCTGTGGCATGAGGCGGGTTATATGATCGATCTGTCGGTGAACCTGTCGCCGCTGCAGCTGAACAATCCCAACCTGCCGGAAGAACTGCTCGGCCATCTGGACCGGTGCGGTTTTGACCCCAATTACCTGACCCTTGAAATCACCGAAAGCGTCGACGTGAACGACACATGGGCCGCAGCCGCCATGCTGTCGCGCCTTGTCGACAAGGGCATTTCGCTGGCCATGGATGACTTCGGTACCGGCTACTCCAACCTTGGCTATCTAAAAAGCCTGCCGTTGAACACGCTCAAGATCGACCGATCCTTCGTCATGTTGCTTGAGGAAAAGGAAGAGGACCGCAAGCTGGTGCGCGGTATTATCAACCTTGCCCGGGGCATGGGGCTTGAAGTCGTGGCAGAAGGGGTGGAAACCGAGAATCAGGTCGCGTTCTTGCGCGAAGCTGCCTGCGACATCGCGCAAGGCTATCTTTTTGGTCGCCCGATGCACAAGCTGGGCATGTTGGCCCTACTCAACGAAATGCACGACAGTGCGCAGCCGGAGCCGCTACAGCTCGAAGCCTGATGGGACACGGGTTGCACAATCAAAAAAAGCCCGGGCGCCAAGCACATCTGTGCAGGTGCATCAGTGCTCGACAGCCGGGCTTTCGTTTGGGACGCGCTGGTTAGTCGAGGTCTGCCACCAGAGCCTTGTATTCATCCTCGTTCATCAGATCATCAAGCTGTTTCTTGTTGGAGAGTTTGAGCTTGATGAACCAGGCATCCCCTTCCGGATCGGAATTGACCATCGCCGGATCCTCTTCAAGACTGCCGTTGGTTTCCACCACCTCGCCATCAAGCGGCGCATAGACTTCCGATGCTGCCTTGACGCTCTCGACAACAGCAGCTTCATCACTCTTTTCCAGAGTGGTGCCAACGTCGGGTAGCTCGACAAAGACAATATCGCCCAACTGGCTCTGGGCATAATTGGTGATACCGATGGTGGCGACGTCGCCCTCCACAGAAATCCATTCGTGTTCTTCACTGTAATAGGTGCTCATTGATCTGGCGTCCTTTTGATCAACTGGTCGTTTGAACGGTCTGGCCGAACTGCCATGGTGGCAGCTTGGGCGTGATTATCAAGCTTTGCGAACATAGTGCTGCGGAACAAAGGGCATACTTGCCACTTCGGCCTCAATGATCCGCTTGCGCACGATGAGATTGACTTTGGTTCCTGCCACTGCATGCTCCGGCAGTACATATCCCATGGCGATGGGGGCCTGAAGACTGGGAGCAAAGCCGCCTGAGGTCACGATGCCGATGCTCTCGCCATCAGGGGACTGGATTTCCGTGCCTTCCCGCGCCGGGGCCTTGCCCACAATCTTGAGACCCACCCGAATGCGTGACGGACCTTCGCTAAGGCCAGTCAGAATGCGCTCCGCTCCGGGGAACCCGGCTTCTTCGCGCCGACGCTTCTGAATCGCCCAGCCAAGATCCGCTTCAGCCGGATCAATCTCGGTGGTGAGGTCGTGACCATAAAGGCAAAGACCGCTTTCAAGCCGCAGGCTGTCGCGGGCGCCAAGTCCCGCAGGCTCAACTTCCGGCTCTGTAAGCAAAAGGCGGGCAAGGCGTTCGGCATCTTGTTGGTCGCAGGAAAGCTCAAAGCCGTCCTCGCCGGTATAGCCGCAACGGGATATGACAACCTCGATCCCATCGATGACATCGAGCGTTTGCGACATGAAGGTCAGCCCGTCTGCCTTGCCGGAATGGCGCTTGAGGGCATCAATGGCCTTGGGGCCTTGCAGGGCAATGAGGGCTTTGCTGTCGAGCGGCGTCAGCGTAATGCCATCGGGAAGGTTGGCTTTCAGATGGGCATAGTCGCCATCCTTGCACGCGCCATTGACCACCAGCATCAAGGTGCCATCAAGCGAGGGATCCTCTGGTCGGGTGACAATGAAATCATCAATGATGCCGCCTGCGTCATTGAGAAGGACGCTGTATCGCATGCGCCCAACGCCAAGCTTGGTAAAGGCCGACGGCGTCAGGCTTTCAAGAAAGCGCGCAACACTTTCATGGTCGGCGCCCTTAAGCAGGGCCTGCCCCATGTGCGACACATCAAACAGAGAGGCGCTCTCTCGGCAGTGCAGATGTTCGGCCATGATGCCGGCGGGATATCGCACGGGCAGGGCATAGCCCGCAAAGTCGACAAGGCTGCCGCCCAGTTCCACATGCAGATCGTAAAGAGGGGTCTTTTGGGTAGCACTGAGATCAGCCATCATCTCTTTCCTGTTCAATCGGCGCACGAAAGCGCCCGGGGTTGCACGGGTGCGTCTGGAAACCGGACAGGTTCCAATAGCATCGGTGCCTCCTCTGTCACAGAACCTGAGAGATTTCCCATCCCGCTCAGCCCATCGGGGTCTATGCGGTCCGGTTGCTTCCTTCGGTGAGCCGGGAACGATGCCCGCGGCTGCTTTCCAGAGTGTCGCTGGCCGGGCGGTCCTTTGTGCCTGAGAGTTTCCGAGGCGGTTGCTCCTTCGGCGCAATCGGATATTTGATCCTCTTGCTCTCCCGCTGGCCTGATGCAGCAAATCCGCTGGGGCTTCCCCTCGGGCTCACCGCAGGTTGGATCGCGACATTAATCCTGTTGGCTTCAAGTTGCTTGGGAGGGGGGGCAAAGTCAAGCCGGTATTTCTCGCCCGAACAAAAAGCTGAGGGAAACGGAAAGGCGGCGTTGTTGCCCTAAAACGTCTTTTGCCACTCCGGCGATGATCTCAGCCAGCGCGCTTTTCCGCCAAGACCAGATGGCCATAAATGGGATTGCCTTCGTCCGTGCGCACCACAATGGCCTGGAAATGCTTCACATCCATGCCGTTCGCCGTGAGCAGGCGTCGCACATAGCGCTCCGAATGTGCGAAGCGCTGTTTCGGTCCCACTTTGTAATCGGCGTCTCCAAAGGCATCGGGCATGGTCTCGGAGGAAAAGGCAAACAGACCACCTGTGTCGAGGCACCGTCCGACATGATGGAATTTTTCTTCGAGGTCTCCCAGATAGGGCAGGACATCGGTCGAGACGATCAGATCCCAGCCACCCTGTTGATCCGAGCCGTCATCCTCGATGTCGCGGAGGAACTCGACCACATCGCCCGCATAAAGCTCGCTGTAGACGTCTTTGTCGTAGGCTTCATCGAGCATGCCGGTGGAAATGTCGACGCCGATCATCTCGTCCACCTTGCCGCTCATGCTGATGCCGGTCAGGCCGGTGCCGCAGCCAAGATCGAGCATGCGCGCAAACTGCCGTTCGGGCTGATATCCGACAATCATCTCCCGCACCATCATCGGGACGGCATAGCCCAGATCGTCGACGAGGATCTTCTCGAAGGCGGACGCATGCTGATCAAAGAGCGTTGCCACATAGGCAACAGAAGCCTTCTCCGGTGACGGACCGCGCTCGATTGAGGCCAACCTGATGGCAGCACCGGTGTGATCATCCGGATCCAGCGCCAGCGCCTCGCGATAGGCCGCGGCTGCCTCATCCAGATTACCTGCCTTTTCAAGCTTTAGTGCCCTGTTATAGGCTTCGGCCAATGCCTCTGTGTTCAATTCGCTCATCACGTCTTCCTGAAGGCTTTCACTGTTGGCCAAGCTCTACACCTGCACACTGGAAAGGTCCAGCCCCGCCGTGCCAATGGGCTTGTCACGACAGCTCAGTGTGTCTAGACAAGGCCCTCAGGCGCGTGATCTCATCAGGCGTTATGAGCATACCCAGTTAGCCGGATTTTCAGACCCAAAGGACCTTTCCATGGATAATGTGACTATCTTCACCGACGGTGCCTGTTCGGGAAACCCGGGACCGGGAGGATGGGGGGCTTTGCTGACGATGGGCACACATGAGAAGGAACTCTGCGGCGGCGAGGCGGAAACCACCAACAACCGCATGGAACTACGGGCTGCCATCGAGGCGCTCAACACCCTCAAGCGCCCATGCGAAGTCGATCTGTGGACCGATAGTCAATATGTGAAGGGCGGGATCACCGGCTGGATTCATGGCTGGAAGAAGAATGGCTGGAAGACATCCAACAAGAAGCCGGTGAAGAATGTCGAACTCTGGCAGGCGCTTGATGAGGCGCTCAAGCGGCACAAGGTCAATTGGCACTGGGTGAAGGGGCATGCCGGTCACGAGGGCAATGAACGGGCCGACGAGCTGGCTCGCAAGGGCATGGCACCATTCAAAGGATAGCCGGAACTTCGGTCCCCGATTGGACTTCTTACCGAGCAGAACGAAAAAGCGTTGGCCTGTGAGGGTCCACCGCCACGCTTACGTGCGAGATAAGCATGCCTTGAGGTCGTGTCTTGCTGGGATCAGCGCGTTTTCAGCCCCTTGTTGCGATAATCGACATCCGTCGGATATCGGATTTTCCGAATGTACGAACGTCTTTCATTTCGGTCGAAAGCTCGACGCCGACACTGTCTCCGTGCTTCCACACCAGATTGGCTTCGGCGAGGGTTCCCTCTTTGCGATTGAGAAGGGCGAAGTGCGACGGCAGAGCCGCTTGCGGATCAATCCGGATCTGCATGCCATGTTCGCTTTCATTGCGGATCGTGCAATCCAGACTGATCGAAAAATTGTTGTAAAAGATTTTGCCGCCTTTCAGGACACGCTTCCTGTCTTCCCGGCGGCGCTCCGATGTGACTGTCACGGCTTTTTATCCTTTTGCTGAGGTGGCAACAGCTGACAAGGGCCGGAAGGCCCCCACATGTCTGTCGCCTTATGATTTAACTAAAATTCTATCAAAATTGAGCGGGACAATCATCACCGGATTGATTCGGCGGTTAACGATCCGTAAATGCCTGCTGTGCCGAACCCGGATTCTTTGCAGGAACGCGAATCCGGCACGATCCGTTGTGTGAAACAATGTTGCTTCGTTCGCCCATACTGACGCGAACTGGCCCGGCTCAGCGTCGGTCGAGAGGAACAAAAAAAGTACGATTTGGGGATAATTCGCTGTCCAGACAAAACGCAAAAAATTTGAGCAATTGCGCGAATTGCCACGCTTGACAGGCAGGAGCCATGAAGTGTCAGAGGCTTACCAATGCGAACTCTGGGGATTTGTGGAAATTAAAAAAACGCTTGTCATAGGAAGTGGACAAACAGCGTGAAAGAATCGTTTCCAAAGTGTTAAGAGCTTGCCACACTGCAGTCGTGAAGTTCGCGGAGGAAAGAACCGGGACCAAGAAAGATCGTTTGCACGAAAGTGGCTACAAACGGCACCAAGGTCACAAACACCGGTCTTTCAAGTGAGCAATTTCAGCTTTCTTACGAGGCAAACCTGACGGTTCGATAAGGGCTGGCCGCCAGCTTCACAGCATCATGTTGCATGTTAGATGCGGCACCATCGACATGCGCATGATCAAGGATGGCATGACCAAAAAAAGAAAGGCAAGCTGACGTGAATACGACAGACAAAGCGGTAGAAATCGGCACCTATTTCGAACAGTTCATCTCCAGCCAGGTGGCCACCGGACGTTTTGCAAGCGACGCGGACGTGTTGCAGGCAGGCCTCCGCCTTCTGGAAGAACAGCAGATCCAGTTCAACCTCAAAAAGAGCGAACTGGAAAACAAAGATGCCGGTCTTGTCGGCGCGCTGGATGATCAGAACCCGGATGTTCGGGGCGTTTCTCAATCCGTAACCGAAGCCATGCGAACGCTGGCCTCTGTTGCTGGAGACTCCGAGCAGAGCATCCCGGCGATCCCAGCCACTAAAGGCCTCTTGCGCTCTCAGATCGCGGCTGAATAGAGCGTCCCACCCCACACATTGGCCGGAAGTTTGCCTTCCTTGTAAAAAGCGGCGTAGGGTTCCCTGCGCTGCTTTTTCACGTTTGGTCGCCAGCGCTGAGCCGTCTGTATGGTCGGCGACGTGACGCGGACAGGGACAGCACCGCGCGTGCTCTTGCCCTGCCATGTCGGAGGATGTAGGGTTCGCGCGACTTCAGCGGCTCGACCCTTTGTTGGGGATGAGCAGAGACAAACACAGGTTGGTTAGTCGTGAAATATTTGAGCACGCGGGGCGGAGCCCCTGAACTGGGTTTCTGTGATGCAATCCTGGCTGGCCTTGCCAGCGATGGGGGGCTCTATCTGCCAAAGGTCTGGCCGACCCTGACTGACGAGGAAATCGCGGATCTTGCGGGCAAGAGCTATGCCGACATCGCCTTTGCCGTTATGAAGCCCTATGTCGATGGCGAGATCCCCGATGCGACTTTCCGCACCATGATCAACGAGGCCTATGCCACCTTCCGGCACGAGGCGGTGACGCCGCTGGTGCAGACCGGGGCAAACGAGTTCGTTCTTGAGCTGTTTCACGGTCCGACGCTTGCCTTCAAGGATGTGGCGATGCAATTGCTGGCGCGGCTGATGGACTTTGTCCTAGAGCAGCGCGATGCGCGTGCCACGATTGTCGGTGCGACGTCCGGCGATACGGGTGGTGCCGCGATTGAAGCCTTCAAGGGACGCGCGAACACCGACATCTTCATTCTCTTCCCCGAGGGGCGTGTCTCCGAGGTCCAGCAACGTCAGATGACGTCGGTGCTTGATGACAATGTGCATTGCATCGCGCTCAAGGGCCACTTCGATGATTGTCAGGCAATCGTCAAGGACATGTTTGCACACGAGAACTTTCGAAAGACGGTGGCGTTGTCCGGTGTGAATTCCATCAACTGGGGCCGCATCATGGCTCAGGTGGTCTATTACTTCGCCGCCGCCGTTGCTTTGGGCGCGCCGAAGCGATCTGTTTCCTTCACGGTGCCGACGGGCAATTTCGGCGATATCTTCGCAGGCTATGTCGCCAAGAAAATGGGCCTGCCCATCGACAAGCTGGTGATTGCGACCAACCAGAACGACATTCTGGCTCGCACCATCGAGACGGGCACCTATGAGGTGCTCGGTGTGACCCCGTCCGTCTCGCCCAGCATGGACATTCAGGTCTCCTCGAACTTCGAGCGCCTTCTATTCGAGCTTCATGATCGTGATAGCGAGACTGTCTGTCGCATGATGTCTGGTCTCAAACAGTCCGGCTCGTTCACCATTGCCGAGGCGCCCCTTACGGCGTTGCGCGAGAGTTTTGCGGCTGACCGGGCCAGCGAAGCGGCCACCGCCGCCACGATTCAGGCGGTCTTCGGGGCGTCGGGCTATCTGCTCGACCCACATTCCGCGGTCGGCGTGCATGTTGCCCGCAAACTGGCCGAGGAAGAAGCCGCGGCAGACGCGCAAGGTGAAAGTGCGGGGCCGAAAAGCCCGATGATCGTCTTGTCGACAGCACACCCGGCCAAGTTCCCCAAAGCCGTTGAAGACGCATCCGGGTACCATCCCGATTTGCCCGCCTGGTTGTCGGACCTCTTGGACAGGGAGGAAAAGCTGTCAAGCATCGACAATAGTGTCGAGGCGGTCGAGGCTTTCATTCTCTCCCATGCAAGGGCTGTCCAAAATCAGGATTGAGTGTTGGGTCAAAAAATGCTGATAATCGAACGGTCTGAACAGTAGGGATGAGAAATCATCAGATGGGAGTGAGAGTTTGACCGTAAATATGTCCAGTTTGGCGAACGGTTTGACCGTTCTGTCTGATGAAATGCCGCATTTGAAAAGCACGGCCGTCGGGGTCTGGGTTTCGGCTGGCTCTCGTCACGAAAAGGCAGGGCAACACGGCATTTCCCATCTGCTGGAGCATATGGCCTTCAAGGGCACGAGCAATCGGTCAGCTGTGGCTATCGTCGAGGAAATCGAGGCCGTCGGCGGGGAGCTGAACGCCGCGACCGGCCTTGAGCACACCTCGTACTATGCCCGCGTGTTGGAGGAAGACCTTCCGCTCGCCATTGATATTCTGGGTGACATTCTCGTCAACTCCAGCTTCGACCCTGACGAATTGCACCGCGAAAAGCACGTCATTTTGCAAGAGATCGGCGCGTCCCATGACATGCCGGAAGATCGCGTCTTCGATCACTTGCAGGAGCTGGCCTTTCCCGGTCAGCCGCTTGGGCGCACGATTCTGGGCACGCCCGATACGGTGAGTGATTTCAACCCGTCCGATCTGCATCAATATATGGACACCCACTATCGCGGACCCTCAATGATCCTGTCCGCCGCCGGGGCGGTCAAGCATGAAGAGCTCGTTGCGCTGGGAAAAGAGGCCCTCTCGAG
Organism: Cohaesibacter sp. ES.047; assembly: GCF_900215505.1. Taxonomy (NCBI): domain Bacteria; kingdom Pseudomonadati; phylum Pseudomonadota; class Alphaproteobacteria; order Hyphomicrobiales; family Cohaesibacteraceae; genus Cohaesibacter; species Cohaesibacter sp. ES.047. Next base: position 2,514,770 of record NZ_LT907844.1, read on the forward strand.
CTTTGATGCAGAAGAAAGCCCCTTACCGACACCGGCCACCTATCTGGGAGGCGAGAGCCGTGACCTTCAGCGCGACCTGATGGAAGCGCAAGTGATTCTGGCGTTTGAGGGACGGTCCTACAAGGACAAGGATTTCTACACGGCCCAGATTCTTGCCACGATGCTTGGCGGCGGCATGTCGTCACGTCTGTTTCAGGAAGTGCGCGAAAAGCGCGGCCTTTGCTATTCGGTCTATGCCTTCCACTGGGGGGTCGTCGAGACTGGCCTGTTCGGCATTCACGCGGCGACAGGGGCAGAAAATCTTGAAGAATTAATGCCGGTCATCACCGGTGAGCTTGCGCGTGCTGCCGAGGATCTCACCGAAGTGGAGCTCAATCGGGCCCGCGCCCAGATCAAGGCCGGTCTCCTGATGGGCATGGAAAGCCCCTCGGCTCGCGCCGGTCAATTGGCGCGTCAGAAGCTGCTCTTCGGACATCCCAAATCCCTTGAAGAAATGATCGACTCCGTCGCCAACATTTCGGTTGCCGATGTGCGCGATCTGGCAGGCAATCTGATCACCGGCTCGCCCCCATCAATGGCATCGGTCGGCCCGGTCGAGAATCTGATGTGGATCGACGAGATTTCCAGTCGTCTGGGCTGTGCCCCGGCGGCCACTGAAGAACAGATCAAGGCCGTGGGAGGAGGGCTTTGAGCTGATCAACCCCTTCGCTGTCTGCAAGGGATGACAGGACCAAAGGGCTCGGGCATCGAGCCTTCGGTTATGCAATCCAGGACAACGAGGCAACCGCCGCACCTGACAACAAGAACGACGAAACGCCTTGAAAAGAGGTCAGTTCGAGCAGGGGCGGTAATTTCGACTTGTGGTAGATTGTGACTATCTGAAAACAGGTCAATTGAGTAAAATGGATCCGAAGGGAGAGTCGGATCTGGGCATCTGCCCCCACCGTTTCTCTCGTGAGGGTATGGGGATCTTTGCGCGCCTGCGCCTTTGTGCGTGGGCGTGTCCGATCCGCAGGCGGAGAAACGGGAGTTGTTGCGATGGCCGGTGAACAGGCCAGAAACGGCAGGGATTGGATGTCCTTCTTGCGTTATGCATTGAAAGGCAAAGTCATGCGTTCGCGTTCCGCTTCCCATCCGGACCAGACCGGATTCTCGGCAGAGCCAAAAACTTCCCCTGATCGCCCGAGGAGTTGGGCCTCCACACAGAGGTTGGCTTTCTCCGTCAGTCAGTTCGCAACGCGAGGCGTGTCCGTCCCCGCGATCGGCGACCCTTTGGGCGGTGAACGATTGTATCTGCGTCCTCCGGCGAAGGTCGATTATTCCCAATGGGCGCATTTGCGCGCCGCAAGTGCGGATTTTCTGCGCCCGTGGGAGCCGGTCTGGCCGTCAGATGACCTGACCCCCGAGGGCTTTCGGCGTCGTCTCGAGCAGTATCAGCGGGATCGGCGCATCGGACGGGCGTTGCCCTATCTGATCTTTGATCGCGACAGAGACCACCTGCTTGGGGGCGTCAACGTCACCAACATTCGCCGCGGCATCTGCCAGTCGGCCTCGATTGGGTACTGGATGGGCGAGGATCATGCTGGACAGGGGCACATGAGCGCGGCTCTGGCCTTGTTATTGCCCTATTTGTTTGATTTTCAGGGGCTCCACCGAGTGGAAGCCGCTTGCCTGCCGATCAATCAGGCTTCAATGGCTGTATTGATGAAACAGGGGTTCAAGCTGGAGGGAAAGGCCCGCAGCTATCTTTGCATCAACGGCAGGTGGGAAGATCATCTGCTGTTCTCGCTTCTCAGATCTGATCTGAAAAGCCAGAAAATCCACCTTGGTGACTGTCTGAACAGATAGCGAGCGACTGACGGGCAAGCTGAGCTTTTGCCCGGCACGGAGACGATCCGCGAATATAAGGCGTTGAGAGGGAGGAATGGAGTTTTCCTGCTCATGATCGGTAGATTGTCGCGCGTCGAATCCGATAAAGCTTAACTATGGAAACCTCTTGCAAAAGCGCGTTTCTGACCGTTGAGGCATCTACGACGTCTCAGGATGGCCAAATGATTGCCTTTTCATTTGAAAAAGGCGCAAGAATGGAATTTCGCCTTGTGTGGCGAGTCGCAAAATTTTAACTATGGTTCACTGTATCTGAACAGATACTGAATAGATGAGGGCCCCTGGTGAATCGCGTAACCGTCCTGATATCCTGTCTTCTGACCATTCTGCTTGGATTGGCATCAACCTCTGTTGCCTGGGCGGTCGAAGCTGTTGATGTCAAGGCTGATATCAAGGTGCTCGACCTCACTCCGGTTGTCGAAACCTATCAGGGCGAAGGCGACCGCATTCAGGTCTCCACAGCACCGGGCCCGGATGGCATTGTGCGGCGAATCGAGGTGCGCGCACGCCAACAGGGCACGCCACCGGGTTGGTTTGTCTTCGCGCTCGCCAACAATTCTGATCGTCAGATCGACCGCTATCTCGTTGTCCCGCATTTTCGCATGGCCGGTTCTGGCCTGCTGAAACCCGATCTGGGTGCGCAGCGCGTCTTTGCGATTTCCACCTCGCAGGGCTTCGCGCCCGAACGCATTCCGGACAGCGAGGCAGACGTTTTTCGCGTCACGCTCGACCCGGGCAACGTGGTTACCTTTGTCGGGGAGCAGAGCCATCGCAGCCTGCCCGGTCTCAGCCTCTGGGAGCCTGCGGCCTACAAGGACTATGTGAACAGCTACACCTTCTTCCGCGGCATCGTGCTGGGGATTGCTGGCCTGCTGGCGCTCTTCCTTGTCATCCTGTTTGTGGTCAAGGGGGCGGCGATGTTCCCCGCGGCGGCCCTGCTGGCTTGGTCCGTGCTGGCCTATCTGGCCATCGATTTCGGCTTCATGGGGCGGTTGTTCGATATCCCCACGGCCTCCGAGCCGATCTGGCGTGCGGTTGCCGAGGTCGTCTTCTCAGCCTCCATACTCATTCTTCTCTTTACCTATCTCACGCTGCACCGCTGGCATGTGCGCTATCTGCACGCCACTGGCATTTGGCTTGTGTTCCTGATTGTCGTGCTGGGTGTTGCCTTTTATGATCCCTCTCTTGGCGCCGGTATCGCGCGCCTTTCAATGGTGGTCACGTCTGTGGCCGGTCTGGCGGTCATTCTCTATTTGGCCTACACCGGGTTCGACCGGGCCATCATGCTGATTCCCACCTGGTCCCTGTTGCTCTTGTGGCTGCTCGCCTCCGGCAGTGCGGTTTCCGGCGTCATCGACAACGATCTGGTGCAGCCGGCCCTCAGCGGTGGTCTTGTGCTGCTGGTGCTGCTTTTCTGCTTCACCATCATGCAGCATGCCTTCTCGGGCGGCATTCTCGCCCAGGGGATCGTCTCGGATAGCGAGCGTCGTGCTCTGGCGATTGTCGGCTCTGGCGACATGGTCTGGGATTGGGATGTGCCACGCGACCGTATTCACACCTCACGCGACGCGGAAAAGCTGCTTGGCCTCAAACGCGGTGCTCTGGGTGGCCATGCACGCGACTGGCTTGAGCTGTTGCATCCGCGCGATCGGGACCGGTTTTCTGCCATGCTGGATGCCATCATCGAACAGCGCCGGGGCCGCGTGAATCAGGACTTCCGCCTGCGGGCCGAGGATGGCCACTATCATTGGTTCAAACTGCGCGCCCGACCTGTGGTCGGCACCGATGGCGAGGTCGTTCGCTGTGTGGGCACGCTTCTTGATATCACCGACCAGCGCACGGCCGAATCGCGCCTGTTGCACGATGCCGTGCATGACAATCTGACCGGCCTTGCCAATCGCGAGTTGCTGCATGACCGGCTGACCGCAGCCATGGTCCGCACACAGGCGGAAGGGGCCGCCAAGCCCGCCGTTCTGCTCGTTGACATCGACAACTTCCGGCACATCAACGACAACTACGGTCTTTCAATTGGCGATTCCATTCTGTTGACGGTTGCGCGCAGGCTGTCACGGCTACTCAAGCCACAGGATTCCATCGCCCGCTTCTATGGTGACCAGTTTGCCATCATCCTGATCTCCGAGCAGCAACCCGAGCGCATTGCCGTTTTTGCTGACAGCGTGCGCAAAGTGCTCAAGGTTCCCATCGTCTTCGGTGAACGCGAACTGACACTCAGTGTCTCCATAGGCATCGCGATTCAGGACGTGCACGGCCACAAGGCGGCTGGCGACGTGGTCAACGATTCCGAATTGGCGCTCTACCATGCCAAGCGCATGGGCGGCGATCGCATCGAGCCATTCAGACCATCTTTGCGGCAACAGGGCCGCGGGCGCGGATCGCTCGACAAGGATCTTGTCGCAGCGCTTGATCGCAACGAAATTGAAGTCGTCTTCCAGCCGATCGTCAATCTCAATGATCGCATGATCAAGGGCTTCGAGGCCCTTGCCCGCTGGAACCATCCGCAGCGCGGCAACGTGCCCCCGTCCGATTTTATTCCCGCAGCCGAGCGCACCGGTCTGATCGTTCCCATGGGCATCCATGTGATGGAACAGGCCGCCCGCCAGCTCAATCAGTGGCAACAGAAGATGGAAGGCATGGGCGATCTCTTCATGAGCGTCAATGTCTCCTCGCAACAGCTCCTGCGTCATGATCTCATCAACGACGTCAAGACCATCCTGTCGCGCTGCAATGTCAATCCGGGTACTTTGAAGCTGGAATTGACCGAGAGCCTGGTCATGGGCAATCCGGAATACGCCTCTCAGGTGCTCGACAAGCTGCGTGAATTGGGAGCGGGCCTGTCGCTGGATGATTTCGGCACGGGCTATTCGTCGCTATCCTACTTGCAGCACTTCCCGTTCGATACGCTCAAGATCGACAAGAGCTTTGTCGGCCATGATCAGGGGGGCGCTCCGATCATTCTGCGTTCGATCGTCAAGCTTGCTCAGGACCTTGAACTCAATTTGGTTGCCGAAGGCATTGAGGACGACGAAGCTGCCGCACAATTGGTCGAGATGGGCTGTCCTATGGGGCAGGGCTACCTTTTCGGCAAGCCGCTGGCCCCCGCCGATGCTGCCGCGCTGCTGCTCACACAGATTGAGCAAGTACGCCAGATTCAGGAAGAAGCCTTGATGCGCCGCCGTCAGGCAGAAGCCGAGGCTGCGGCTCGCAAGGCCGAGGAAGTGCGCAGAATTCGCGAAGAAAAACGCCGCAAGGAAGTTGAAGAGCTGGAACGCAAGCAGGCCCATGCCCGCGAGATTGCTGCTCAGAGCCTGCCAAAGCCGGAACCCATGCACAAACCCCGGCCTGCCTCCCAGACCGAGGGTGAAGCGGGTCCTGCGATCCAATCAAGCGAGACGAAAGCCGCCGAGGCCAACAGACCCGAGACTGGTGCGACGCCTGACAGCAAAGCGGATAAAGCGGTTCAAGAAGACGATACGCTCGAAACCCAGCTCGCAGAGAGCCTCGCCGCCAATCTGGCGTCAGAGGAAGCGCCTGCCAAGCCAGCAGGTGCCAAGCCAGCAGGTGCCAAGAGAGCAGAGGCCGAAGCGCGCGGCGACCAGAAGGCAGAACAGCCAACGGCGCACGAGCCAAAGGACCGTTCAACCGCGCAGAATCATGCAACGCAACAACCCGCGCCGAGTGAGCAAGCTGCACCCAAAGAGACCTCCGGCCAGACTGCCGTCGAACGCCTGAGCGAACGCATGAATGGCATGTTGAAGAAGCGCGAAGACGATAGGCGGGCGCACAGTCAGATGCCTCCGCGGGACGCAGCAGTCGCCCGTCCAGCACCGGTGCAAGGCGATCCGCAAACTCGGCATCAGCCAGCAGCCTCCCCAGCCAGCCCCCAGCAGGGCGAGACGGGAATTCCTGACGATGTGCTGGCCGGTTTTGAGATCGAACTTGAAAATGCTCTGGGTGTGGCTGCGGCAGAAGCCGTCTCGTCAAACGATGCGAGAAGCTCTGGCCCGGTCCAAACGGCTCCGGCCCCGAGCAACAAGCCCATGCGCCGCGAAAGCGCCGATGGTAAAGACAGCGTGGAAGACCATGACGCGCCCAAAACCAGCCTTCGTGAACGCATGGAGGCGACAGCTTCGCTGTTCGTGAATCCGTTCCGCAAGAAGCAAGCCGCCGAAGAAGAGAAACCGCAAGACAATCCGAGAGTGCAGCCATCCGGACGACCTGCTCATCCCGCGCACCCCAGACAAAAGCCGGTGCCGCAGGGCCAGCGCCCGATGCCTGCAGCAGCCAGACATCCGCAGGCCGGAGCGCCAAACGGACCTCAGCCGCAAAGGCCGCAGTACGCCAACATGTCCGGACACGGTCAACCAAGACCCCAGCAACCGAATCCCCAGATGCCACAAGTTGCTGCGATATCGAAACCGGCCTACAGCAATTCACCGGCAGCGCCCGCGCCGCGTCCTGCCGCGGCCCAACCGCAGGCAGCCCGTCCGGTACAGCCAAACATGCCTTCGGTCCAGAACCAGCCGTTGCCGCAACCACCATCAGGGCCCGTGAACCCGGTTCCGGTGCAAGCGCAGCGCCTCGAAACGCCGCCCTTGATAAGACCGGCTCAGCCGATGCCGCCACGTCCGACCGAAGAAGAGGCGCGAGCCCCTGCCGAACCACAAGATGAGCAGGCGCGTCCCGAAGCTCAGCAAGCCAAATCGGCCGAGTCTGAGCCGGACAACACGGGTGACCCTGTGGGGCCATCCCGGCAGCCGGATAATGCGGAGGACGTTTCTTCAGCGAACGCGGATGCTGATGCCAACAACAAGAATGGCACCGGAACACCATCCCCTGTTGAACGAGACAAAACCGAAATGGATGAGGAGGAGGATTCCGATCTGCCCTTCAACATGCCGGATCTCTCCAACATCGATCAAGACATCGCCTCGGCGATCCAATCAGCCATGCGCGGTGGCAAGAAGCCCTAGACCTCTTGCCTGCGCGAGAAAGCGATCCGGCGCGTGTCATCGGGTGTGCAACTGACTGTCTGTTGAAAGGCGTTTGGAAAAACCGTTTGCCGGGCTTATTGCCGGGGTCAGGCGTGACCCGCTTCGCTGGAGAGCATCGAAAGATCAATGCCCATCAATTGGAGGCTGCGGTCGTACCGTTCGCCAGGGGTGCAATCGAACAACAGGGAACTGTCGGCACTGCATGTCAACCAGCTGTTGCTCTGCAGCTCGTCCTCGAGTTGGCCGGGCGACCATCCTGCATAGCCAAGCGTCAGCAATGCAGACTTCGGCCCGCGGCCCTCGGCCAGCGCGCGCAGGATTTCGACAGTTGCGGTCAGGCAGATCTCATCGGACACCGCCAACGTGGAGCTTTCCAGCTTGTAGTCCGCGCTATGCAGCACAAAGCCGCGCCCCTGATCCACCGGTCCCCCATTGAGCACATCCATGCCTCTGGCGGGCATGGGCAGATTGATCATGTCGTCATTCTCGCCCAGAATGTCGACTTGGCGGAGAAGATCGGGAAAGGTGATCTGGGTCGAGACCTGATTGACCACGAGCCCCATCGCTCCATCCTGTGAATGCGAACACAGGTAGACGACACTCCGCTCGAAATGCGGACCCTTGAGGTTTGGCATGGCGACAAGAAACTGCCCCTCCAGCGAGGAGGGCATCTCGTTTCTGTCTTCGTCCTGTTTGATCAAATCAATCATGTCTTAAGGTTACCCGCGCCGATATGAGACTGTAAAGATCCCTTGCAAACCTAGTACCATGAGGCTGTCGGGTTCATCACAAAAATATGAAACTCCATTGTTTGCAGAAGGCAGGGGTACATGGCTTATGTCATGATGTCGACGTGATTGTCCGCCATTACACGCGGTGTGTACCAAAGCGGCATGCGACCGGGATTGACAGGCAAAGGCCCGGCGTGTTTGCTGAAAATGCGTTCATCGCAATAGGTCTGATAGCAATGAAGCGATTGATATTCCATTCAAATAATCTGTTGCACTGCATTGGCGCAGCTGCCTTGTCGATCCTCGTTTTTCTGCCTCAGGCTGAGGCTGCGACCTCTCCATGGCAGGAAAGCCTTGGCGGTCGGATGCGTCTGATTTCAGGGGGTACGGTCGATGGCCATTATAAGGCAGGGCTCGAAATAGTTCTGGATGCGGGGTGGAAAACCTATTGGAAGGTACCCGGTGATTCCGGAATTCCACCGCTCATCGACGCATCCGGCTCCGGGAATATGGCGAAAATGGAGATCAGATGGCCCGCTCCAGTGCGCTACAAGGTCGGTACGAGTGAGATGCTGGGTTTCAAGGATGCCATTATTTTCCCGATTCTGGTGACGCCTGATGACGATGGCGAACCGGTCGAGCTGAAGATCAATGCACAGTTGGGCCTTTGCTCTGAATTGTGCGTCCCCATTGCGGCGGATCTATCGCTGGACATTTCTGGTGGCGACAATTTTGATCCCGGTGCGGAGCTTCTGATTGATCGAGACATGGCTCTGGTGCCCGGCGTTCCGTCCGAGGGCTTTTCGATTGCGGACATCGCGCAAGAAACGCCCGACAACGCGCCCGGCCGGCTGCTCATCTCGACGCGCATTCCTGATGGGTACGGCGACAAGGACCTGTTTGTTGAAGGCCCCGAGGGCTGGCTGTTGCCACTGGCAAAACCTTTGGCTCTGAACGGTGACACGCAACAGTTCGAACTGTTGCTCGAAGGCTTGCCGAAAGGCGCAGTCACGAAAGGTGCCCAGCTGACCTTTACGCTGACCAACGGTGATGACGCCGTGGAACAGTCAATAACACTAAAAAACTAGACTTGAGATCAACCAAACCAAATACCGAAATCAACAAAGGGAAGACTTCACATGATTAAAATCGGAGACAAACTGCCTGACGCGACCTTTATGGTCATGGGCAAAGATGGAAAGATCGAGAAGAGACTCTCCGACATGACCGCAGGCCGCAAGCTGGTCCTGTTTGGTGTGCCCGGAGCCTTCACTCCCACCTGTCACCACAACCATCTGCCCGGCTACATCAATTCTATCGATGGCCTGCATGCGCTTGGTGTTGATGAAGTCGCGGTTGTCTCGGTCAACGACGTCTACGTCATGGGCGCATGGGCCAAGGCAAGCGGTGGCGAGGGTCAAGTCACATTTCTGGCTGACGGGAACGCTGAGTTCGTCCGGGCCTGTGGCCTCGACATGGACATGTCAGCAGGCGGCATGGGCGTGCGCAGCTCCCGCTTCTCGATGATTGTCGATGATGGTGTCGTCACCCATCTCAATCTCGAAGACAATCCTGGTGTCGTCGAAAAATCCGGTGCAACTGGCATCATCGAGCAGCTGAAAGGCGCTTGAGGTCAAACCTTGCGCAGCATCGATAAGATGACTTGATCAAACGAAGCGGGCAGGGCGGACCTAGAACAGGGTGCCCTGCACGTTGTCATCCTTACCATCCTTGTTGCCGTCCTTCTCCGCTTTCTTGCGGGCACGGCCTTGCTTGGCCTGTTCCTTGAGGCGGGCAAGGATTTCCTGCTCAATTGTCTTGGCAAGTTTCGCGGTGGCTTCTTCAAGACGCTGCGTGGATACCTCCTCGGCTGCCTGCACCGAGGATTCGAGTTCTTCCACCAGCCTTTCGTCTTCTGCGGTTTCAAGCGGTGGCGTCGAACTGTCCAAGCTCTCTTTTCCCGCTTTTCCCTCTGCCTTGGTTGCGGCCTCGGCTTTTTCCGCGGTCACCGGAGCCTTGCGGCGCACAACCCGGCGACGGGCGCGCTTTCCGGCGATGGACAGAAGGTGGGCTTCGATGTCCTCGGCCGAAATCGCAGCGGCCCCCATGATCCCGGCCCCCTGTTCAGATCCCAAGCCCGCTTCTGTGGGAAGCGGAGCGCTGGCCACCGGGGCGACATCTTCATCGCTCGGCACGAAGGGGTCGATCAGAGATGCCGTTGCGTTGACATGACCATCGGCGAATTGCAGGCTCAACCCCTGTCCCGGATTAACCAGTTCGGCGCGGCGAATGGGAGAGCCATCCCGATCCCTGACCATGACAAAGCCGCGATCCAGCACACCCTTGTAGGACAGACTGTCGAGCAGTCGGCTGGCTGAATCCAGCATTGAGCGCTTTTGCTTGCGCGTCAGCATCGAGCTGTTTGTCAGGCGATCACCCAGATCAGCCAGACGCTGCTTGTGATTTTTGGTCCGCTCAGTGACCAGACCGCCGCGCAGGCGAATAGCCGTGCTGTCAAGGTGAGCGCGTCTGGTCTGGGTGGAGCTGACAAGGCTTTTCTGCAGTCTGTTGTTGCGATCCTCGAGCCGTTCTCTTTGGTAGCGGACGCGATCCGAAATCAAGCCCGGACGCAGGCGGGACGAAGCGACCTCAAGACGCGACCGGCGATTTTGCGTCAGGCTGACAAGGCCCTGATCGAGCCGACCCGATGCCATGTCGAACCGCTGTCTGGCAAGGGCAAGAATGTCTCGCGGCTGGGGCAGGGCGCGGGCTGCTGAGCGCAAGTCCGCCCGGCGACGATCCATCATGCGGGCCACCGCACCATATTGGCGAAGGCCCAGATCACCCAGTGTCGCCACCAGCTCAGACCGCACCGGTAACGCCAATTCCGCAGCGCCTGTTGGAGTCGGCGCGCGCAAATCAGCCACATAGTCGATGAGGGTGACATCGGTCTCGTGCCCGACGGCGGAAATGACGGGGATATCGCTATCGGCGACGGCCCGGCACGGGGCTTCTTCGTTGAACCCCCACAGATCCTCAAGGCTCCCGCCCCCGCGTGCAACGATCAGAAGATCAGGCCGCGGGATTGGACCATCCGCAGGCAAGGCATTGAACCCGCGCACACCGGCTGCGACTTCCTCGGCGCAGCTCTCTCCCTGAACCCGAACAGGCCAGACCAGCACGTGGACAGGAAACCGATCCTGTACCCGGTGAAGAATGTCGCGAATAACGGCCCCGGTCGGTGAGGTGATCACACCGATAACCCGCGGCAGGTGGGGCAGAGGCTTCTTGCGTTCCTTGGCGAACAACCCTTCGGCAGCAAGTTTCTTCTTGCGCTCTTCGAGCAGCGCCATCAGGGCACCAGCGCCCGCCGGCTCCATATGGTCGATGACCATCTGGTATTTGGACTGGCCGGGGAAGGTGGTCAGCTTGCCCGTTGCGATCACCTCAAGACCCTGTTCGGGCTTCACGGCAAGGCGCGAGGCCTGTCCGCGCCAGATAACGCCGGACAGCACCGACTTGTCATCCTTGAGATCGAGATAAACATGGCCGGAGGCCGGGCGAGACACGCGCCCCAATTCACCACGCACACGCACATAGCCGAACTGATCCTCAATCGAGGACTTCACCGCATAGGAGATTTCCGAGACGGTGAATTCGGTAGCGTTGGAGGGTGCAGGGTCGGACATGGCACTTCCCAAGGATCAGAATCGGAACAAAGGCTTGATCCTCATAGGTGCCTGTCTTTCCCGCTCCGGTCAAGCACCCCTGTGCCCTGACGCACCATCCAGACATCATGTGCCGAGTCCATCGTCGGAGTGTCAGCGCGGTGTTTCTGTATGGGAGTTCGGGCGATCTGCCTCTTGTCACATGGGCCCATTCGGCGCAATAAGGACAAGTGTGATTTCTCAAGACCGAGCGAGACCGATGTCCCATTACGACTTCAAGAGCCAGCGCCTTTGGGTGGAACAGGATATTGCCGAGCGGATCGCCATTCCCTGCGACCGGGCGCAAGCGAACTATCTGCTCAATGTGCTGCGCATGGAAGAGGGTGACGAGATGCTCATCTTCAACGGGCGCGATGGTGAATGGAAGGTCGAAGTGCGGCCTCTTGGTCGCAAGAAATGCGTCCTTGTGCCGGTCGAGCAGCTGCGACCCCAACCGCAAGAGCTGGGGTCGGATCTGCATTATCTCTTTGCACCACTTAAATCCGCTCGCATCGACTATATGGCGCAAAAGGCCGTGGAGATGGGAGCAAGCCAGTTGCGCCCCGTGTTCACCCAGCACACGCAGGAGCGGCGTCCCAAACTCGACAAGATGCGCGTCAATGTGATCGAGGCAGCAGAACAATGCGGAATCCTTGCCATCCCTGAAGTCACCGAGCCTGTTACGCTGCCCAAACTGCTTGACGGTTGGGAAGACAATGAGGACGGCCGCCATATTGTCTTCTGCGATGAGGGGGAGTTGGGCAAAGATCCTTTGGCGCTGCTCGATACGCTTCGTGGTGAGGGCGAGGCCGTGCCGCCACTCGCCTTGCTTATCGGTCCTGAAGGAGGCTTCTCGGTCGAGGAACGGGAGCGTCTCAGGGGCTTATCTTTTGTCACGCCAATCCCGCTCGGGCCCCGGATCTTGCGAGCCGACACCGCTGCGGTGGCCGCGCTCGCCATTCTTCAGGCAGTTTTGGGTGACTGGCGTTAGGCCCGCCAACCACCCGCAAGCGATAAACATACTGTCCCAAAGGCACATACACCATTCAATGCGCTTGCGATTGTGTCTAGTTCCTCCCCCTCTCTCATCATGGGATTTCCTGAATGATCATGTCCGCTGACTCTTGGGGCCTTTTCCTGTTCGCCTGTCTGATGCTGAATATTGCGCCCGGACCCGATTTGATTTTCATAATGAGCCGCACAATCGGTCACGGCAGGAAAGTTGGGATCGCGGCTTCTCTCGGGGTATGTAGCGGGGCGCTGGTTCATGTCTTTGCCGCCGCGCTCGGGCTTTCGGCTATCCTGGCCACCTCTGCCATGGCCTTTTCGATCGTGAAATATGTTGGCGCGGCCTATCTGGTCTGGTTGGGGTTGAAGACCCTGTTCAGCCGACAGTCATCACTGGCGCTTGACGAGGCCAACGACAAGCAGAGCGTGACGCCCTTTGCCGCCTATCGGCAGGGCGTTCTGGTGGATATTTTCAATCCCAAGGCCGCCTTGTTCTTTCTTGCCTTCCTGCCCCAGTTCATAGCCCATGATATAGGGCGGTCGTCTCTGGTGATCTTTGCCGAGACGGTGTTCCTGGGTTGCGTGGTCATCCTGATCGCCTTCGCCGTCGAGGCCTGCTTCGTGCTCGCTGCTGCGTCATTGGGGCGGTTCCTGCGCAACCACAACACACTCACTCAGTGGATCGACCGGGCCTTTGGCGGCTTGCTGCTGGGCATCGGTGCCCGGATTGCGCTCAGCGAATAGACCAAAGTGCGTCGGGGCTGTCAGCCCAGCTTCGCCTTGCTGCCATTCATCAACAAAGCGGCTTTGACCGATCAAAATCTTTGACTTGTCTCTCACCCCATTCTTGCATAGCGTCGCGCCATGACTGACAACAGCACACCCAAACTCTCGCCGCTTCTGATGGCTGGTCGTGACAGGCCCCTGCTTGGCATTGCCTTCATGCTGTCTTTTTGTGCTGTCATTCCCTTTGCCGACGCACTTATGAAAATCCTGTCCGGTAGTGTTCCTGTCGTCACGGTACTCATCGTGCGCTACATTTGCCAGATTGTGCTGATGACGCCCCTGATGCTGCGCCAGAAGAAGGGCGTGGGTCATCTTCTGAACCTGTCCGCCAAAGCTTGGTGGTGCCTGTTCTGGCGCTCGTTGATGCACATTCTGGGCATCGTGGGCATGTATTACGGCCTCAAGCACATGGCACTTGCGGATACCACGGCCATTGCCTTCATCTATCCCATTCTGATGCTCTTCGCTGGCCATATCTTTATGCAGGAGCAGATCGGACCGCACCGGATTGCGGCGGCGCTTTTCGGTTTCATCGGGACGCTGATGGTTGTTCAGCCCAATTTCCTTGCCGTCGGGGCGAATGCGCTCTGGCCAGTCGGCGTGGCCGGGACCTTTGTGGTCTTCATGCTGGTTACCAGAACCATGAGCCGTGAGATCGACCCCATTTCCATTCAGGTGGTCTCGGGCATCATGGCGCTGGGCATCCTGTTCATCCCGGTGCTTGTGCTGGATGCGGAGGTATTTCCGCTTTTCAGTCCACTATGGCCGAGTGCTGAGGACTGGCCCTTGTTGATCGGCGCAGGCACCATCGGCACCGTCGGTCACTTGTTGATGACCGCTGCGGTTCGTTATACGCCATCCGCAACCTTGGCTCCGATGCAATATCTGGAAATTCCGTTTGCCACAGCGATTGGCTGGGCGATCTTCTCTGATCTGCCCAATCAACTGGCCGGATTGGGCATTGTCGTCACCGTCTGCGGCGGTATTTACATGATCTACCGCGAACAGCTCGCGCAGCGTCAAGCCGCCTCACACGGCAAAGCCTGAAGCATCAAGAATTCTCACGTGCAAGCCAGCCGGTCTGCCCTTCAGGCTTCCTGTTGCGGGCCATCAAGCTGCTCGACACTGATGAGCAGCTTGGCCATCAGACCGTTCAGGGTCTGTTGTTCTTCGCGTGTCAGGGCTGCGAGAATGCGCGCTTCATTTGTCAGATGGCGCTGAGCAACAGTCTCGATCAGATCGGTGCCCTTGTCGGTCAGGGCGACAATGGTGCCGCGCCGATCCTTGGGATTGGCCCGTCGCTCAACCAGTCCGGCCTTTTCCAGCCGGTCAAGCCGGTTGGTCATGCCGCCCGACGAAATCATGGTTGCATCATACATTTGCGACGGGGTGAGGGCATAATGGCCCGTTTCATTGCGCCCCGCACGGCGCAGGGTCGCCAGTACGTCAAACTCACCGCTCTGCAATCCGAATTGCTCGAACAGGGGGTCGATATGGCGTGACCGCACGACATTGGTTGTTTCGTTGATGCGCCCCAGAAGCTCCATCGGCAGCAGATCCCAGTCCGGCTTTTCCTGCCGCCACTGATCTGCTGCGACCCCCGCTCGGTCCTTCTGTTGCTGTTTCATTGCCTCGTTTCCCTGCTTGCGTTGTCAATTTGTGAGCCTTGCGGCCGCCATAACCCCCACCATAAGGCGCTGAACGATCATGTGCAATTTATCTTTTGAGTAAATATCTTGACATTAAGATAATTAATGACAAGATATATTGAAGATGCACTCGAAGGCGCGTGAAGGCACCCATTTCCGCAGCCTTCCAGATTTTGAAGCTTCGTGATAGAGGTAGCCAATGACACAAGAAACGATCGCCGCCGATGCCGGTACCAACGCGGTACTGGATGAAGCGCCCGCCTCTGCAATCCCGGATGCACCGACTGAGACACTGAAGCAGCAGGCCCTGCCCGTGCTTCTGGTGCTCGTGGTGGGGACATTGCTTGCCGCTCAGGTGCTTCTGGGCAAACAGGGCATTCGCGCCGGAGCCAGTCCGCTCAGTTTTCTCTCGTTTGCCCTGATGTTGGCAGGCTTTGTGCTCTTCGTGACAAGCTTTGTTCGGCGACAGGGGGCCGCTCTGCGGGGACAGGTGCTCGAATATGGCATCTTGTCGGGTTTGCTGTTCGTGTTGCCCAATGCGGTTGCCTTCATGGCCGTCGGTCATGTGGGAGCGGGCTTCATTTCCATGACGCTTCTGTTCCCGCTGCTCATCACCTATCTGCTGGCATTGATGCTGCGTGTCGAACGCTTTGCGCTCTGGCGCATGGTTGCTCTCCTGCTGGGACTGGCGGGCGGTGTGCTCTTGTCAGCATCCAAGGCGGGGTTGGGTGATGCGCCGCTGTTCTGGATCCTTGTTTCACTGACCGGGCCGCTTTTTCTCGCCATGGGCAATATCTACCGCACCATGCGCTGGCCTACAGGCGTCGCGCCGCTCTTTCTGGCGAGCATGATGCTGCTGTTTGCCGGAGCCGGCTTGCTTCCGCTGGCGTTGACATTTGAGGGACCATCCGGTCCCGCAAGCCTGTTCCAGCCCGCCACACTGCCCTTTCTGGCCCTTGAGGTCGCCACATTCAGCTTGCTCTACCTGCTCTATTTCATCCTGCAAAAGGTTGCAGGACCCGTCTATCTTTCGCAGATCGGATTGGTCGGCGCAGTGGTCGGGGCCAGCGTTGCACGGCTCTGGCTTGATGAGGCGCTGCCGCCAAACCTGTTGCTGTCCGCGTTGATGATCGGGGCCGGCATTGTGTTGTTCCAATGGGCAGGCAGCCGGGCCAAAGCCGATCGGGCGGGCAAATAGGCTCGACCGATGACACCCCTCTCAGCCGAGCAGATCCCCAATGGGAACGACGAACAGGACCGCCTTCGTGGCGGTCTTTTGCTCATCGTTCAGGCCTTCTGAACAACCGCCTGAATTGGCTTGAATTTCGCTATATTGACCTTGTGTCTCATGGAAATTCGGTGCACAAGACGGGATACATTGACTTTCTTTGATTGTTTTTGATGTCATGATCGGGAATATGAAAATTGAATCCCGCAACAATCCGCAGCGCTGCCATTGTAACCCGGCTTCCAAGATCCTAAGTTGACACAGCGTGCTGCCTTCCCTTAATCGACAGCCAAGCCTGCCCAATTTGCAAGGAGCCCATAAATGGCCGCTTCCGATACATCCCCTGTCGTCCTGACCCTTGATAGCCGCGAGACCCTTATCGAGTCTCTTTCGAGCGGCGAGAAGCCCAAGGACAAATGGCGCATTGGGTCCGAGCACGAAAAGTTCGTCTTCTACAAGGATACCTTGGATCCTGTGCCCTACGAGGGTGAGCGCGGCATAGAACGCCTGCTGCTCGGCATGGAAGGGCTTCTGGGCTGGAAGCGCGTGGAAGACAAGGGCAAGATCATCGGTCTGGTCGATCCGATCGAAGGCGGAGCCATCTCTCTTGAGCCCGGTGGCCAGTTCGAGTTGTCCGGCGCTCCGCTCGACAATCTGCATCAGACCTGCCGCGAAGTGCATGGCCATCTGGCACAACTCCGTGAAGTGGCTGATCCCTTGGGTATCGGTTTCCTCGGTCTGGGCGTGTCACCCAAGTGGCATCGCGAAGAGGTCCCGGTGATGCCCAAGAGCCGCTATGGCATCATGATGAACTATATGCCCAAGGTGGGCAGTCGTGGTCTTGATATGATGTTCCGCTCCTGCACCATTCAGGTCAATCTCGATTTCGGCAGCGAAGCGGATATGGTCCAGAAGATGCGGGTTGGTATCGCCCTTCAGCCCATAGCAACTGCCTTGTTTGCCAACAGTCCCTTTGTTGATGGTCACAAGAACGGCTACCAGTCCCTGCGCGGCGCGATCTGGCACGACACGGATCCGGACCGGACAGGCACCTTGCCTTTCGTCTTCGAGCAAGGTTTTGGCTACGAGCAATATGTCGACTGGGCGCTCGACGTGCCGATGTATTTCATCACGCGGGAAGGCACCTATTACGACATGACCGGGATGACATTCCGCGATTACCTCAACGGCAAGCGCAAGGATGACACTCCCGACACCATGCCCACCCTGCAGGATTGGGAAGATCATCTGACAACCGTCTTCCCCGAAGTGCGCCTCAAACGCTATATCGAGATGCGCGGCGCGGATGGGGGGCCATGGCGACGCATCTGTGCGCTTCCTGCGCTTTGGACGGGGCTGCTGTATCATCAGCCCTCACTGGATGCGGCCTGGGATCTGGTCAAGGACTGGACCGCGGAAGAGCGGGACGCGATGCGCATCGATGTTGCGACCAATGGCCTGAAGACGAAATTCCGGGACACGAACATTCTCGCCATCGCCAAACAGGTGGTTGACCTTTCCCGCAAAGGTCTTGCCGCACGGGATCGGCTCAATGGGGCCGGGTTCGATGAAACCCAGTATCTGGCAGCGCTTGAGGAAACCGTGACCATGGGCCTCACGCCTTCGGACCAGTTGCTCATGCGATATAACAACGAATGGGGCGGCAACATCGATCGGGTCTTTGAGGACTTCGCCTACTAAGAAGCCGGATCCGACGCATTTCGCCTCCCTTTCTGGATCAAAGGATCATGAAGGACGGAACGGGGGATCTATGCGATGAAAAGGCTGATACAGTTTCTGATTGGCGGCATTTTGACCTTGTCGACTTTGGGAGCGTGTGTTCCCACTGATATCATGGGTCAAAAACCGGATAAGACACCGGTGAAACTGCTTTTCTATCCCGGCGGCGTGCGCCTCGATGATCTGGTTGTCTTCGAGGGAAAGAGCTATTTCGGAACCGTGGAGACCATTGAGAACGAACCGCTCGATGATCTGAAGTTCACCACCAAGTCAGGCAAGATCTTCATCGCTGAATGCACGGCGATCAGCGCGACCAAGGCTGGCCAACAGCAATGTGCCGAATATGAGATCTACCGCAGTGATGATGAAACGGTCATCCCGGAGCGTACGGTCCTTTATCGTCCCAGATGGCTGAAATAAAAAGGGCCGCTCGGATGAGCGGCCGCAGGGCTTTGTGTAATCTCGAAGAGGAGGGGCCACGAGGTGCGTTAGCGCCAGCGTCCCAGCATTTCGGCAAACCCGTCTCCGCTCACGGCCTCGCCATAGAGATAGCCGCTGACATTGATCTTGCCATCGAATTTGGTCATCTGACCCATCTTCGAGAGCACTTCGCGGTGCTTGTCTGGCAGACTGATCTGCAGACAGGTTTCCAGTGGTTCGCTCGAGAGCACCAGATGCCGCGGGTAGCGTTTTCCCGAGCGGCGACTGTTGACATAATTGTGCATCTGCAGCGGCTCAATGGCCTCCACCACATTTGTTCCATCCGACAACATGACGGTGCATTCGGTGTCGATCGTGTCGGTTTCAAAGTCCCAGAACTGTGTAACGCTGAGGCTGATGCCGTTGTCCAGATGCGGATAGACGTTGATCCACTGGCGTCGTTCCAGATCCCGTCCAAGGCTGAACCGCTTGGGCAACTCGCCCCACTGCCGATTGAACCACATGGCACCGTTCACGGACTGGCGCATGCCCATCAGCGTGACCGCTCCCGAAACACTCATTGCAGGGACGGCAAATTTGCGTTGTTTTGCGCCCAGAAAATGAAACGGAGCGCCACCGTTGTTGAGCAGCACCGGATTGAGCACCAGTCCGGACAGTTCAACAAAGGCGTCTGGCATGTCGGCGATGATGGAAATGTCCGTGCTGCTGCCGCGGATCGTCAGCTCTGGCGTCTGAATGCGTAAGCCCTTACCGCCGACGTGAAGGTCTTCCAGCGGTAGCATCGTATCAGTTTCGCGGATCCACCCGGTTTCCAGATCCATCAGGCAAAGGCCGAGAGATGCTTCTGATTTGCCTTTTCCGGTCTTGACCAATATGACATCAACGCGGAAAGAAAACGTCTTTCCCATTCCATGCAGATTGGTTGAAAACTGCCAGGATTCAAGCGCGTGCTGACCGTGGTGCCAAGCGAGATCCTCCTCAAGCTTGGCAATCCTGATCGAGCTTGAAATGCCAATGCCCGGCTGAGCAAATTCGTTACGGCGTGTCAGATCACGACCGTAGGGCACATTTGTGTTTGCAGTCTGCTGAGGACTCTCCAGTCTTTCAAGCATTGCGAACCTCCTCCCAAGAAATCATGTCGACGTGAAATCTGCCGACTACGGAGTTGGATACGGCGGGCACCATTCAGACCTGGCTGGCTTACTCTCTTGGGGCTGAAACGGAACAAGATCGGCGGACCTATCTGTCTGGCATTCAGCCTGTTTGAGAAAAAAAAGCCGGTTGCGCTTCAGGATAAACGTCGAATCCATCAGCTGTCTGTGGGGGCAAAGCGCAAGCGGAAAACTGGAAATCGGTTCCGAAAGTGGAGCTCGGTGACCAGCCAAACCCGTGAATTGCGTCCCCGTATCTCGATTGAAACTCAATTTGTGCCTAGATCGGCATTGTCAGCAAGCAGGGTATAACTTGCTCGCTGATAACTCAGCACAACCAGGGCGTTACATATAAACTTCATGACTCAACTCTGATAGGGCAATTACGAACCATTCACGCCGATCAGTCAAGTTAATTTCTGGTTGTAGAGAAAGTTTATTCTCAAAAATAATTGCTTTTGGAAATGTTCCCGTTTCGGAGTGAACTCCGTAAGGCTTTGTTAACCTCTGCTCAGACAGGTGAAAAGTCCTTATTTGGTAGCATTTTAAGGCATATTCCGTGAGGGTATCAGTTCTGCAAACGGGCGCGAGACAGGATGGCGTAGACTGTCCGGTCACGACTTTTTGAATAGCCATCAACAGGCGGAATAGTCGTGCAGCCCCAAGATGTAAGACGTATCCCACCGGCCTCGGTCGAGCTCAGTAACGATCTGCGCCGAACCATCATGCGATCAAGCTGCGATAACGCTTGAGCAAAAGGATCGCGATTGAAATGCATGGTCTTGGTCTTCCCTCTGTTCGTGATCCAAAGCGGAAGTTGGATGGAAGAATTGTATCGAAAACTGTCCAAAACGGAAAAATATTTCCAGATGATGCCCGGAACGCAAGCCAGCACGCGATATCGCTGTGACAATGGCAGGCGGAAGGGAATGGCAGCCCTAATGATCACAAAATTTGATGAAAGGTATTCGATTTGTCATTGGTTTCAATCGATCGGGTTGGCTAGACTTGCATCGTTATTTTCGCGCAGCCCCTCTGTCGAGGCACGCGACCGGCACGTGTATGCGCTGAGGACCCCATGAGCGAAGCAACGATGATACCACCTGCATCCGGGCAGGCGCCGCGTAAATTCGGTGCCATGTCGCCAAAGGATATGGGGCTCTACGGGATGATGGTGGTCGTCTGGGGCACCAGCTGGATTGCCATGGCCAATCAGCTCGACATCGTCTCACCGCTGGTCACCGGCCTCTACCGATTTGCCATTTCCGCTTCTATCATGTTCATCGGGGCGTTCATCGGTGGGTATCGCCTGCGCTTTCCGCCAAAGGTCCACCTGCGCATCATGGCGCTGGGAATGTTTATGTTCTCTAGCAATTTTGTGCTGTTCTACTATTCGGCGAGCTATATGGCGTCCGGTCTGATGGCGGTGATCTTCTCGTTGACCAGTCTGGTCAACATCATCATGTCGGCAATTTTCTTTCGCCAGATCCCGACGCGTTTCGGCCTCATCGGGGCTCTTCTCGGCTTTACCGGCATTGGCCTTATCTTCTGGCCACAAATTGCCAACAACGCGGGCAATGAAGGCATTCTCATTGGTCTTGCTCTGGGCATGGCCGGAACCTTGTGCTTTTCCACGGGCAATATGATTTCCGTCGCCAACAAGAAATTCGAGGTCCCGCTCATCAGCGCCAATGCCTGGAGCATGTTCTACGGCACGGTCTGGCTGTTCATTCTTTCGCAGGTGCTTGATCAGCCGTTTCTCATCGACTGGAGCCCCAAATACTGGATTGCCATGGGCTGGCTGACGATCATGTCATCGGTCATCGCCTTCTGGGGCTATATGACCCTGCTATCGAGCATCGGGCCTGCGCGCGCGGGCTATCTCACGGTGCTCTTTCCCATCGTGGCTCTCGTGCTGTCGACGATTTTCGAGGGCTATCAATGGACATTGCCAGGCCTTGCGGGCCTGCTCGCGATCGTTGCCGGCAACATTCTCGTCATGCAGGGTGGCAATCGCTAAAGCCCTTGCCGGGTACCATCTCGCGGCCTGCGCCGGGGTTCCTTCCATATCACACTTGCCATAAAATGGTCACTTAAGTCGTCCTTCACTGGCCTCATATTGTTGCGTCTCGGTCTCGACCGGAGATCGACCTCAGTTCAATCCAATTGACGGAGGACGAAAAATGAAGCGCACGATCAAGTTATTCTTGAAGGCTTGTTGGCGGAAGGTCTGGTTGCCTGTCGTGCCGAGAGAGATTGATGTGCTGATTAGCTCGCCGGGAGGCGTCGCAACCTCAATACTGATGAACGAGGTCGCCCGGTACAAGCGGATCAACAGCCCCCATGACCATGACGGTTTGAAGCATCTACCGCGGCCACCCAATTGGGAACCCAGAGACACCCCTCGAACAGCGCTATACATATTCGGGTCCGAAGAAGAGGCCACCAGAAGCATTCTCAGACGGAGATGGCTGAAATTTCAGGCTGCAAAGCTTGCTTGCCCTTTGGCCACGATTTCGTCTGGCGCGCGCGCCAGACAGGCTTACAAGAGCGCGATCCGCAAGCAAAAGCAGGCTTGGTTCGAAAAACAAGCAAGCTGCGATACTGTTCTTTGTCTTCGCTATGATGAAATCTGGGATCGGTTGCCAGAAGTGGCGCAGCATCTTGACATCGATGACCCGGACTTCATTGCTAGCTTCCCGCCACAGCGCCAGAGGACAGGTGTTTCGTAGCACGGCTAGCAACGCGTGGGCGATGAAGGCCAATCTTCATTCAGCGGCAAGGCTGCTGCCTGATACGTTGTCGAGCGCGTTGACGATATGGGCGGCCAGTGCCGTGTGAATGCGATCCTTGGCAGACTCACAGCGTATCAGCGCAATGTTGCAATTGCGCAGCTCCGGAAAGCCCTCACGTGCACCCAGAACCCGCATGTCCGATGTCAGCGCACTTTCAGGCAGGACGGCCACCGCAAGGCCAGCCATCACGGCACCGGTCGCAGCCGCAGCCGAAGAACTGACATAGGCAATCCGGTATTTCTTCTCCGCTTTGGACAGGGCCTCCGTTGCCCGCTGACGCCACGAACAGGTCTTGGTGCCAAGGGCGAGTGGAATGGTCGTCTGACAATGCACCGAGTGATGCGCCGAAGAAACCCACAGAAGGGGTTCAGAGCGAATGATCCGTCCATTGCGCTCGGCAATCGAGTCCCCGTGAGTGACGATGCCAAGATCCAGTCGGCCATCCTTTATCCGCCGGTAGATGCAGGAACTCTGTTCGCAGACCACTTCGATCTCGATGTTGGGATGGGTCGTGGCAAAACTCGCCAGCACCGTCGGCAGCAAGCGCGGGGCATAATCATCAGGAAGCCCAAGGCGTACCTTGCCGGACATGCCGTCTGACGAGAAGGCCGCGAAGGTTTCCGCATTGAGGGACAGCATTCGGCGCGCATAATCCAGCAAGCGCACACCCGCATCAGTCACTCTGCTTTGCCGCCCGTCGCGTGCGAAAATCGGCTGGCCGACACGTTCTTCCAGACGGCGCATTTGCATCGAAACGGCTGATTGCGTCTTGTTCACCTGCTCTGCAGCCTTGGTAAAACTGCCTGTTTCAGCGATGGCTATGAAGGTGCGAAGCTGATCAAGATCCAGAAGTGCATTCACGTTTTTGCCAATCTTTTCATATAGTAATGGAAATTTTTAGGGGCAGGGTCTGACAATGGACCACATGATTGTTTTTTTAATCTATCACAAAATAAGATGGTTTCCATAAAAAACATTCGTTGGATTTATCAAACGAAATCCACGATATTGAGGTCAACACCCACCACGGGAACCTGTTCCGATGAGCAAGCATGGAAACGGTTGAGACACCGATTTGCAGATCGCGTTTTTCAAGAGCAGGGGTGTGCGTCCTGTCACCGGTTCAAACCGACGCCTGATCGTGAAAACCGATCTGGCAAGCAGGCAGCAGGGCGGGGCGGACGGTCCAAAGTCCAAAGATTGAAACCGGGCTTGGACCTTTCAAACGTAACCGATCAGTTCCGCATGATGGCGGACTGATCCCGACACTAGGAGAAGACCCATGCTGACAGCGGGATTCATCAAAACCCTGTCCTCGAGTGCAAGCGGCCTCCGCCGCCTCGCAACGAGCCTTGCAAACATCGCCCGCAATCGGGCTGCTCTCAATCAGCTCAGCAAGCTTGATGAGAAGACCCTTGCCGATATCGGCCTGACCCGGGGCGATATCGTGAGTGCCAATGCCTTGCCCTTGCGCAAAGATCCGTTCCTCATTGACCCGTTTGAAGCCCGCCGCCGCGTGCATTCGAGCGAACTGGACGCCTTGGCCCGATGGCCGCGCCCACTGCCCGAACAGCCCTATGTGGCGGGGCGTTCCACGCGCCGAACAGATGTATGCATCGCTGCTGAATAGCAGCCACTGAATGAGGCCTTGCCGGGTTGATCATCCCATCCGGCAAGGCTCAAGAAGCCCCAAGACCTTCGGAATCGCCCTGCCGCATCGGCGGCTCCTGAGGAAGCTTGTCCCTTGAAGCACGACTCGCTCTCTTAATTCCGCACATCCGGGCCGGTTATTGTACCGGTAGAGAGGGCTTTGGGGGACTTTTTGCTAAGCAGCCGGGGATCTTTCCTTGAGATCCCCATTCCTTGACCCGCCTCAAAGGGGATGTGCCTGAGGCGGGTCTTTTTTTGTCTTTGCCGCCTCTGGCTTGTCCGCATTCTCTGACTTGTCCGCATTCTCTGACTTGTCCGCATTCTCTGGCGCGTTGTTCGTCAGCGCCCCGCCATTTTCGGCTGATAATGCTCGAACAGGGAATTCAGCCCTTTAAGATACTGCGTCTGCAGCTCAAGCGTTGCGTCTCGCATTTCTTGGGCGGGATCCGGTTCTTTTTCCGGTGCTTCCGCCTTGGTCGCGTCGGGATAGAACCCGGCCAGTAGACCATCAAAAGCAGCATGAAGCGGGCTTGGCATCGCCTCCAGTTCCTCACTGGCCTGACGGAAGGTGCGGCGGGTAAAGTCTCCCCAGTAATCCATCCAGCCAGCCGGATCATCCATCGCGGGCATCATCATCCGTGGCGAGAGGGGCAACAGGCTGTAGGTTGTCAGCAGCGGGAACAATTCCGACAACTGCTGCCGGGACAATCCCGTGGCACGTCGTGCGTCCTCCATCAGCCTAGCCTGTGCCATCTGACCCATAAAGACCTGATAGAGGCTTTCCATCGCCGCACTTTGCCCGGCAATCAGATCCATGGGAAAGGCGCCGTGTCGATCTTGGCCCGAGGCGGAAGAGGCGGCCGCGCTGCTCGCTCCCTGTTCCAAAAGCGAGGCCATGGCGTCGCTGACAGCTTCAGGCCAGAATGGGTTCGGCGTGGTGCGGGATGTCTCAAGTGGCGGAGACGGATCACCATCCGGCCCAAAGGTTTTCATCAATTCGGTGAGGAATGTCGGAACAAACACGTCGCTTGCCTTGGCGAGATCGTTGCCGTCAAGACCGGTCAGTGTCGAGATCTGTTCAATCGCCGCGTGGCCATAGATCTGATCGAGAAATGTCAGAAACTGGCTTTTGGTGTCATCCATTATGCCGTCCTCCACCCCGTTTCAGAGCCAAAAGACGCTGAAGGGAACGGGGCATAGCATTGCTCAAACACTGAGGATGCCTTGCCCCGCACCATAGGTCAAGAAAGCGCGGTTCAGAGAGGGCGTGTGGCTAGCCGACCACAATCACATGGACGTCTCTTGGGCCATGGGCGCCGAGCATGATGACCTGCTCGATATCGCCCGAGCGGGACGGACCGGTGATCCGGTTGACAACCCGCGGCATAACCGCTTCACCATCCTCACCATAAAGCCGCGCCTGCAGGGTTTCATAATCGCCGGTGATGTCATCGGCATTGACGACAATGATGTGGGTTTCGGGCAGAAAATTGAGTGTTGTGGGATTATCCGGGCCGGACACCAGAAGGGCTGTCCCGGTTTCGGCCACGCCGCCAAGAGCATGCGAAACGCCAACCGCGTCCTTCCCGTCAGATGGACCAATCAGGCGTTCCAATTGCGGTTCAGCCGCCCAGTTGATGGCGGCAAGGCGCGGATCGCTGCCGCTTCGCACCTGTTGCGGCAGGTTATGCTGCCGCAGATAGGCACAGATTGCGGAGGGCACATCGTCATAGGACGCCAGCCGATCCGTTGACGAGGAAACGGCTTGCGAGAAGGCCAGAAACATCTTGATCTGCTCTTCCCGGTCGATCTGGGCACGGGCGGGGATCAAACCGATGGCCTTTTCTGCCAATCGCGCCTCAACTGCTTTGCGCTCAGTGGACCGATCGGCATCAGAGGCCCCGCCACTGATAGAGCGCCGGATCTTGCCCAGAATGGCCGAGCGGGCAGCATTGTTGTCATTGGTGGTCATGCCGCTTTCCTCTTTTCTTGTTCCTTGGCCCACTGTTGCTGGAATGTCTGTCCTTCTGGAGCCGGAAACTCGCGATGCTTGGTCCATGCGCCGGTCATCGGCAGCTTCTGCATCAGCGCGGTCATCGGAGCCAGATGCTTCATCACACCCATCGCAAGGCCCGCAAGGGCGTGATAAAGGCGGGGGCGGCTGGCCACGAAGACCCAACCTTTTAGACCCCAGCGCTGTGTCGTGGGATTGAGGTGGCGCTCATATTCGCGCTCGCGCCAGTGCCGCATCATCTTGGGCAACGGGATCTTCATCGGGCAGACGCTTTCGCAGCGCCCGCAGAAGGTCGAGGCGTTGGGCAGGTGGCCCGCCTTGTCGACCCCGATGAGGGACGGGGACAGCACCGAACCCATCGGGCCGGGATAGACCCAGCCATAGGCGTGACCGCCCACCGCGTGATAAACGGGACAATGGTTGATGCAGGCCCCGCAGCGGATGCAGCGCAGCATTTCCTCGAACTCGCTGCCCAGCATCGACGAACGCCCATTGTCCAGAAGAACGACATGATATTCTTCCGGTCCGTCCGGGTCTTCATCCCGCTTCGGTCCGGTCGAGATCGTGGTATAGACGCTCTGCTCCTGTCCGGTGGCCGAGCGAGCCAGAAGCCTGAGGAAATGCTCCGCATCATTGAGGGTCGGGACCACCTTTTCAATCGAGGCCAGCACGATATGCACCCGGCTAAGCGTTTGGGTGAGATCGCCATTGCCCTCGTTGGTCACGATCACCGAAGAGCCGGTCTCTGCAATCAGAAAGTTGGCCCCTGTAATCCCCACATCGGCGGCAAAATACTGTTCTCTGAGCACTTCGCGCGCTTCGCCCAAAAGGCTGACCGGCTCGGACAGATCCCGGTCCTTGTCCAGATGGGTGTGAACCCGGCGGAAATCGGCCTCCACCTGATCCTTGGTGACATGCACCGCCGGTGCGATGATGTGGCTGGGATGCTCGCCGCGAAGCTGGATGATATATTCGCCAAGGTCGGTCTCGACGACCTTCATGCCGTCCTTCTCTAGAAAGGCATTGAGCTGCATTTCCTCGGAGATCATCGACTTGCCTTTGGTGATGGTCTTGGCATCAACCGACTGGCAAATTGTCTTGACGATCTCGCAGGCGTCCTGTCCGGTCTCTGCCCAGTGGACATGCCCGCCGGTAGCCAGAACCTTCTCCTCATAGGCCTCGAGATAGAGATCTAGATGCTTGAGCGCATGGGTCTTGATCGCTCGGCCCCGATCGCGCAACTCTTCGAATTCGGGCAGGGCGTCAACCGATTGCTGGCGCTTGCCGATGAACCCCTTTTCGACATTCTTAAGCGCTTTTTGCAGATTGGCATCGGCCAGCGCTTCGCGGGCATTGGTCTTGAAGGTCGGTGACTTGATTTCCATGGTCGTCTACCGCCTCCTAGCGTTGTTTCTTGGCACCGATTGCCGGGCCGTCCGCCATGTCTGCCAAAACTTCCGCCACATGCCGAACTTCAACGGCAGAGCCTTCACGTTTGAGTTTGCCAGCCATATTCATCAAACATCCTAGATCGCCCGCCAGAAGCGTTCCGGCACCGGCATCCGAGACGGTTTGGGATTTCTTCTCGACGATGGCGTTGGAGATATCGCTGTATTTGACACAGAAGGTGCCACCAAAACCGCAACAGACATCACTGTCGCGCATTTCCTTCAGCTCAACCCCATCAATGGACTGAAGCAGTTGGCGCGGCTGCGACTGCACCTTCATTTCGCGCAGGCCCGAACAGCTGTCATGATAGGTGACCGAACCGCGGTAGTTCGAAGCGATCTCGTTGACCCCGGCGACATCGACCAAAAAACTCACCAGTTCGTGGGTCTTGCCCGCGACATCGCTGGCACGGTCAGCCCAATCAGGATCATCGGCCAGAAGGGACGGGTAATGCTTGGCGATCATGGCGGCACAGGAACCGGACGGGGCGACGATATAGTCATAGTCTTCAAAGGCCTTGATCACCTGCTTGGCGAGGGCCTTGGCATCATCCCGGTCTCCGGAATTGTAGGCAGGTTGGCCACAGCAGGTCTGATCCTTGGGGACTTCAAGCGTGTAGCCTGCATCCTCGATCAGTTTCACCGCGGCAAAGCCGATGGTCGGGCGAAAAAGGTCGACGAGGCAGGTGACGAACAGGCCGACCCGCTTGTTGCTGCTAGCGTTGGCTGGCGCATCACCGAAATTCAATTCAATCTGGTCCATGTGATCTTCATTGTCTGGTGCCATCAGGAGCGGCTGGAGACCCCTTTCTGGCTGGTTGCAGTCTGCCTTGGGTTGATGCAGACGGTTCCATGAGGTGCTTTTCATTTGCCCGTTTGTTGCGACCGGGCTGGGGGCGCTCCACGAAGGATATTGGTCTTTCGCGACTTACCCTGCTTCCTGTGGCAATCGCGTCACTAAGGCTGAAAAGCCTTTCCTGTTTCCGGCTGTGCCCAATGCACATCTTGGCCTTTCACAAGGGTGGATCTGGTTTTAAAAAAAACAGTCCTTCCAAGAAAAGGTTGTAACAGGAGCGTATCCTTTCCAGCAACATCATATTGTGGAGTGCGGCCACAAGGGTGTGATGACAATCGGCTCATCGTCTGCTCACCCCGTCCAAGACGTGAGCAAAAGGCACCGACCCTCGACCCGCTTGTGGCGTCTCGGGCGCGCATGGACCATCCTTGCCGCGTCTGTTGTCGTTAACGATGTATGAACAAAAACATATAAATTCGATCGAATGACGCCTGCTACCGGTGAAATTCTTCGCAATTTGTGGCAGCCTGAAAATCAGGTGCAGCTGCAATCAAAATCACACACAAGGACAAATACCTTGCCTTCCAAGGGATACCCGATTGATGGTGAAGGTTGCTGATGGTGGGCTCTCTCTTCGCCTGGCTCAGTATTGCCTTGACCCTCGCGACCATTTTTGTTGAAGAAAGTCAGGTCGTTGCCGCACTTGTCGGAGGCTTTGTCGCGCTTCTGATCGCTGTCTGGCGTCGGGGGCGGCCCGTTTTTCTGTTGCTTGCCTTTGTGCTGTTTTCTCTGGCCTTCATCATTCTGCCGTCCGCCATGGATCGCATCGTGAAAATCTGGATCCCACAACATGACTGGTACGATCTGTTGCATGAACCGTTGGGGCTTCTTGTTGCTATCCTTCTGGTGGCTTGCCTCTTCACGATCAGTTGCCGCCGCCAGAGTGGCGGTGTCTGGTTAAGTGCGCAGGAAGCAAGCGAGGATCTCTCGAGATTCCTGAGCTTCATGGGCTATCTCACCGCGCTCTTGTTCGTGCCTTTGCTGTTGTTGGCTCTGCTGTCCGTTACAAGAGGATCCCCGGCGGCTTTCGATGTCGCCGGGCTGTCCTGGCTAAACCCGGAGCGGTTGCTTGTCAGTCGCGATGAGGCCTATTTAAGCTGGTTCACCACCATTTTCCTGTTGGGTGGGCTCGGGCTCGCCTATATCCGCAACGCGCACCACCGTCGACCCTGTCGGTTGGAGGACAATCACTTCAAGCGCAAAGCGTGGCAGGAGTTTATCGGCGGAGTATTGTTCCTGTTACCAATCTGTTGGACCGCCGTGAAACAGGGATGTCTGTTTGCAATCGAGATCCATCAAGGGCGGGAAATCGGGCCGGACGTTGCCTTGACGGTTGGCGGCCAAACCGTGCCCGAATGGATCCTGGTTGCGATTTTTCCATTTGCCTTCCTGTTGCTCAGTCTGGCGGCGATCAGCGTCATGCTGCGTTCGCTGGTCTATCTTTATGGTCCCCATTACCTCAGCAAACGGGCCGCCTCTCACATTGATATGCCCGATAGCCAGTCCGCCTTCAGAGCCTCTCGCTTTGGTCGCAAGACGGAAAGCCAGGGGATGGAAGGGAAGGGCGGGTAATGACCGAGTGGCTTCCCTTGCTGCAAAGCCTTTGGTTCAACCATGCGCCGGTGCTGCTGCTGTTGAGCTTTGTCCTGCTTTACCCGGTCGGCTACCCGGTTGCGTTCCAGCTGTCTGCTCTCGCTTTGGCCTTTGGCTGGGTTGGCGTGCAAACCGGTCTGATCTCAACCGATCGCATGAGTGATCTGCCGCACCTCCTGTTCTCCGACCTGTTGTTCGATTCCTCGCTGCTCTGTTTACCCCTGTTGTTGTTGCTCACCGAATTCATGGTGGCGACCGGCCAAATGGAACGAGCCTCTCGGGCCATCAAGGGCTATTCCGATCCAGCCTGGCTGACCATTGACCAAGCCAGCCGCGCCAAGCGCAAGTCTCAGATCAGGATTAAGTCGGCTGTCGAGGTCGACGTGGGTCGGCGGTCTTTGTTCATGACCATGTTCACGCCGGCAAGCCTGCTCATGATCATCGTCGCCAGGCTGTTCGAACTATCCCCCGAAGCGATGACGTTCGTTCTTCTGGTGCCTGCATCCCTCATGTGTGGCGTCTATCTGGTCAACTGGCTGTTTGATCTTTGGGTGGACGCGCATCTGCAAAGGCTGCGGGATCGGGCAGGGTTGGCGGATTCGATAGCGCACAAGGGAGCGGCTGTGGCCGCGCAGGGGCGCATGGTCCGTTTGGCGAAGCTTATCTTCGATGTTGCCCCCCTCTTTTTTCTGGTGGCATTGGCAGTGCTCTTGCTCCTTCATTGGAAGCTGACGTTGCCCACGACATTCTCTGTGCTCGCCTGTGCCATCATGCTGCTCTCCATCTTGCAGGGCAGATTCAGTCCGGCTTCGCTCGCCAAAGCGGCTTGTCGATCGCTTGCGGCGACGGGCAATCTTGCCGCCATGATGCTGGCGGCCTACTGCTTTCATCTGGTGTTCCTGTCGCTTGGCGGGACGGATCTGCTGGCCGATAGTACAAACCTTCTTGCTTCGCTTGACCCACTGACACGCGCCTGGTGGCTTCTGTTCCTTGTGCTGGGATGTCTTGTGGCGCTCGGCCTGTTTGTTGACTGGATCCTTTTGACCTTCATTCTGCTGCCGATGCTGCGCCCCTTCTTTGCCTCGCTCGACTTCTCCTCTCTGTTGAGCCCCCTGTGGAGTGAGTTTGCCATTGCGCGAGGAGATATGGCGGCGAATAGCGATCCGGATCTGTCCTTGAGCGCCCTGCATCCATTCCAGATGCTCAGTCTTCTCGATCAATACGCCCCGACGCGCCTTTGGATGGCCGCTCTGGTCTGGCTGGCACTGCTCACGTCGGTGGTCACCTACACGAGACAGAGCGGGGAGCTAACCACCGGGCAACGCGGCAGCGGGGAGCTCGGTCACAAGCAGCCGCAAATTGGATTGGCACTGTTTTTCATACTTCAATTGATCGGCTTGACACTGGTGCTCATCATGCCGCAAGCTGTCTTCTGGTTGCCGGCTCACGTGATCGGTTGAGCTGGCTCTAAAAGCAGAAAAAGCGCAATGCATCCCGTCTGCATGGTGCTAGATCGAGTGATTGGATACGGCGTTCTGACTTTACGCAGATCGTCATTCGATAGATTGCAAGTGCTTGAAAATGCTCTCAGAGCATGCCGGGTGGTGCGCACCAGACCATCACGAAATGAACTGGGCACGAGATAAACGGGGGAGGCCAGATGAGCTGGGGGAATGTGTTGAGCACCCCAGCTTGTCTTTTTGAGTTAGCCTGTCTTATCGTGTCTTTGAGATCACCTGCGCCAACTGTTTCCCGTATTCCGAAAAGCTACCACCAATGACACTCAATCAGCCTGTATTTTCCCTGCGTTCGGCAACCCCGGAAGATGCAGGCGCAATCGCTCACCTCAAGGTCGTGTGCTGGCAACATGCCTATAAGGGCTTGCTGCCAAAGGAAAGTCTTGACCGTCTTGATGCCGAAGCGGAGATCCACCATTGGCGGGACTGGCTGGCCGATGATGGCGAGGATCTTATCGCGCGGCTGATTGCTGTTGACGGTGAACCCGTCGGCTATGGTCTGGCCGGGCCGATGCGAACAGGGGACAGGGAAGGAGAGGAGCTTGAGACCGATGCCGAGCTCTATGCTCTCTACATCCATCCCGACTATCAGCGATCAGGCCATGGTCAGCGTCTGTTTGTCGATCTCGCCGCAGCGCTCATTGCCCAGAACTATCAAGGACTTGGTCTCTGGATGGCAGCAAGAAACCATGTGGCAGAACTCTTTTTTGCCAAGATGTGCGGCGCTCAGGCCCGCAAACGGGTTGTAATCTCCCACGGACGGATTGCATTCCGTGAACAGGGATGGACCTGGGATGACCTGCGCAAGAGTCACACGCGCCTGACCACCTACATGGTTTAGGTGCCTCTTGAATCAAAACATCCCGGCGACAGGCTCACCGGGATGCATGATGGATCAATGAATGATCGAGCGTCGCTTGGCCACTCTATTCAGAGAAGCTCTTGAGATAGGCGATCACGTCGGCGCGATCCTGTTCTTTCTTGAGGCCCGCAAAGGCCATCTTGTTCTTCTTGATGAAGGCTCTCGGTTTGGTCAGATATTCGGAGATATTCTCTTCGGTCCACACAAAATCAGGTTCAGCTTCTGCTTTTTCCTGGAAGGCTTTGGAATATTTGAAATCCTCGACCGAGGCAATCTTGCGACCGACCACACCGGTCAGGATCGGGCCAACCCGGTTTTTTGCATCCTCACCAATCTGATGGCAGGCTTTGCATTTCTTGAAAACCTTTTCGCCTTTTGCTGCGTCACCATCTGCTAGCGCTGCACCGGTGGCTGTCAACAAAGCGAGCCCGGTGATTGCGATCAACTTCTTCATGGGATTGGTCCTCTCTATCATGCTGTTTGCGCCAGGTCTGGGTCTAGTCTGGACCTATAGAATGCGCATGAGACATGTCCTTTTGCGAATTTACCCGATCAAACGTTAACGACAAGGTTAGGAGCGTCGGGATTTACTCGTACCATGACTGAATTCTTAGCGAATTTGATGCATCGATGAAGCATCTTTTTCATCAAAAATTAAGCCAAATTGTCGCAGTTGCCCCGTTCGTGAGAACCAAACAACTTGGAATCGTTGAAAAATAGGATAGCCCCGCCAATCATGATTGCAAGGGCGAATGGACGTTTTAACTTCGCCCAAAAGGCGGTGCGGCTTCTCTGCATCAGGATGTATGCGGGGGGCTTGGTGGTAAAAAGACAAAGAAAACTCTATGGTTTAAGGGGATTTTATGAATCAGTGTCGATAATTCTGTCTTGAGAGCACAGATGAGGCCAACAATCATGACTGCGTTGCCTAGGACACTGCCAATCAGTCTAGACACGATCTTCGAAGAAATGAGCGACGGCGTGATCATCATTGACCCCGCCGGTCAGGTTCAGTATCGCAACAAGGCCATCAACGATCTTCCTTCTGGTCTGGAAGAGCGGATCCTGTCCTTTTGTTCTATGCACAAATGTGGGTGCGGTAGAAATCTCTCCGACGAATTGTTCGATCTGGCCTCCATGAGCGGCTGGAGTGTTTCCTGCCATGCTTACGGCGACAACAACTTGCTGCTCGTCAAGTATGATAATCTGCTGGGGCGACGCATTCAGTCTCTGAGAGACGACTTCTCCGAGCGAGTCTCCAACGGCGTAAAGCCTGATCGGGCTGCGCTCGATACATTGCGCAAGCATCTCGATGTACGCTGGATCACCCTTGGTGGGCTGGATGCAGGCTCTCATTCGCTGCGCTTCAACGAAGCCTATGATGGACAGTCCCTGTCGTCCGGTATGATGCCGACGCTGCGCTGCCGGGACGACTTCAAGCCTTGCAGCCAGATCATGGTGGGCACGGAACTTGAGACCTATCTTACCAATAGTAGTGAGGTCAGAGCCGCAGGGCTGGAGCATGTGCTCGGCATGGGATTGAAGAACTCCTTCAACGAATGTGTTGGTTATGCGCTTGTCGCGAATGATCATGCGATGGAGGATCTCAAGGATGTTGTCACCCTGATGCGGGAGCTGGCGCTGCTGTACGGCCTCTATATCGAGGTTGGATCCGCCAGAACCGAAGCGCTAAGAGCGACAGAGGATGCCAACACCGACGTTATAACCGAACAGGGCAATCGCAGGGCTTTCGAGAATTTCATCAAGGAATGCCTTTCTGACATGCAGAACGAGGTGCAGGACGGGGGCGAGCTTTCGATGTTCGATCCCAAGGCCATGCGGAACTCGGCCATCATGATCATCGATTTTGACGGCTTCAAGCGGATCAATGACACACTGGGGCACAGTGAGGGCGATCGCGCGTTGCGTCTTGTCGCAGAAGAACTCAGCCGTATTTCTGCCGATAACCGTGTCTTTCGTTTGGGGGGAGACGAGTTCGTTCAGGTCTTCCCAAGGGCGGGCAGCCTTGATGCCGAAGATCTGCGGGAGCAGGTGAACCTCATTGAACAGCGCATCGCCGAGCAGGGCTTCTCCGAGCTTGGTCTGAGCATTGGTGTCGTGCATTTCTTTGAATCCGACGGCAGCCTCGCATCGCTGATGGCTCTGGCCGATGCGCGCATGTATCACGACAAGCGCCTGCGCACGCTCGCTTTCCTCTAAAGCGTGTCGCAGTTAATGAGATTCAGGATTCCCATTTTTTGCCAATTGTGATTCCCTTTGAGAAAAGGGGATCATCATGGGCAAATCACTTCCTATTGCATTGCGCGAACGTGTTGCTTCATTTGTTGATGCCGGTCATTCGCATCGGGCGGCCGCCAGCCATTTCCGCGTGTCACCACGGTTTGTCAATAACCTGATGCTTCTCAAGAAAGAGACGGGTTCTGTGCAGCCTCGCAAGCAAGGCCGACCAGACAAAGGCAAGTTGGGTGTGCATCATGAATGGATCACAAGGCGCATGTCTGAGAATGGCGATCTGACGCTTGATGAGCTTTGTCTGGAATTGGCTGAACGCGGGGTCCATGTGCATCGCTCTAGCGTTGGGCGCGTGCTTCACAGGCTCGGCCTGAGCCATAAAAAAAAGTCTGGTAGCCACTGAACAGCTACGGGCCGCGATTGCTCATGATCGGTATGTATGGATCAATCAGCGCCGGCCTTTCTTCAACAAAGCATTGTCCCGATTGATCTTTATCGATGAGACATCAACCAACACGAAGCTGACCAAACGGTCTGGATGGTCACCAAAAGGACAGCGCTATCGCGCTCACGCTTCTTTTGGTCATTGGAAATCCCAGACCTTCATCGCTGGTTTGAGATCCCGTGGGATGGTTGCGCCCTGGATCGTCAATGCTCCGATGAACCGACGTATCTTTGAAACTTGGATTGAAACTCAACTACTGCCGACCCTGTCAGCTGGCGACATCGTCATCCTCGATAATGTCGCCTTCCACAAAAGTGAGAAAGCTCAAAAGCTCGTCAGATCAAAGGGAGCATGGCTGCTGTTTCTTCCGCCATATTCACCGGACCTCAATCCCATCGAAATGGCATATTCCAAACTCAAGACACTGCTGCGCAAGCGAGCAGCCAGAAGCTTCGATACAATCTCAGACGCGATCGGTGACATTTGTGACCTCTATTCTGCCAAGGAGTGTCTGAACGACTTCAAAGCTGCCGGGTATGAGGTTAATTAATTGCGATATGCTTTAGCGCGTCATCATCCCGTCCAGTTCCGCGCTGTTGCCGTTGCAACCGTGGTTTTCCTCCAGGTCGTTCTCAAAATCCCTTTCAGATCGAAAAAAAAGGGCCCCCGAAAAGGGAGCCCAAGGTGCAAGATCCGTCTTCGGGATCCTACTCTCTCACCTGCAGAGATAGCTTTGCTTGCAGCGTCAGATCACGACCACCTTGGTTCCGACGCCAACGCGTTGATAAAGGTCCATGACATCTTCGTTGCGCATACGGATGCAGCCGGAACTGACCGCATGACCGATGGACCACGGCTCGTTCGAGCCATGAATGCGATAAAGGGTCGATCCCAGATAGAGCGCGCGAGCCCCAAGAGGATTGCGCGGTCCCCCTTCCATATAGGCGGGCAGGCCCGGCTGGCGGGCACGCATTTCTGCCGGAGGACGCCAGGAAGGCCACTCGGCCTTGCGGGTTACCTTGTGCGTTCCGGCCCATGAGAACCCGGGGCGACCGACGCCGACGCCATACCGGCGCGCGGTGCCGTCCGGTTCAACCAGATAGAGGTAACGCTCGTTGGTGTTCACGATGACGGTGCCAGCCCGATGCGGACCGGCATAATCGACGACAGTTGGCAAAAAGCGCGGATCAATGCCGCGGACGCGTTGCTTCCGCTGCTTGGCAGATGCGGCATGGGTCCGGCCCTGATTGGGCGCTGGTGCCAGACGGCTGAAATCGACTCTTGGTCGGGCATCACGTGGGACAGCCCTGTGTGTACCCGGACGCAATTGCATGACCCATGGTTGGATCTGATCAGCTTTGAGCATCACGGGAGGAGGCGGGGCATAACGCAATGAACTGGCACCCGCCGGGGCAACATAAGACCCGGTGGTAACGAGAGCACTCGTGCACAGACAAAATAACAAACGCTTCATCGACATACTCACAACACAGAATCGACGACTGGGCTCATGGACATTGAGCCCAACTGAAACAACACTTTCGAAATGCCCTCCCATGCCCAATACACGGCCGGGATCTACGCATTTCCTCGTCCCCATGGTAGGCTGGAAACAAATCGAAAAGGTTAATGAAAACTTGCAAAGCCGCCGAATTGGAGTCAGCGTTAAAAATTGGTTAGCGGTGCCGACTTATCCTTAAAACTTTGATAATATCAGCTCCGCCCGACTCTCAGGTCAGACAGTCTTGCGTGAAAAGCAGAGGGTAGGAGGAAAGGAGAGGATAGGAGATCAGTGTCCGACAACCTTCTTGGCATAATGCAACAGCTTCGGTGTCAGCGGATGGATCTGCTTTTGTGTCATTCCCGGCTTCACGGACGGACTGTAGAGCATGTTGAGGATCAACCGGTCATACTTGGTGAACGCATCATAAGTCGTCAGATCGTTGAACACCGAGTAGCTCAGGCTGGCATCGTCATTGACCGGACCCAGTCCCTGAAGAATTTCCTCCACCATGCAGCGCCGGAACAACGACAGCCCCTGATCGGACACGATCACGGCGTCTGACCTCAGGATCCCCGATCGTCTGGATAGCACCCGGACGATGCATTGGCCGGGAACAGCCATATTGGGATCATGAAAGACCTCATCCTGCACGGTGCGCTGGTAGTTGGCGGAATCCACGATATAGATCCGGAAATTGGCTTCCTTGGGCGTGCGGGCAAGGTGCAATTGCAGGCCGGGGATCTTGCTCGGCAATCCCCTCACGAACGAGCGCACGGTCTTTAGGCGGTTGAGTTTGGCGCGATTGTCGATCCAGACCTTGACCGGTTTCACATATTTTTTCACCCGATTGGTCTGTGTCCCCCAACTCAGGGATTTGATTTCGGCACCAAAGACGGTCTTGTAAAATCCATCAATGACATCTTTGTCACTGAAACTGTTCGCCGACGCGGGTCCCGTCAGGATCGCCAACAACAGGGTCAGCGATATGAGGACCACAAAACCGAATGAACTGACATCGCATTTGGGATAGTCCAGTTGCTGCGCGTGCGCTCGGGCCTTGAGCAACCGTGCTCCATAAGGGCGTGTCTGTCGCAGGGGGATGCCGGCAGGCTGACAGATCGGGGCTTTTTTCACGTTTATGGGTCCTGCAGTGTTGCTCGAAGACAGGCATGGGAAGCGGGCTCAGTCAGAACCGGCAGATTCAACAGACCAACAATGCGCATAATGGGCATGCGCGTCAATCGGCCACGCGATGGCAACTTCACATGATCGGTTCTCTCCCCGTTCAATTTTGCGCGGAGCTAAGGAAATTATGCGACAACAAATCGGAACGGACATGTTCATTTTTTTGAAAACACAAACCTATTTTTAACGAAAGCGAGCCTATGGTCATCCTAAATTTGTGCCGTTAGCTAATGCCAATTTGTTACGTAGGTATTTCGGAACATCCGGCAATGATAATCGGCCTATGACATTCAAGGTTCAGGAGTAGAATGGGAATGGCACTGGCGACGAAACCATTTCGGATTGAGCAGATTCTGGGCAACGAATCGTCCAGACAGCCCCAAGCAGCTAATGGCTCAATGTCCGGGGGGCAGTATCAGGACATCATGACGGAGCTGGCAGCTCTCAAGAGCATGATGGCCCCGGCTCAGGACCTCAACGAGAACATCGTTGAGAGCTATCGCGCCGAAATGAGCGAAGCGTTGAAGCTCAAGAAGGAGATGGACGAGATCTATCAGGCCATCGCCGAGACAAAGCGCGAGATTGCCACCCTTCATGTCAACGGTCTTCATTCGGCGGAAATGAACCGTGTCACGGATGAACTCGATGCCATCGTGCAGGGCACGGAACAGGCAACCGAGCAGATCCTCGCTTCCGCAGAGATCATCGACGAGAATGCGTCAAAGCTTTCCAAAGTCCTGACCGGTGAAGAAGATCAGTGGACCCACGATATTCAGGAAAGCGTGGTTTCAGTCTTCGAAGCCTGTAACTTTCAGGATCTGACCGGGCAGCGCATCACCAAGGTGGTCAACGTCTTGCGGTTTATCGAAGGCCGCATCGTCAACATGATGGACATCTGGGGCGGCATCGATCACTTCAAGGAAATCGAAGTCGAAAATCCAATGGAAAAACAAGGCGATGCAGCGCTTCTGAACGGTCCCGCCCTCGACAACGAGGAAGGTGTTGCCAGCCAGGACGACATCGACGCCCTGTTCGACTAAGCTTTTTGCGCAAGCAAAAAGCTTTGCTCGCTTCCCACATACACAGACCCATCAGCGGCAGGTGTCTTCTCACAGAAGGCACCGAGAGCCTGCGCAAGCAAAAAGCTTAGCTCACTCCCCACACGCAAAATGCTATCAGCGGCAGGTGTCTTCCTTCCGGAAGGCACCGAGAGCCTTGCGTGAGCAAAAAGCTTAGCTCACTCCCCACACGCACAGCCCCATCAGCGGCAGGTGTCTTCCCCCGGAAAGCACTGAGAGCCTGCGTAGCAAAGAGCTTTGCAAATAACCCGAAAGCACCGACACGCTGCTTGTCAAAGGCCTGTGGGTTTTATTGACTCATTAACGAATCTCAACTAGAACAAAATAAGAACAATTATCGGTTCGAGGTAGCGAAATGGCGGATATGAACAAGCGGGACGGATTGATTATCGGCGAAGACGGTCTGGCACGTTGTTGGTGGCACGGCGGTAAGCCTGACTATCAGGACTATCATGACCGGGAATGGGGCAGGCCGGTGGCCGACGACCGAACCCTGTTTGAGAAAATCTGTCTCGAGGGATTTCAGGCAGGCCTCAGCTGGTACACGATCCTGCGCAAACGGGAGAATTTCCGAGCCGCCTTTGCCAATTTCGACATGGACAAGGTCGCTGCCTTTACCGAAGAAGACGTGGAGCGCTGCCTCGCGGATGCCGGGATCGTCCGGCACCGCGCCAAGATAGAAAGCACCATCAACAATGCTCAGCGCGCCAAGGAGATGCGCGCCGAATTCGGGTCACTGGCGGCCTATTTCTGGGCTCACGAACCCGGCCCCAATGATCGCCCGGACCGGCCAATCTATGAAGAGTTGATCAAACTGACCCAAACCGATATCTCCAAAGCCATTTCCAAGGATCTCAAAAAACGGGGCTGGAGCTTCGTTGGCCCGACAACGGTCTATGCCTTCATGCAGGCCATGGGGCTGGTCAATGACCATATCGAAGGCTGCATCTGCCGCGATCAGGTGGAGAAGGAGCGGTCTGATTTTCGTCGCCCCACCTGACGTCAACCGTCGCCGGGACAATTTCCGACGAGCAAACGGGCAAGGCAGGCTGTCCGTTCCTTGCGCGTATTTACAAAGCCGCTTGCCTCACGCCTTCTTGTCGGAACGATGACAGGGGCGAAAAAGTCTTGCTTCACCCTTGTCGCCTGCGGGCGGATGGGCTAGGGAAAAGGCCATAATCCTGCAACGAGCGGGATTTCCTTAACCCATTCAAATCGAAGTGACGTCCAACCATGGCAAAAGACAAGAAGCCCAACAAACTCAAGGCCCGCCTGCCGCGCGGCTTTGTGGACCGGACTGCTGACGACATTCGCGCAGCAGACGACATGATCGCCAAGATCAAGGCTGTCTACGAGCATCATGGCTTCGATCCCATCGAGACGCCTGCGTTCGAATATACCGACTGCCTTGGCAAATTTCTGCCCGATACCGACCGCCCCAATGCAGGTGTCTTCTCGCTGCTGGATGATGACGAACAATGGATGAGCCTCAGATACGATCTGACAGCGCCTCTTGCCCGTCACGTCGCGGAGAATATCAACGAAATCCAGATGCCGTTCCGCACCTATCGCGCGGGCTATGTTTACCGCAATGAGAAACCGGGACCGGGACGATTCCGCCAGTTCATGCAGTTCGATGCCGACACCGTCGGCGCGCCGGGTGTGCAAGCCGACGCCGAAATCTGCATGATGATGGCCGATACCATGGAAGCCCTCGGCATTTCGCGCGGTGACTATGTCATTCGCGTCAACAACCGCAAGGTTCTAGACGGCGTGATGGAAGAAATCGGTCTTGCCGGTGATGAGCATGCCGAAACCCGCCTCACCGTATTGCGGGCCGTCGACAAACTGGACAAGTTCGGCGCGGATGGCGTGCGGCTTCTGCTTGGCGAGGGTCGCAAGGATGAAAGCGGCGACTTCACCAAGGGCGCGGGCCTGAGCCCTGACAACGTCGAAAAGGTCATCGCCTTCACGCAAGGCACACTCGAGATGGACAACGCCGGAACGCGGGAGCTTGCCACCATGCAGGCCATCTTTGATGCCTGCGGCTATGGCAAGGACCGCATCCATATTGACCCGTCTGTCGTGCGTGGCCTCGAATATTACACCGGCCCGGTCTACGAGGCCGAGCTGCTGTTTGACGTCAAGAACGAGAAGGGCGAAGTGGTTCAGTTCGGCTCCGTCGGTGGCGGTGGTCGCTATGACGGTCTCGTCAAGCGCTTTGTCGGTCGCGATGTGCCCGCAACAGGGTGCTCCATCGGCGTGTCACGCCTCATGGCAGCGCTCAAAAACCTCGGCAAGCTCGACAATGAAGATGTGATTGCACCCGTGCTGGTCACCGTCATGGATGGCGACGTGGAAAGCCTTGGGCATTACCAGAAGATGGTGCAGGACCTGCGCGCAGAGGGCATTCGCGCCGAGATGTATCAGGGCAACTGGAAGAAATTCGGCAACCAGCTCAAATATGCCGACAAGCGCGACTGTCCGCTTGCCGTTATTCAGGGCTCCGATGAGAAGGAGAGAGGCGTCGTCCAGATCAAGGATCTGGAAGAGGGCAAGCGCCTGTCTGCGGAAATCGAGGACAACGCCACCTGGCGCGAGAGTCGTCCGGCGCAGGTGGAAGTCCCCACCGCTGACCTTATTAAGACAGTCAAAAAGATGCTGGCAGATCAGGCCGCGGATCGGGATGCTGGTCGCGCCGCTGCCAAGTAGCCCGCAATGCAGGCGCGGGCCAAAGGAGACGAGATGACACTTCTGACAGATGACATGCGCAGCGCTTTGGCGCAGCAGTTCGACGTGGCCGGAGCGACCGCCATCGATCTGCCGATCCTCTTTCACGCCGATCTGTTCCTTGATCTGGTGGGCGAGGATATCCGCCGCCGCCTTTATGTGGCACCGGACGCAAATGGCGAGAAGATGGCCTTGCGGCCTGAATTCACCATTCCCGCCTGTTTGCATCATCTGGGCACCGGTCCCATCGATCGCGCCGCGAGCTATGGATGTGTCGGCCCCGTGTTCCGCCAGCGTCC
Organism: Cohaesibacter sp. ES.047; assembly: GCF_900215505.1. Classification (NCBI taxonomy): domain Bacteria; kingdom Pseudomonadati; phylum Pseudomonadota; class Alphaproteobacteria; order Hyphomicrobiales; family Cohaesibacteraceae; genus Cohaesibacter; species Cohaesibacter sp. ES.047. The sequence goes on from NZ_LT907844.1 coordinate 2,556,340, forward strand.
TGATGGTGTGCCCGGGGAATTCTATCAGGCCGGTATCGAGCAGATCGATCCGCAAGGCGGAGCGTCCTTTGACGCTGACAGCATCGCGCGCGCCCTCGCCATGGTCTCCAATCTGTCAGGCGCGACGCCAGCCGTGACGATCGGCGACAATGCCCTGCTTTCCGCCCTGCTGACTGCTCTTGGTACCCCTGTGGTCTGGCAGCGACGCCTTGAAGGTGCCTTTGGGGATCGCAAGGTGCTTGACCGCATGCTCGAGCGTCTCGCGAAGGGCGGCTCGGACAATGCCGATGCATCCGCCGGACTGGCGCGTATCCTTGATGGCAAGGCCGGGTCTGACGTGCGCGAGGCAGTCGAGGAAATGCTCGACATTGCCGGTTTGGACGCGATTGGTGGCCGGTCCGTTGGCGATATCGCCGAGCGCTACATGGAAAAGGCCGAACTGGCGGCCAACGCCGGTTGGGATGCCGACAAGCTTGATTTGATTGCGCGCTTTCTCGATCTTGAGGGTGTCGGCAAGCAAAGCCTTGAGCAGCTTTCAGCCTTTGACGCCGAGCAGGGTGGCCTGCTGGGAGGAGCGCTCAGCGCCTTCAATGAGCGTATGGACGCCATCCAGACGGCCGTTCCCGATGGAACAAAATTGAGGTTCAAGGCCGATTTCGGACGCCGGCTTGACTATTATTCGGGCTTCAATTTCGAGCTGCATTTCGATGGTCAGGACAAGCCCGTCGCCGGGGGCGGACGCTATGACCGCCTGCTGGGCATCCTCGCAAAGCGCGCCAGACTCAACGACGAAAATGAAATCGCCGCCGTGCCGGCCATCGGCTTCGTCGTCTGGCTGGATCGTCTTGGCGATACCAAGAGCATGGCATAGGAGAGAGCAACATGAGCAACAATCCTCTGATCATTGCGGTGCCCTCCAAAGGTCGCTTGCAGGAAAATGCCAACGCCTTTTTCGCCCGCGCCGGGCTTGATGTCGCGCGTCCGGGCGGGGCGCGCAACTACCGTGGCCATCTCAAGGGCATCGACAATGTGGAAATCGCCTTTCTGTCGGCATCGGAGATTGCCAAGGAGCTGAAAAACGGCTCGGTCCATCTGGGTGTCACCGGCGAAGATCTCATCCGCGAGCATCTGACAACGCCGGAGCGCTATATCGATCTGCTTGTCAAACTCGGGTTCGGCCATGCCAACGTCGTCATAGCCGTGCCCAAAGCGTGGATCGATGTGCGCACGATGGAGGATCTCGGCGACGTGGCCATGGATATGCCCGCGCGCTACGGCCATCGCCTGCGCATCGCGACGAAATACATCAACCTGACGCGCAGTTTCTTCGCCGAACACGGTATCGTCGATTATCGCATTGTTGAAAGTCTTGGAGCGACCGAAGGGGCGCCTGCTGCCGGATCTGCGGATATCATCGTTGATATCACCTCGTCCGGATCGACCCTTGAGGCCAACAATCTCAAGATCCTTGATGATGGGGTGATGCTGCGCTCTGAAGCGAACCTTGTCGCCTCTCTGACAGCGGATTGGTCCGATGCGGCCAAGACGGCGCTGGGTGAAATTCTCGACCGCGTTCAGGCCGAGGAAGCCGGGCGCACCCGCCGCGAGATCACCGCAGCCCATCACGATGCAGCCGCCATAAGCCAGCAGATCTGTGATGAGTTCGAGGCGAACGGCGCCTACGCGCCCTATGGACATCAGGAGCACGTGATGCGCCTGCATGCGCCGCAAGGGGCGGTCTATTCAATCGCCTGCCGTTTGCGGGCTCTGGGGGCAACCACCATCTCCGTTGGCAAACTCGATTATATTTTCCAGGCGGCCAACCCGTTGTTCGATCATCTGCTGGCCCGTCTTGAGGCCGAAAGCACCTGAGCTTCAAGCAAAAGGTGAGGGCACCAGCTTATGGCTGCCCATAGCCTTGATTTCGACTCATTGATTTGGCTTGAAAGGCCATTCACGTGCTTTCCCGTCAAGAATCACCGCGCCAAACATGAGGCCCCTGATGAGCGATCCCAAAAGCCTGACGCGCCGTAGCGCCATGATGCTGACTGCCGGAGCGCTCGCCGCGCCTGTCTTGATCCGCCCGACGATCGTCAATGCCGCCGAGCTCGATCAGGCCATCGGACAACTCATCATGATCGGCTTTACTGGTCGCAGCGCCAACGGTAAATTTGTCAAGAGCATCGCCTCGCACATTGCCAAGGGACGCGCTGCGTCGGTGGTTTATCTGGGGCGCAACATCGGCTCGAGTCGCGATGTGGCGGGCCTCAATCGTCTGTTCCACAATGCCGGCGTGAGGCACATCGCCATCGATCATGAAGGCGGTGTAGTTCAGCGGTTAAGACAGAAACACGGCTTCACCCGACTGCCATCAGCGCTCAAGGTGGCTCAGAGCCGGAGCGTTGCCAGTGCGGAAAAACTCTACGGCACCGCCGCCAAGGAGTTGTCACGCGCCGGCTTCACCTTCAATCTGGGGCCGGTCGTCGATTTGCATCGCGATTACAATCCGGTCATCGGCAAGAACCGCCGTGCCTATAGTGCCGACCCGAACACGGTCGCAGCCTATGCCGGAGCCTTCATTCGTGCCCATCGACGCCATGGTATGACCACCTCGATCAAGCATTTCCCCGGTCACGGCCTGTCGCGCTCTGACAGCCACCACGGCTTCGTGGACATTCGCGAGACATGGGATCCGCAGGAACTCAAGCCCTTCTCGCTTCTGATTCGGCAGGGATTGGCCGACGCTGTCATGAGCGGGCATCTCTTTGTCCGTGTTGGTCAGCGCGGCAATGGGGAGCTGACGACCTTTTCCCGTGCCCTGATCAAGGATGTCCTGCGCGGAGGCCTCGGCTTTGAGGGCTTGGCCATGACCGATGATCTCGACATGGGGGCCGTGCGAAAAACGGCCCCCCCACAGGAGGCCACCATTCGTGCGGTCGAGGCAGGCTATGACATGCTGCTTATGTCCAACACGGCGATGGCCAACGACGACATGCCTGCCATTGCCGTCAACTGGATCAGAAGCGCAGTGCGCGAGGGACGCATACAGGAAGGCGGGATTCTGAGCTCTGCTGCCCGTGTGCGGGCATCCCGCCGGGTCTGACCCGTTCTTCCGACCCGGTAGGCAACAATTGTTCCGGCGGCCCGCCATCGGCGTACTGCGGCAAACATGCCGTGCTATTTGGCCGTGCTATTTGCCCGTGCTATTTAAATGCGATTGAAAGTTCGCGTGACAGCACCGGATAGTGATAAACCAGCGCAGCAAACAGCGTTTCATCCACCGCATAAGGCAGGCCTGCGCGAGTCAAGGCGGCGCACTGTTCGGTTCTCTCTCTCAGACAGCCAAGGGTCAGGCCGCTGCGCGCGCCGACATCATGGGCTGTTTGCCACGACATGACACGGGTTCGGAAGCCAGCCTCGAGCACGGCAAGGGTCGCCTCGCTCGGAGAGCGCTCGCGCATGGCGGTTTTTGCACGATCGCGTCCGCCCTGAGGTGCAGGGCTGAGCTGGTCTACGGAGAAATCGCGATCGAAATCGACAGCTTCAAACATAGTCTTTCCTTCCTTGCATGTCGGTGCGCAAAAAGACGACACCTGTGACACGGTGTGGAAGGCTGGCAAAACGGGGGAAGGTATCATTCCGCTAGTTTGCGCCATCTTCGCGGTTTGCAAAGATGCCGCCACATCCCGTGTAGGTGCCACCTTGCCGCGGTCGGCAGGTTGGCGAGGGCGCCAGCCCTTCTCTAGATGATGCCGCGAACATAGGGCGAAAATGAGAGAAGTTCAAGCGGCTTGTGAATATCTTTGGTCTTGGAGCAAGATGACGGGGGCATGATAAAGGCGTCGGGGTATGGCAAAAAGAGAGGCCGCTGCGTCCAGCGACCTCTCAAGACGGTTTGCACGTGGGGACCGTCATATCGGGAAGATTGAAAGCCCGTGGTCCGACAGCACAGCTTGGGGGACAAGCACTATCGGTTTCGGCACTTCCCTTGTAATAGTATATGGAAGGAAAAATAAGAATTCTACTGAAAATAAAGCTTTACTACCTATTTAAGTGAAAAAGTGCGTATGCTGCGCTTATGATTTAGTTTAGGTGTGCATTTGAATTTTCAATCAGTCGCATTCACTGAATAAACATATTTAAATTGATCTGGTGTGCATAATATAGTTTATCCTATACTGGATCTCATCATATTATAGCATAATATGCTTTGCAGGACGAATTTTTTAAACAGAACAAGTAATGTCCAAAACTTACATTCATCGTGCGCAGGTGCAGAGTATAGCTTGCGTAGTCAAGCTTGAGAATGGCGCGGAAAAGAAAATTTGAACAAATGACCAAATTCAGGTGAAAATTTTGTTAGTTGGTGCGGAAGTTTTGTTCAATGGAATTCAAGTAGTCATGCAGCAAGCCTAGCAGCATTGTGCGATACATGACTAATACGCGAAAAACACCTGAGGAATTCTGAGAATACAGCAATGTAAAGGCTGAGCGGGGAGATTTCGATCCAGCGGGATAATAGGTCGATCAGCCCTTGATTCAGGCCAAGCGAAGTGCATGTTTGTGGCGAAGGGCGACGGATACAATCTGATCACCCCTTTCCAGCCTTTTTCCGAACGGGGATCATGCCGTGCTTTGTGCCTTGGATTTTGCTTTGTCAGAAGGCGTTGATGAAGCCATCATGGATCTTGCGGGCAGGCAGGTTATCGGCGCCATCGCCTGTCTTTCAGTTTCGGACATCTGGCCGCAAGAGGCCCATCGTTTGCAAAGCCGAGATCAGAAGGGCCCGCCGAAGATCCCGGTTGGGCTTACTTTGACGTTGACCAAGAGCTTTCCGCCGCTGTCTTCGGGATTTTTCCCCGATAACCGGCAATATGCTGGCAGGCTTCCGGACAGGCCCGATCTTGCTCGGGCCGCCAGAAGCCTCAATCTGCGGACCAACGTCATCGAAGCGGAAATCCGATCCCAGATCCGTCGGTTTTTAGCCCATTGGGGTAGCCCGCCAGCCTTTGTGCACCTCGAGCCGCCCATTCTGTTGTTTGAGGTCGCAGTCAGGGCGGTGACGGCCGCTCTCAGTCAGTTCAAGCTGCTGAAGTGTCCGATTCTGGTTGCTGAGTTGCCACGGCCTCGCGGTCTGGTCGAACGGGCAGAGCGGCGCTGGCTCTGGCGATCAGCCGAGCATGCTCGGCAGCCATGGCAGAGGCGCATGTTGCTTGAACTCAAGGATCCCGCCCGTGTGCCTCAGAAGAACAGCTGGCGCATCGATACCCGGGTCTGGACGGGGATTCGGCCAGCCGTCGACAGTCCAAGAGATCAGGCCCGGCTGGAGCGATTTGATCAGGATCCTTCTGCTCGGGTTTCGCAATATCAGTTGTTTTGCGACTGATCAGGGTCAGCAAGACACCCGATATCCGCTGGGTCGCCCGGCCGACGATACATTCAGTCTCGGTATTTTCTCTTGTTTTATCATTTATAATCGGTATTTTGTGGCTCAAAGATTCGGCTGAGCGCACACTATGGGGTTGAGAGTGATGACCCGCTCAAGGAATTCGACAAACGAGACCTCCGGCATCGCCAGCACAATCGCAGGGTCCTTGCCGACCGAACCGGTGCAAAGCGAAGCAGACGCGACCGACAATGTAGTTTTACACGGTCGCTCTTTGCCGCGTATGGAGCGCGCGGGAAAACCGCTCGATTCCTCCATTACCGAGGAACAGGTTTCTCTGTTGGTCGAAACCTTTTACGACCGCATTCGGGAGCACCCTCGTTTGTCTGTGCTGTTTGCCAAGGGGATGACGCAAAACTGGGCGGATCATCTCGACACCATGAAACGCTTCTGGCGGTCGATGTTGATGCAAACACGAGAATATGGTGGGCGACCCGTTCCGGCCCACACGCAGTTGGAGGGATTGAAGCCCGATGACTTTGCACAATGGCTAGATCTGTTTAGAAAGACCGCACGGGAGATCTGCCCACCGGCAGCCGCAGCACTATACATTGATCGCGCTGAAACAATCGCGCGCAACCTGCAGATTGCGATTTTTATGAAGGGCGAAATCGTGCCAGAAACTGCATTCGAGGGCGGTGTATTAACAAATTATTGGGAAAAACTGCTCGAAAAGTGAACAAATTGTCTTTCTCTGGACACAAATCGAATTCAGTGGATGAAATCTGATTGCTTTTGGTATAGTTTAACGTCAAATACAACCAGAATAACATCGCAACCGGAGCAATCCGTTGATGCGATAGGGCGAGTCGCTTTTCGGGGGACTAGCGGCTCGCCTCTTTTTAAAGTTGTAGTCGGTATCTTGGGAAGGCTCCAACCTGGTACAGGCCCACGGGTCTGTTGATGCGTTTAGGAGAGCCAGCCTCCTCCGCTCTATGATCGTGACGTCATGAGAATGAGATCGTATCGCCCAAGTCCGAATGCAACCTGTTCCCCACCATGCAACAGGGATCCGATATGCAGCAGCTGGACCAGCGGTTCGCAATCGCCTTGACCTGGTTTGACCTGCAATAACCCCATATGCCCTTTTATGGTGACGCTCTGTCCGCCCTTCTGGCTCAGCGTGCGCTTCCACTCCATCTGTCCCAGTCCTCGGCCGTCGACACTGGCCTGATCAATGGCCCGGTCAAGGGTTTTGCGGTCTGCATCAAGACGCATGCCGTGCTACCGGGCAATGGCGGCGCATCGGTCCGTCATGGCAGCAAGGAACCCGGCTTCCGGTTTCTCCGGATTGCTGGTACTGCTGGCTAGATACGGGGTGTTGAAAGAGATCAGAGCGCATTCGGTCTGGGAAGCATCGTCCGGTTCCCCGGTCCAGATATCTTCGATGGAGCGGTGCAGAACGCCCTGACAGACGGGGCCAATATCACCAATGTGAATTCCATGCTCGATTGCGCGATGGGTCGCCTCGGAGAGTTCGCCAGTCCACAAGAGCCCCAACCCAAAGAGGCGGACCGTGATTCTGAGGCTGTTGGCACCGGTTGATTCGCTCCGGATCAACCAAGGCGGCGGCAGCATGGGGCGCGACAGATCGGCTGTAGCTCCGATCCCGGACTGCCCATTGAAGAAAACATGCAACCCGCAAGCCGGTGTCCAGGGACAGGGCAGACCAGCCAATGCTTCGCGCGAGGCGGTCTTCATCAACTCCGTCCCGATGACCTGGCGAACCGCCGCCGGAAAGGACGGCAATTGTGCCATGGCGCCTTCGCCCTCACATTCGAAGACGATATCCCGAACGAGCAGGGAGTGGGCAAGGTCACAAAGCTGCCCTTCAAGAGCGGGCATGCGGACAAATGAGTCCAGTTCAACACCGGACGGACCAATGGATGGCGTCAGGACTTTGAGAAGGGCAGGGTTGGCTGGGCTGAGATCCTGAATGGCATGCGACGACAACATGAAGTACCTCCATGGGTTGGCTGGGACGGGTAACCGGATAAGCTGCAAAAAGCCTTCGGTACCTCCATAGATGGCAACTTCAGGTGATGATATCGATTAAATTCGACTCCAGATTTTTAAGCTGTTCAGGCGCGATATGTCGCATCAGCTGTCTGGTTGGGTGAGACGTATTCGAAAACGAGGGTATTTTTCACCAGAGGCCTAGGCTCTGGTCACGTGTCTCCCTTTGAGGGTGTCGACAAAGTCCTTGAGGGAAACGAGACTGCGTTCTGCTTCCTCGATTTCGCCGTTGATCGTGACAACGTCCCGGGTCGAGATATGCCCGTCGTTCAGTGCCTGATCCACGACGCGCAACACATCAGAGGCTTCAAAGACGATCCTGTGCGCAGCTTGATAGATTGCTTCCTCTTCTTCCGAAAGGCCTGCTGTGATGCGCTCGGCGGCGACAAAGCGCGTGCCTCTCAGCAGATAGCTGACGATTGCGGCATCGGGAAAGCAAGCAATCAGGCGTCTGATTTCATCGGCAGAGAAAATGGTTTTGCCATCAAGGCGTTGATGAAAGGCATGATAGCTCAGCCCCATATTTTTCGCGACAGACGCATTGTCGTGTCTTTTGTTGGCCTTGATGGCCATCTTGACCAGGAACGCAAATTGTTCTCCCCGGTCGCGTGCGTCGAGATCGTCTAACATGGTCAACCCTTGTTTGTACTTGAGGCGATCAACTCATCGTATAAACAACCATACATTGAATTTGGTTGTAGGCAAACAAATTCTAAACGGCAGGTGTACGCGTCCCGCCCGTGAACATGCTGTCGGGATGAGAGAGCTAGAGCGCCTTTTCATCAGAAAGCACCAGATCGCTTTCATCAAGGGGATCAGGACAGTCCGGCATCATCAGATTGGGGGCATTCTTGGACCGCCGAAGCACGTCGGCAAGGGAGTGTTCATTGAGGCTTGCGACGAACTGCTTCACCGAGCGGGACATGATGCGGGACATCTCGCAGCCGCCAAACATCGGGCAGTCGGGCTTGGGTTCATCATCGCAACGCGGACAAAGGCATTCGACATAGCCGAAATCGGATTCCATTACCTTGGCCACATCGCCCATGCGAATGTCCGATGGCTCCTGACCGAGTTCCAGCCCACCACCCCGACCACGTTGGGTCTTGAGAAACCCGCCGTTGGACAGTTTGGCGATAATCTTCATGCAATGGGTGCGGGACAGGCGCAAGGCGGTCGACACAGATTCAACCGTCATGTCGCGATCCTTGTTTATCGCGACCAGCATCAAAATGCGGTAGGCGTAATCGGTGCCCTTTGCCAATCTCATAAGTTGCTCTCCTGCTAGCCCCCCGGGACACATTCCTGTTGATTTGCAAAGGAAATTACCTTGAGCTGCGTCAATTCATGAGAAGATTAGAATGATTATCCTCGCCAAGCCTGTGATCGATCATTTGTTTGCTATAGGATCAACGACTATGGCCAAAATTTAGGCAGTTCAGGGAGACCTCTTGTGAGCAATGACTTCGAAGAACGGATCGTCGATTTGGAGATCCAGGTGACACATCAGTCCAAGACAATCGACGAGTTGTCCGAAGTGATGTCTCAGCAATGGCAGCACATCGACCGTCTGACCCGGCAATTGAAGGGGCTCAGTGATATGGTGGTGGAGCTGGAGGAAAACACCGGCCCTCCGGCCAATCAGAAGCCCCCGCATTACTGATCGACAAAAGCATGACCATACTCTGGCTCGGATTATCCAGAGCCGTAGCTAGCCATTCAGCAGCGCAGCATACATGTACAAGCGGCAGCGCATAAGATACGAGCGCTACCGGCCTCCCGAAAGGGCCGGAGCGCTCATGTTAGTTGAACATCAATTTCGTGCTCAAACTCATCCTGTCAAAGCGACAGGTTTATAATCAGATCATCATAGCGCGAAACCGTTCTCTGTTCCACTGCGACAATCCGGTAAGTCAGAACGTCGCACTCACCCGGCTAATCCCAGCCTTCATTGCGCCCACCAAAAAGAAAGGCCGGATCCGAAGATCCAGCCATCAAGGAGGAGGAGTGGTGATGTTGTTGTTTTTGTTAGGCGAGAAGTTTTGAGGCTTCTCGTACTTTTTGTGTCGAGGCTTGCATCTGTGCGGTCATGTTGGAAATCGTTTCGACGTTTGACGAGATGGTTCCGACACCGTGCGACGCTTGCTGCATATTGTCTGAAATGTCCCGTGTAACGGCCGACTGTTCTTCGACGGCAGCAGCAATGCTCTGCGCGATCTGATTGACGCTTTCGATCACCTGACGGATTTCGTTGATGGCGGCCACGGCGCTGTTGGTTGAAGTTTGCACCGAGTTGATCCGCGAGCTGATGCTATCCGTGGCTTTGGTTGTCTGAGCTGCCAGATCCTTGACCTCGGCCGCGACCACTGCAAAGCCCTTGCCTGCTTCCCCGGCGCGCGCCGCTTCAATGGTGGCATTGAGGGCCAGAAGATTGGTCTGAGCGGCGATGCTATCGATCAGCTCGATGACTTCACCAATGCTCTGGGCATGCTCGGACAGACCGGTCATGATGGTTTCGGACTGGATCGACTCCTGCACGGCCTGCTCGGAAACACCTGTCGCATGAGAGACCTGGCGGCTGATTTCCTCAATCGAGGCGACGAGCTCTTCGGCAGCTGCGGCAACTGTCTGTACGCTCGATGACGCTTCGATGGCCGCGTTGGCTGCGCTGCCTGCTTGTTCATTGGTGTGTGTCACCGCATTGGCGACATCATCCAGTTCGGCATCGATGTCGCGTTGAACTTGCGCGCGACGAAGACGTTCTTCGACGGTGGCGGTGATGTCGGTGGCGAACTTGACAACACGGATCGGCCGGCCGCTATCATCCAGGATCGGGTTGTAGGTTGCCTGGATCCAAACATCACTTCCATCCTTTGCCAGACGCTTGAACTCGCCAGAGTGAAACTCACCGGCTCGCAGCTTGTCCCAAAAGGCCTGATAGCCCTGGCTGTTTTTGAAGTTTGCATCGATGAATATGCTGTGGTTCTTGCCGACGATCTCATCAAGGCGATACCCCAGAGCATCGCAGAAGTTCTCGTTGGCTTCAATGACGGTGCCATCCATCTTGAAATGAATCACGGCCTGCGACCGGTCGATGGCGTTAATCTGTCCGGCCACCGCCAGAGCATTCAGTTTCTGCTCGGTGATATCGGCCGCGATCTTGATCACACTGACAGGTTTGCCTACTTTGTTTGTCACCACGCTGTAGGAGGCCTGAATCCAGACATCGGAGCCATCCTTGCTCTTGCGCAGGTATTCACCGTTCTGCGCTTCGCCGCATCCAAGCGCGGTCCAGAAGGCTTTATAGTCAGAGGAGTTGCGTACTTCATCGGATACAAACATGCTGTGATGTTTGCCCACGATCTCACTCTGTGCGTAGCCCAAAGCTTGGCAGAAATTGTCATTGGCGCACAGAATTGTGCCGACGAGATCGAATTCGATAATCGCCCAAGAGCGCCCGAGCGCTGCCAGACGTGCGGTGTCATCAGGACCACCAAAGTTAAAACCAAGCATGACCACTCCGTACTAATGCTGTATGAACCTCAGTATGACGATGCTTAGTAAACGAGTTTTTAATCCATCTTCTAAAATTAGACTACAATAAGAATTGGTAAATATAGGTATTCAAGAATGGCGTTATACTCGTATAAATATTAAATATAAATTAGGGATGGCAGCTTGGTTGCGGTCGTAAAGGCTGCAATCGTTTATCTGAATTCGGGAGAACTGCGTGGATATTCAATGCTGGCGGGAGATTCTTGGTAAAGACCTCCTGAGGTTTTTGGGTGCAATCGATGGATTGTCAATCAAGGGTGGATAGCTTTGTAAAAGATGATTTACCTGTGAATGAAATCTCGGGTTCAAACCTTGATCGGTTCCACGAGACGACATTCTACGGTCCGGCACTGGCCGGATCATTTCTTGCGACTACGGAAAGGAAAGAAAGGGCAGGCTCAATGTTTGACGGCACGCACGGCCTGACATCGGATTGATGCCACGGTCACTTTTTGAAGACAGCCTTGATGTCAGGATGCACATGAGTTGTGTGCGTGACGTTTTGAAGCCGTTCTATCTGGAAGTCCGCAAGGAACGTACGCAGACGCTTAGGCGACATGGGCGGGCTGATGAGATAGCCTTGAATGATGTCCACTTTGTTGGTGGCCCGTAGTTCCATCAGGCGGTCACGATCCTCGACACCCTCGACAACCAGCTTTAGGCCGGTCTTGCTGATCATCTCGATAGCACTGAACAGCATTGTCTTGTTGAGGCTCCCTTCGGGGGCCATGGCAAAGGAGCGATCGAGTTTTACGCCATCAGCGCCCAGAGCGCTTAGATAGTGGATGCTCGAGTAGCCCACGCCAAAGTCATCGATATAGGTCTCTATGCCGCTTGCTCTCAAAAGCGAAACCGCTTCCTTGGTTTCTTCTAGCGGCAGATTGGCCGTCTCGACGATCTCTACCACGGGCTGCAGCTTGCGCGGAGCCTCGATCATTGGCAACAGGGCCTTGATTAGCCAGATGCCCTCAAAATCCTGCGGGAAGATGTTGATATTCACGCGGGGCACTTCAACGGAGAACTCAATAGTGCGAAGGTCGTCAATCGCTCTGGCGATGACGCACGCAGTCAATTGCTTTGTCAGTCTCTTTTTCTCGACAATCGGCAAAAAACGGTCAGGAAATACAAGCGAGCCATCAGTATCCCGCCAACGCACGAGCGCTTCGACGCCTTCGATTTCGCCAGTGTCCAGAGACAGGAGCGGCTGGTAGAAGCATTCAAGCGTTTCATAGGACATGGTGCGGATGAACCGCGACTGGAACGACCAGATGCGCATGACGCGTCTACTAAGAAGCTTGGCCAGCATAAAGGCAACAACGCCCAAAATGGCAACCACCAGAACAAGCGCTCCTCTTGAGGAGAACAAGGTGTCTGCGATAGGCGCAACCGAGTATATGCAGATCAGGTCATTGGAGTTGCACTTATACGACCAGAAGCTTGCCTTCTCCAGACTAAAACCGGAATCGGGGAGCGCTGTCAGCTCTAAACCATGGCTCAGACCGAATTTCCCCGCCCGATGGCGCATGCTGCCATCCTTGATCGGTGAGAGCATCTCCCGCTCATGCCAGGTGGTCAGTGCCTCTTCCAGATCGATTCTGGGAAGAACCAGAGTAAAGCTGTTCTTGCGAAAGAATGTACCTGTCAGCCCGTTTTGACCCAACATTTGCAAATCACGGTCGAGCCAAAGCTGGTAGCCGTTGGCTTGATCGATAATGTCCGGCTCGCCGAGCTTCAATCCGGCATGGCGCAGGCCTTCTGTTACGGAACATGAGACGGTTCCATCATCATAGATGATCTCGTGAATACCATCGGGAAGGAAGCCAATACGCTCGAGCCAAGATTGAAAGGCGCTCGAGCAAGGCACCATTGTGCTCGGAATCTCAAGTTTCGCAACCGTTCTGCCGATATTGTCACCGATCACATTCAGGCTTCGAAGATCCCGGTCCATCTGCTTGTCCAGACCCTTGAGAATCTGGATGGACCCTATGGCTGCTGCACCAATGAGAAGCAGAGCGAAAACCACACCAAACAGCGTTGCATTCACCGCCTTAGGGTACTTCACAAGAAATGAGAGCCTACTGTACAGTCCCATGACACCTCCGTTCAGGGTGCACAGTATGAGGCGAATGTCTTACTATTAGTTAATGTTCACTAATTAGCGTGTGGCATAAGGTGTCATTGCGGACGGGGTAAACGACTATCAGTTGAAGGGAAATACATCGAGTATCCATAAATGCCAACGAAAACATACAGAAATGGAATTGTGAAAAATCGCAACAAAACCTGAAGCTGTATGGCTAGGCAAAGAAAAAATTTTGGATAACTGCGAGGCTTTTGTGAAGAACGTATGGAGAAGATGTATATCCCGCCTTTTGATAAGATCTTTATTCAGGGTTTGCGTTTTGAATTTGATTTATAGTGTGTTGAGGAAATAGTTTGTATTTTCATCAATGATTGATGCCTCTTCGCCCAATGGTGGCAGGCCAGAGGACTCCAACGCGCACTTTGCCAGTCAGATCATCCACGGTCCGGGCATATTGCAAGTCTCGATAGCGACTTTCCAGATGCTGATGTTCAACTCATCGCCCCGCAGGCAGATCTTCAGACGCCCGCCAGCATCAATGCTAGCGCGAGCGGTGACACTATGATCTGGGCAGCCGGGAGAAGCCTCAATGCATCAGATTCAGCAGCAGGGAAGCGTGCATTCATGCTCTGCCGCGAGGACGCTCAGGCCTTAAGGCATGGGCGCAACAAAAAAGGCAGCCCACGATGGATTGCCCTAATCTCAGCAAGGTGGCTGGGGTATGACTTACATCATGCCGCCACCCCGCGACGCCCGCAGGGGCGTTAGCCCCGAGGACGCGCAAATCAGACAATGACACGCCCGCAGCGGCTCCGCCGCGAGGACGCGCGACCAAGCGAGAAGCATGGGCGCAACAAAAAAAGGGCAGCCCGCTATGGACTGCCCTAATCTCAGCAAAGTAGCTGGGGTATGACTTACATCATGCCGCCCATGCCGCCCATGCCGCCCATGCCACCCATATCAGGCATTGCAGGAGCGCCGCCATCTTTAGACGGTGCATCAGCGACCATGGCTTCGGTGGTGATCATCAGACCAGCGATAGAGGCTGCATCCTGCAGAGCAGTGCGAACCACTTTGGTCGGGTCGATGATGCCAGCTTCGATCATGTTGACATAGCTTTCTGTCTGAGCGTCGAAGCCAAGGGACTCGTCGCCTTCCAGAACTTTGTTGACAACGATCGAGCCTTCAACACCAGCGTTTTCGGCGATCTGGCGGATAGGAGATTTGAGGGCATGAAGAACGATCTTGATGCCAGCTTCAATGTCAGGGTTGTCAGAGGTGAGTTTCTCGACAGCCGTGGTTGCGCGCAGAAGGGCGGTGCCACCACCAGGAACAATACCGGCTTCAACAGCAGCGCGGGTTGCGTTCAGGGCGTCGTCAACGCGGTCTTTGCGTTCTTTCACTTCAACTTCGGTTGCACCGCCAACGCGGATAACAGCAACACCGCCAGCGAGTTTCGCCAGACGTTCCTGAAGTTTTTCACGGTCATAGTCAGAAGAGGTTTCCTCGATCTGAGCTTTGATCTGTGCAACGCGGGCTTCGATGCCGTCTTTTGCGCCAGCACCATCAACGATCGTGGTGGTCTCTTTGGTGATGTTGACCTTCTTGGCAGTACCCAGCATGTCGAGGGTAACGCTTTCGAGTTTGATGCCAACGTCTTCGGAGATCACGGTGCCGCCGGTCAGGACAGCAATGTCTTCGAGCATGGCTTTGCGGCGATCGCCGAAGCCAGGAGCTTTGACAGCAGCAATTTTCAGGCCGCCGCGCAGTTTGTTGACAACGAGCGTAGCAAGCGCTTCGCCTTCGATGTCTTCTGCTATGATGAGCAGCGGACGGGAAGACTGAACAACGGCTTCAAGGATCGGAAGCATCGTCTGCAGGTTGGAGAGTTTCTTCTCGTGCAGCAGGATGTACGGATCTTCCAGATCAGCGATCATTTTCTCGGTGTTGGTTACGAAGTACGGAGACAGGTAACCACGGTCGAACTGCATGCCTTCAACGACTTCCAGCTCGGTTTCCAGAGACTTGGCTTCCTCTACGGTGATAACACCTTCGTTGCCAACTTTCTGCATCGCATCAGCGATCATCTGGCCGATTTCGGCTTCGCCGTTAGCGGAGATGGTGCCAACCTGAGCAACTTCTTCAGAAGAGTTGATCGTTTTGGAGGAAGCTTCGAGCGCCTTGTGGGTCTCGGCAACAGCGATATCAATGCCGCGCTTCAGGTCCATCGGGTTCATGCCAGCAGCAACGAACTTGTGGCCTTCGCGAACGATAGCCTGCGCCAGAACGGTAGCAGTGGTCGTGCCGTCACCAGCGATGTCGTTGGTTTTGGACGCAACTTCACGCACCATCTGTGCGCCCATGTTTTCGAACTTGTCTTCAAGTTCGATTTCCTTGGCAACGGAAACACCATCTTTGGTGATGCGCGGTGCGCCGAAGGATTTTTCAATCACCACGTTGCGGCCTTTCGGGCCCAAGGTGACTTTTACAGCGTTAGCCAGAATGTCCACGCCGCGCAGCATTTTCTCGCGGGCGTCGGGACCAAATTTGACTTCTTTAGCAGCCATGTTAGCTCTTCCTGAAATCTAGTACTTGTCTATAAGAGGCGGTTCGACGGGTTTTCCTGGCGCTTAGCCCAGGATGCCCATGATGTCGGACTCTTTCATGATCAGCAGGTCTTCACCGTCGATTTTGACTTCGGTGCCGGACCATTTGCCGAACAGAACACGGTCGCCCGCTTTAACTTCCAGCGCGACCAGGTTGCCAGCTTCGTCACGAGCACCGTTGCCAACAGCAACGATTTCGCCTTCGCTCGGCTTTTCTTTGGCGGTATCAGGAATGATGATGCCACCAGCGGTTTTCTCTTCGGATTTTACGCGGCGTACGACGACGCGGTCATGCAGAGGACGGAATTTCATCTCTGAAACGTTCCCTTGTCTGTTATGCAGCCGTCGGACCCTCGACAAGGGCGTATAATGCCCCTATCTTATACAGCGGCATCCGAGCGGTCTGCTCCTCGATTTACAAGCCTGTTAGCACTCTCTATTGGTGAGTGCCAACGACGGACTTTCATGTAGTCACGACGTACAGGCAAGTCAAGAAAACGATCGAAAAAAGCGACAATTTTTTCTGCCCATTTGGTAGCAGGAGCCCTTCCGCATCGCGCCAGCCCTCGGTTTTAGCGCAAAAATCAAACGCGATACCCTTTAGATTGTCGGATTTGAGGGAGGGGTGAGCGAGCGATAGGTGGCGCTCAGCCGCGTTTGAGATGGTTCTGAACGAGATGGAACAGCACAGCGCTCAGTCGTTCCTCCACCGAACCCCACACGGTGATATAGTCACACCCTTGAGCCTTCAATTCGCACTCGAACAGACGGAGAAAGTGCTCCCTGTTCTCCGGTGCGTCGCGCTGACCATCGGGCACCCAAGGGCAATCCGTTCCGCAAAGAACATAAAGACGGGGCGCGAAGGGCGGCGATTTGAGACGTTTCTTGTGGCTCTCTGCCCACTGTTCCCACTGCGCCCAAAGCGGTGTGTTGAGCTCGTCTTCGTAATAATGGCAAGAATACACGAGGGATGAAATCAGGTCAGTGTCGCAAATCAGCAATTTGTCTTCTGCCTGCGCGATGTCGCCTGCGCGTTCTTCATTGGCCCACTGGCCTTGTGCGATGGGAATGGCATCCTCGAGCGTCAATTCCCCTCGCACCTCGAAATAGTCCCGTAGATATTCCGGCGCAAGAATGCCATCGAGTGTCTCCACCAATGCCTGCGCCAGAATTGTTTTGCCCGAACTTTCCGGGCCGGTGAGGATGAGGCGGGGCAGGGAAGAGGAAACCATCAGATATCAGCGCTCCGGAGTGTGCCAGTCACTATCGACAGCTTTCCTCCGAGACAGACGCAATGCAAGCCCTACCGACACACCGACGCCGATCGCGACGGTCAGATCCACAAGAACCGTGAGGCTGAGCGTCAACAGAAGCAGAACGAGGTCGCTCCGTCGTCCTTTGAGATACTCACCCCATTTGTGCACCTCGCACATGTTCCACGCGGTCAGCATCAAAAGGGCAGCAAGGGCAGGCATCGCCAGATGACCGGCGAGCGGGGCGGCAACGAGCATCACGAGGAGGATGACCAGCGTATGGACGATGCCCGCCACGGGGGTTTTCCCTCCGGCTTTCACGTTGGTTGCCGTTCGGGCGATAGCGCCAGTTGCGGGAAGGCCGGTCATCAAAGCCGATGCGATGTTGGCCGCGCCTTGCGCCATAAGCTCGGCATTGGGACGGTGATTGCCGTTGATCATCCGGTCTGCGACCAGCGCGGACAAGAGCGACTCGACCCCTGCCAGAAAGGCGATGATCAGGGCTGAAGGAAACAGCTCGGTGATCCGATCAAGGGTAATCTCGGGAACTTGCGGCCAGGGCAGCGTGCGCGGCAGCTCGCCAAAACGCGATCCGATGGTATCCACATCAAGCGAAAGGAACGCCACGAGCAGCGATCCAACCGCGATGGCAACCACCAGACCGGGGAAGCGCGGAAAGGTGCGGCGCAAAAGCACGATCATCACGAGGGTGGTCATCGCAATCGCAATCGCCGCCAGACTGGCGGTATCGCTGGCTGCGATGAGGGCAGGCACCTTGTCGATGAAATCCGCGGGCTCTGAGGCAAGATTGATCCCCACGAAATCCTTGATCTGGCTGGTCGCGATGATAATGCCGATGCCGATCGTGAAGCCGTTGACGACGGCATCGGGGATGAATTGGATCAGACGGCCAACCCGGAAATAACCCGCCACAAGAAGGATTATGCCCGCCATCAGGCTCGCCAGCACCAGACCATCGTAACCATGAGTGCTGATGACATCGAACACGACAACGATGAAAGCACCGGTCGGCCCACCAATCTGCACCCTGCTGCCACCAAGCAGCGAAATGAAAAATCCGCCAACGATGGCGGTCACGAGCCCTTTCGCGGGATCGGCGCCCGAGGCGATGGCGATCGCCAGACTGAGAGGCAGCGCGACCATGGCCACGGTGATGCCTGCAAGCACGTCTGATGTGAAAAGCGAAAGGGAATAGTCGCGAGAGGTGAGAATGATCTTGGGTTGACGCATGGGAACTTGCCGAAAGAGGAGAAAGGCCATTGATTACGTCCTTTGGGACGAGGTCTCAAGCCCTGCGTTGGTCAAAGCTCCTATGCGTCTGAAGGATGCCGCCTGCTTCTCAGGCGAGCAGGCGATCATGTTCGTGCTCGGGATCCATGCGTAGATCGCTGCCGGAAATCGCCTTCTGGAAATAGACCCGCAGGATCTTGTCGCGCCCGTGGTCTGGCTCAGCCCGGTGGGTCTCGGTGAAGCCTCTGACGTTGTAGTAGTCGACGAGCTCGGTCATCACCTCGGGGGTATGCAGTCTGAGAAACGGCAATTCCCGCGATTCCGCGATAAGCTCAAGCTCCGACAGGATGAAACACCCAACCCCTTGACGCTGCCAGTCTTTCCCGATCACGAGATAATCGAGGTAGAGCGCATTGTCGACTTCACTCATGGCGGCCGCACCAATTGCCGTTCCGTCCTCATTTGTCGCCACATAGAGATTGCGGTTGGCGAGAAACTGGTCGAGGTGAGAGAAAGCATGGGCTGGCTGACCAACTCCCATGCGTTCGCCGATATAGGCCATGTTTTTCAGGTAAAGGGCGCGGATTTCCTGTAATTGCTGGGCTTTTGCCAGCCGGAATGAGATCGCCATAAAGCTATCCTTTGTCTTGTGCCCGGCTCTTTCGTTCCGCTGCCATTGCAAGGATGAGGGCAAATCCGTCATCCGGCGGGAGCCGGCTATACTGGGTCTGTTGGGCTATTGATGGTTATGGCGTCCATTTGATGACAGGATTATGACGATCCTATCGCCATCCAACGAAGTCGGTGGCAGCGCGCGGCCGCAAGCGCCCTCCCAAGGTGGATGGATGGCGTTCTGAGCGTGTCGATTGCTATCGCGGCAGGCTGATGATCGCTTCAAGGCCGCCTTCGGGCCGGTTGGTAAGCGTCACATCGCCGCCGTGACTGCGAATGATCGTCCGGGTGATGGAGAGGCCAAGACCGACGCCGCCGGTTTCCTTGTTCCGCGATCCTTCAACGCGATAGAAGGGAGAGAAAACTTCCTCCAGCTTGGCTGCGGGAATGCCCGGTCCGCTGTCCATGATTCTGATGTGGATGCCGTGCGCGTCTTTTGACAGACTGATTTTGGCGTCCCCTGCATACCGCAGGGCATTCTCGATGAGATTGCACAACGCCCGTTTCAGGCTCACCGCCCGGCAGGGATAGACCAGACTGTCCGGCCCTTGGAAGCAGACTTCCTTGCCCAGATCCTGATAATCCTCCTCAAGCGACGACAACATGGCCGCGATATCAACCTCGCGGGTTTTCTCGTTGGTCGCGTCCTCGCGGGTGAAGGCAAGAACCGCATCGGTCATGGCCTGCATTTCGTCAAGGGTCGCCAGAATCTTGTCACGCATTTCCTCGTCATCAACGAATTCTGCCCTGAGGCG
Source organism: Cohaesibacter sp. ES.047 (assembly GCF_900215505.1). NCBI lineage: Bacteria > Pseudomonadati > Pseudomonadota > Alphaproteobacteria > Hyphomicrobiales > Cohaesibacteraceae > Cohaesibacter > Cohaesibacter sp. ES.047. The sequence goes on from NZ_LT907844.1 coordinate 2,575,977, forward strand.
CATGGTCGTGATGGGTGTGCGCAGATCGTGACTGACCGCAGCAAGCATGCGCGTTCGGTCCTGAACGAAGCGCATCAGGCGTTCCTGCATGGCATTGAAGGCGGAAATCGTGTTGCGCACTTCCTTGGGGCCAGCTTCCTTGAGCGGTTCGATGGTTTCGCCTCTGCCCAGCTTGCGCGATGCGCGCTCGAGATCGCGCAACGGGGCCGTCAGGCGTCGGACCGTGAACAGCACGACCAACAGGATCAAAAGAGCAGTCATCGCGAGTGAAATCAGAAACGGCCGTCCCCATTGGTCCGGTAGGGTTGGCAAACCGGTGCGCACTTGAAGCCATTTGCCATTGTCGAGCGGGATGGCAAGGGTCATGTCGAGTTCTTCGAGTTTGGGATTGCGGAACCGTCCGCGCATCGGTGCTCGGTTGGGGTTTTGCTCCCGCCAGCGGCGGCCCCAGCCTCTGCGATCATCCCGTTCATGCATGAAGCGGCGCCGGTCCGGATTGGGCGGCATGTCACTGGACATCATTGCGCCTGGGGGCGGCATTGCTCTGGGGGGGGCGTCATTCTGGCGATTGTCGCGCCGACGCCAGAACAGGCTTTCATCAATGTCGCTGATCCGAACCGTTCCGTGGGCAAGGCCTGCGCGGTACTCCAGTTTGCCCGCCAGAGCTGCTTCCAGCGTTCCTGCCTTTGGTACGGAAAGCGGGGTCTCGTCCCGGATCGAGTAGAGAACGGTCTGGCCACCCGCAGCCTGAATGACCCGGGCATGGACGCTCTCATCGGTCTGGTTCAGCACCCGCACCAAGGATGCTGTGCGATCAAGCACCTGTCCGCGATAGGTCATGACCGCAACCTGAGAGCGCTCGTTGGCAAAGATGAAGATCGTAATCACCTGTGCAATGACCAGCGCGATCAACAGGGCCGCAACAAGCTGTCCTGCTAGCGACAGCGGCCACAGCCGCAAACGACGCCAGAACGGAGTGGCCTTCCGGCCCTTTTTATCCTTGTTGGGGGAGGCGTCTGGGGCGGGAGAGGCATCTGGCATGCTAAAGCGCGTCTCCCAGATCAGATATGTCGAGGTCGCTGGATGAGACCTTGCCGGTCACCTTGCCTGTGAAGACATAGCCTCCACCGCGCACGGTCTTGATCAGCTTGGGGGTCTTGGGATCTTCCTCGATCTTCTTGCGCAGACGAGAGACCTGATTGTCGATGGATCGATCAAAGATCTGCGCGGTGCGGCCTGAGGTGAGGTCCAGAAGCTGGTCTCGCGACAGCACCATCGTCGGGCGTTTCAGGAAGGTGACAAGCAGACGATAGTCCGCAGCGCTGAGCGGCACGGTGACGCCTTTTGGGCTGAGCAGCTCGCGCTGATGCACATGCAGCTCCCAGTCCTCGAATTTAAGGACATCAGGCTCTTCGGTCTTCTGGGCTTCCGGCGGCAAGGATTTGCTGCGCCGCAGAACGGACTTGATGCGCGCCAGCAGTTCGCGTGGATTGAATGGCTTGGACAGATAATCATCGGCGCCGATCTCAAGGCCGACGATCCGGTCGGTTTCCTCGCCAAGCGCAGTCAGGAGGATGACTGGAATATTCTCGTTCTCGCGAACATACCGGCAGAGTGTCAGGCCATCTTCTCCCGGCATCATCACGTCAAGCACGATGAGATCAATGGCAGCTGTTTTGAGAACCTGCCGCATCTTGGTGCCACCATCCGCGTCGCTGACACGAAAGCCGTTCTTGGAAAGATACTTGGACAAGAGTTCGCGGATATCTTGATGATCATCCACCACCAGAATATGAACCGACTGTTCCATTGCCATTCTCTCCATTGCATCCTGTCAAACCGGACCGTGCCAGCAATTGCTGTCAGGGATGACAAGATCCCGATCAACCCGGATAGATCTGTGTCACCATTTGCTTCGTTCTTCTTCAGATAACACGAAAATTACGATGACCAAGACAGAATAACGCGTTTTCGGGAGCGGAATTGCGGTAAATTGTAACCCTGTGTAACCAGTTCTCATGGCGATACAGAGTGCGACAAAATCGCCGTTTCCCGGGATAGATTCGCGACAAATACCCCCTATCTTCACTTCATCGGCAGGGCAAAAACCTCTCTACAGGTCACCCGCCGACACCCAACCGGCCCCGGGATACGGAAGGCCAGTCACCTGACCCTTGCGGCCTGACGGGCCCGCCGCCAATGAGAAATTGGCACAGTTTGATAGAGGAACAAAGAGATGAAAAACCTGAGCAAAATCACCCTGGCAATTGCCCTGATCGGTGGTGTATCCGCAACTGCGCTGACCATCGACAACGCAACGGCACGCGGGTTTGAACGCGGCCCGAACATGGGGCAGGGCTATATGGGCCAAGGCTTCATGGGGCACGGCTTTAAAGGGCGTGGCGGCAAAGGCATGATGGGCCCGCGGGGAATGTTCATGGCGCTTGATGCCGACAAGGACGGCACCTTGACCAAAGAGGAACTGACCACAGGGCTTGAAGCCAAGATCAAGGACAATGACACCGACGGCGACAATGCGATCACCCTTGAAGAATTCAAGACCGAATGGCAAAAGATCACCCAGCAGGCGATGGTTCGCGCCTTTCAGCGGATGGACCGCGATGGCAGTGGCAAGGTAACCCTTGAAGAAATTCAGCAACCGGCGACCTTCATGTTCGGTCGCATGGATCGCAATGACGATGGCAAGATCGACAAATCCGATCGTCCGAACCGTGGCATGATGAACAAGCGCGGTGGGCCTCGCGGCCATCACTTCGGACCCGGCATGGGGCGCCAGTTTCAGGGCAACACCATGGGCCAGAACAATCAGCGTGGCTGGTCCCAGCGCGGCTGCTTCAATCAGCAGCAGTCCCCGGCTCCGCAGGCACCGGATCAGACCGCACCTGACAGCCAGAATTAAAAGTTCAGCTCTCTTTTGATAACTGAACGCTCAGTATCATGTGTTTGAAGCATTTCCGAGATCACATGGTCTCGGAAATGCTCATTTGCATGAGCGCACGCGGCTAGTTTGCATCAAGCCGGTAGCAATATTCCCAAGTGTCCGAGACATCGCCCAGAAAGCGCACCACAGGCACGCGCTCAAAGCCGATTTTGTCATAGAAGGCATGGCCTTCGACAAAACGGGTGTCGGTCCAAAGCCTGATCGCTTTGCCGCCTCTTTCGTCGATCAGATCCGTTGCCAGATTGTACATCGACCAGGCGAGGCCCTGACCGCGCGCCGACTTGGCAACATAGACCTTGAACAGCTCGAACAGGCCCTCGACCGTTGTCTCCCCGACGGCAAGACAGCCCACGATCTCACCGCCCTGTTCTGCCACCCACATCTGGCCACCAAGCGCAGCGTAATAGCTTTGCGGGTGCTCAAGCTCGGGGAACTCCTCTTCGGCGAAGAAGCAATGGTCATAATCTTTGAAAATGGTGGCGATCAGAGCCTTGATGGCCGGACCGTCGTCATCCGTGGCCGGACGAATAAGAGAATAGCTCATCAGTGAAAGCCTAACGATAAATCGCAGCGCCGATACCGTTGCGGCGCGCCTTGTCCACCATATCAGCGATGACTGGATCCTTCAGATCGCCGGTCACCCGCAAGTGGCCAATGACGGAAATGAAGTCGTAACCGCCAGCCTTCATGAATGCCGTTGCTTTTTCGTCTGCATCGGCCGTTGACGCGCATTCAACCGCGACCATGAAATTGCGGCGCTGCGGCTTGGTCTGTGGCGGTTTGGGGGCTTCGCTCGCCCGTCCCCGTACAATCAGGATCATGAAAACACCTCTTCTGGGAGACTTGTCGCTCCTTGATACTGGATCTGTCATACTGAGCCAGATCGCATCTGTCGAGAGAAGATCGGTGCACGGCCACTGTTCAAAAGAAAACAGCACGGCGAGAAAAAGGATAGAACGTGGAGGACGGAGCTAGACCGCTTCTTTCTGCGCCCAGCTCATGCGTTTGCGATAAATCGTCGAAGGGCTGATTTCGAGCGCGGCAGCAGCGCGGGAGATGTTGCCATCAAAATGGTTCAGCGCCCCTTCGATGATCTGCTTTTCCTGTTTCCAGAATGGCTCGATGTGGGACGCCATGATTTGTCCGACATTGCGCAGATTGCTGATGGCCTCGTTGAGGTCGCTGTCATAAAAGGTGTCATCGCCCAGAAGGTCCGGCAGATGTTCCACTTCGACCACGCTGCCATCATACATCACCGTTAGCCGGCGAATGATGTTCTGCAACTGCCTGACATTGCCCGGCCAGCGATAGGCCTTGAGCATGCTTTCTGCCTCAAGCGAGAAGAGTTTGAAGCCCTTGCTTTCCTCGAGCGCATATTGCGACAGGAAAGAGCGGGCGAGAGGCATGATATCTCCGACACGCTCGCGCAGGGGCGGCAGGTGGATCGGCAGCACATGCATGCGGTAGAACAGATCTTCACGGAAACGCCCTGCGCGGACCTCTTCCAGAGGATCCCGGTTTGTCGCCGCCACAAAGCGGATGTCGAGCGAGATTTCCTTGCTGCCGCCAACGCGCCTGAGGCTGCCAGTCTGGATGAGCCGCAACAGTTTGGCCTGAAGGTCAAGCGGCATTTCGCCAATCTCGTCAAGGAACAATGTGCCACCATCGGCCATTTCGGCTGCGCCCTTGCGGTCTTCGGTCGCGCCGGTAAAGGCGCCGCGCATGTGGCCGAACAGCTCTGATTCCATCAGATCCTTGGGGATGGCGCTGCAGTTGATGGCGATAAAGGAGCCCGAGCCGCGGCTGGAGCGGGCATGCAGGGCCTGCGCGCAGACTTCCTTGCCCGTGCCGGATTCGCCTGTGATGAACACCGGCGCCCTTGATGCGGAGACCCGCATGATCTGGTCATAGACCCCCTGCATGGCAGGGGAATTGCCGATGAAGCCTTCGAAATCCTTGATCACATCTTCCTCAGCCACGATATCCTCACCGCGCGTCAGAATCTCGGCTGTCGCGTGGCCGGGCTTCGGCGAGGCCACGCTCGCCACCGGATCGGCATGAGGGGCAGGGCGGTGATGAACAAGCAGATCACTGAGGCGGTTGGCCAAAGCATCGGCTGAAACAGGGCGCGCAACAAAATCATGAGCCCCGGCCTGCATGGAGGCAACGGCGCGCGACACCGAGCCATTTTCACTCAGCGCCAGCAACAGCATGTTGGGATGGCGGCTGGCAAGGCGCGACAGGACCTTCAGCTCTTCGTCTTCCTCAAAGGTGATGAGGGCGCACGCAGGCTCCATCAGAAAGCTCGCAGGGACTTTGCCGTCAAAGATCTGGAAGTCACAGCCGCGCTGCAGCTTGGACTCGAGAGTGCCTGACAACTGGTCGCTGATCATGCGGCGGAAGGCGGGGTCAGAACTGACAACTGCAATGCGGATTGAATTGGCATCCGCGTGTCCTGAATTCATGATGAAGGCGCCTTTCAAAAAATACTGCTTACCGAGACATGTTGCTCAAACAGGGTAAACAAAGTCTTTGCATTTCAGCCTTCTGATGAAAAACAGGAATATTTTGCTGCAAAATGCAAAAAATCCCTGATCGCTCGGGATGAAACCGGAGCAATAGGGTTAAGAAATCAAACCAAACAGCTGCAAGGTGAATTCGACGGTGTAGCGCAATGCCTTGGCGCCAGCTCCAAAATTCTCGAAAAGCCAGGGGCAAAGCTCGAAAAAAAAGGCAAGGATGAGCATGGCATACCCTGTCATGAACAAAGCGAAGCTTGTTACCCCGAGCAACCGGTTTCCATCATGGCCTTCACTATCAATCTTCAATGCCATCCACTGCTTGGCACCGATGCGAATCCACGTGGTGGCGCTCAGCATGACGATGACAAGATGCATAGCCGTAGGCACCAGCGTGGTGAGCAGGCTGACATAGAGCCATGTATAGGCCCCTCGGCTATTATCATCTTCCAGAGCGTCAAGCAGCGGTCCGAGAGGCAGGAGCGGGGTTGCGGAAGTGTGGTTGATGAGACTGAGGCAAAGGGAGGCGCTGAGAGCGACCCCATAAAGGATGAGGATCGCAGCACCAATATCGACCAGCCCGTAGATGAGCTTTCGTGAGCCTCTGCTGACCAACCCCTTGCGCAGCAAGCAAGACGTCGTGCCATAGGACAAATAGTCAAAGCTGGCGTTGATGAGGGGTAAAACACCAATCGAGAAACTGGTCAGAAGTAGTTCATGTTTGGGGGCGGTTGCTAAATGCGATGCCAGAATGATCGCAATTTGGGCTGCAGCCAAATATACGAGGATAAGTGAACCATAGGCCAAGCGTCCAAAGCCACGTTCGGTAAAATAGGCAACTGCGACTGCGCCTGCGACTGCGACTGCGAATGCGCCTGCGCCTGCGCCTGCGCCTGCGAATGCGACTGCGCCTGCGCCTGCGAATGCGACTGCGCCTGCGAATGCGACTGCGCCTGCGAATGCGACTGCGCCTGCGCCTGCGAATGCGACTGCGAATGCGCCTGCTATCCAAAACAGCCAGCCCGAACGCTTTTTCACAGTCGCGTTCGGGCTGGCTGACGCCAGAATACCAAAGACAATCATGAGCGCAATGAGACAGGTCAGGCCGTAACGAATCCAAGCGTTTGCGGCTTTGAAAATAATGATACTTCCAAAGCCGGTATCCTCTCCTGTAATGGTCCATTGAAGCAGCATGAAGAGCAGCGGATAGGCTACAGCGAGGCGCAGTGAAAGGTCGATCACCGGCCAGGAAAATGCACTAGGTGTTTGATCCCATGCTTTGATGGTGCACCTTTCTCATTTGAATGGAGGGAAGCACTATGGGCCAAGTTCTACACGGCAGCGCCACGACGACAGAGGCAGTCCGTCGAGCAATACAAAATAGTCAAGAGAGCCTGAGAGTGCTTTCCAAGCGATACGGCATCAATCAGAAAACGGTCGTCAAGTGGAAGACGCGCACCTCACAAGCGGACTTAAGAACCGGACCGAAGGAGCCACGTTCGACTGTGCTTTCGCGGCAAGAAGAAGCGACCATTGTCGCCTTCCGCAGGCATACCTTGTTGCCTCTCGACGACTGCCTTTATGCACTCCAGCCGACAATCCCGCATCTGACGCGCTCTTCACTGCACAGATGCCTGCAACGACACGGAGTTTCGCGACTACCGAGTGTCGAAGGCGACAAGCAGCCAAAGAAGCGTTTCAAGAGCTATCCGATCGGCTATTTCCATATCGATATTGCCCAGGTACAGACAGCTGAAGGCAAGCTCTATCTCTTTGTGGCTATTGACCGGACTTCCAAGTATGCCTTCGTTGAACTCTATACCAAGGCAGGAAAGATGAATGCTGCACAGTTCCTGCGCAATCTGGTCGCCACTGTGCCCTATACCATCCATACTGTTCTGACCGACAATGGCATCCAGTTCACCAATCGGTCTCGCGATCTCCATGAGTTCCAGCACATCTTTGACCGGGTCTGCACTGGAAACGGCATTGAACACCGCCTGACAAAAGTGAAGCACCCATGGACCAACGGTCAGGTCGAGAGGATGAACCGGACTATTAAGGATGCCACCGTCAAACGGTTCCATTACGACGATCACGAGCAACTCCAGAAGCATCTGGCTGTTTTCATAGATGCCTACAACTTCGCTAGACGATTGAAGACGCTAAGGGGCCTGACCCCATACGAATTTATCTGCAAAAAGTGGACAGAGGATCCGGAAAGATTCAAAATGAATCCGATCCATCAAATCCCGGGACCGAACAACTAGGGCGCCGCTCTGCGTCCAAACCGGCTCTCATCTGGGCCTTTGAAATATAGCCAGAGAAGAACCTGTCAAACCACCGGACGAGCGTAGAATAGACCCAGATATTGTCCCGCTTGCGGATCCATTTGAGAACCCCCTCTCTCACCGGTGGTTGTGCGTCAACAAGCGTAAGAATGGAGAGAAAAACGGCAAACAGGATGAAAAAGATCGCCGCCCAGATTGCTCCGTTTAAAACAGGAGATCCTTGGGTGATAAAAATACCGCCCAATCCGGCCAGAATAGCACCGATTACACCGGCAATGCCCGAAAGGGAAAAAGTCAAATTCCGAAAGATTGATCTATCTGACATGCGTTTCCCCGTCTTGAAACCAAGACTGCACAGAACGGGAAGATATGGCAAGCCGCGCACACGCAAAAGATGTGAAAAAAGCGGGACTTGCCCGCTTCCTTTAGATGTCTGGTCGTATTTGCTCAGGTCATCAGGCGAGTTGGGCGGGGAAGCCCGCTTCCTCAATGGTCTGGCGCACGGTTTCGGGCGCGGCGGACGAGGTGACTTCCACGGTGCCGCTTTCAAGGTCTGCATTGACCTCGGCGCTGCCATCAACGGCGGTGATTGCCTCCTTGATGGATTTCACACAGCCACCACAGGCCATTTCCTGAACATTGAGTTTGATCATCGGACTGTCTCCTATTCTGTTTGGGCGCACTATACGTCCGGGTTGGTGGCCTTGGCAATGAGGGCCGTGCCCAATCCACCAGCCGCCGCGATGGCCGCAAGACCGGTGCCGCCGCGTTGCTTGAGTTCGGTATAAAGGCGGGTGGCCAGAATGGCCCCGGACGCGCCGACAGGATGGCCGCGCGCAAGCGAACCGCCGCCAAGATTGACGATGTCCATGGGCAGGTCGCCACCGCGCTGGCAGGCAATCGCCTGCACCGCAAAGGCTTCCATAATTTCCGCCACCGTCAGTTCGGAAGGCCGGACACAAGCCTTGCCAAGACAGCCGGTGATCGCCTTGACCGGTGCAAGACCGGGCATAGCCGGATCACCGCCGACCGTGCCGCCGCAGACAATCTCCATCCGAAAACAGGAGAGGGACCGCGCGATCCGTTCCGAAACCACAAGGCAAAAGGCCGCCCCGTCCGCCGCAACGCTCATGTTGGCCGAGGTGATGCTGCCCGCATGCACCGGCGCACGATCGCACAGGCGTTCACTAAGCGGACGGGTGAAGGCATCGGACGCGATCCCGTCGATGGCAACGATATCTTCCAGCCGGTTCTCCATCTGGGCAGCCAGCGCCTTCTTGTGGCTTTCGATGGCGTATAGGTCCTGCTCCTTGCGGCCAACCCCCATATGCTCGGCAAGCGCATTGGCGGCTTCTGCCATATCCGGATCCCGATCCGGCCATGGCGTGAAGGGGGATTGCTCATAAGGCTCCGGTGCAGACCCATCGGCAAAAGTGCGAAACCGCAAGGGACGGCGGGAATAGCTCTCCACACCACCAGCCAGAACAATCTCGTGTCGACCGGAGCGGATCAGCGCATCGGCCAGCATCAGCGCATCAAGGCCGCCCGCACATTGCCGGTCGACGGAAAGCCCGGCCACGGTCTCCGGCAGGCCTGCCGCAAGGGCCGAGACCCGGGCCGGGTTGCCGCCGCCACCAAGGGCGTTCGACAGGATGACTTCCTCCACCGCATCACCGCTTAGCCCGGCATCCGCAAGACAAGCCTTGATCACCGGTGTCGACAACTCGTGACTGGCAAGGTGGGCAAAGGCCCCGCTGCGCGGGGCAACCGGGCTGCGCCTTGCCGCGATGACATAGGACGGAGAGAGAGGGGTCATTGGCACGCTTCCTGTCGTTGCTGAAGCCAGAGTTCGAGTGTCTTGAGATCCGGCTTGCCTGACGCAAGCATCGGCATGGCATCAATGAAGCGGATCTGCCTTGGGGCTGCAAGCGGGCCGAGGGCTGCGCGGCCCAGCGACACGAGCGCTTCGGCCAAAGCCCCATCCGCAATGGAGCCGTCGGCAACCTCGACCACACCAACCAGCACATGTCCGCGCACCCTGTCGGTCTCGGCCAACACGGCGCAAAGCCGCACTCTTGGGTCGGCGAGGAGAACCGCTTCCGCATCTTCCAGAAATACATTCTGGTCAGCGATGGTGACCATGCGGCTGCGGCGGCCTTTGAGGAACAGATTGCCAGTCTCATCCAGCGCGCCCATTTCCCCAACGCTGACCCAGCCATCTTGCCAGCGAGTGTCGCCACTGTCCGGCCCCTCATATCCATCAAACAGGTAAGGGCTTCTGACCCAGATGTCCCCCACACCATCTTGCGCAGGCTCCGATGCTTCCCCAATCCGCAGGTCGACACCGGGATAGGCGCGTCCCACCGAGCCGGCTGGGGTGCTTTCATCCCAGATGGTGATGAAGCTGGTCTCTGATGCGCCATAGAATTCATAAAGCGCGGCCCCGGGAAATCGGCGTTTCAAACCCAAACGGGTTGGTTCATCGAGCTTGCCACCACCGCAGAAAATCAGGCGAACAGCCTCGGCCTCCGCTTTGCCTGTTTTGTCTGTGCTTTTCGTCTCCAGCATCAGGCGTAATTGTGATGGCGTCGCATAAACCACGCTCACCGCGCCCGACTGCAGCACCGCATATTGGCTGCGCGGCTTAAGGCCGGAAAGACAATGGCAGTCAGCCCCCAGATGCATTGCTTCCATCAGACCATAAAGGGTCAGAGAATGGCTCAGGGCTCCGAGCACCGCATAGGTGTCCTCCGGCCCGACACCGAAGCGCGCTGCGGTCACGTCAAAGCTCGCAATCCACGAGGCTGGTCTGCGCCTGATCGTTTTGGCCCTGCCTGTCGAGCCCGAGCTCTGACAATAGAGCCATTGCCCGTCCATTGCATCCTCTGGTGACCGAATAGCAATGCCGTCCGGAGACGCATGGATGCTGTGGCCAAGCGCAATCCCTTTGCACAGCGCATCGACTTGAGCCGACAGGTCGGCGCGATGCGAAGGAATGTGGATCGTGCTTTTGGCCGAACGCCGAAATATGGGTGCGGAACAGGTCTGATGAAACAATTTTGTCAAAATCCAGATATAAATCCTGTATCAGCGTAAGAGGGGCGCGCCAATTGTGTCAATCTAGCCAGATTGATACATTCGGCACGGTTTGGCCTTTGCCTTTCAACGGCAGCCTGGTCAAAATTCCCTTGATTCCGATCAACTTTTTGAGTTTGCCCAACAGTTGGATAACGGCGATGAGTGAAAAAACAGTCGGCATAGCCTTTGGTGGCGGCGGCGCGCGAGGCCTTGCGCATATCTGGATCATGGAAGCGCTGGATGAATTGGGCATCAAGCCGTTTGCTCTTTCCGGCTGCTCCATCGGTGCCCTTGCCGCTGCCTGTTATGGCTCGGGCATGTCCGGGGCCGACCTCAGAACCTATGTGGTCGACCTGTTCGGCAACCGCGGCGAAGTGCTGTCACGCCTTTGGCAGAACCGACCCAAGAGCTTCTCCGAGCTGTTCGCAACGCCCGGACACATCGGCAATTGGGCGCAGTTTGATCCCGAATGGCTCGCCGAGGCTTTTCTGCCGCCTGAGATCAAGCCCGATTTCGCGGATTTTTCCATTCCCGTGACCATGTCCGCGACCAATTATTTCAGCGGTGAAGAAGTGATCATGCGCGAGGGGAGCGTCATGAAAGCCATGGCTGCCTCAATGGCAATACCGGCTTTGTTCCGCCCGGTGTTGATCGGGGATGAGGTGTTGATCGACGGTGGCTGCGTCAATCCCATGCCGGTTGATCATCTCAGGGGCGCGGTGGACATCATCATTGCCATCGATGTGGTCGGCCTGCCGCAAAAGCCTGCTGATGGCAAAGTCGGATCGTTCGAGATGGGGTTCGGTGCAACGCAGATCCTGATGCAGACGATTCAGCGCGAGAAGATGCGTCACGACAAGGTTGATATTCTGGTCCAACCGCTGATCGCCAGTTTCCGTCCGCTCGACTTCCTCAAGGCTGCCGATATCCTTGCTTCCAGCGAAGCAAGCAAGGATGAGGTCAAGCGCTCTTTGTCGCTTTTGATGGAAAGCTGAACCCTTCACCACCGCGATAAAACCCGATGTGGCTGGCTTGCAGAGTGGGGGCCATCTTGACTTCGTGTATATACATGATACCGTGCCGCCATGCGTGATGATGGAAAACAAACTGACATGAGCGTCAACGTGGAAGAAGAATACCCACGGTGCCTGTTCCTCAATACAGTCAAGACAGCCCGGTCCCTGACCCGCAAATATGACCGCACGCTGGCACCATACGGCACCACCTCCATGCAATATTTCGTCATGATGTTCCTGCGCTACAACGAAGGCAGGACAATCAACGAAATCGCCACGCTGATGGATCTTGATCGGTCAACCTTGACCCGCAATCTCGATGGGCTGGTCCGCAAGGAACTGGTTGTCAAAAAACGAGCCGACAAGGGCAATGGCAGGGTCTGCATGTTGACCGACAAGGGTCAGGCTCTGCTCGATCAGCTCATTCCGCTGTGGCTTGAGGCCCGAGAGACCATGAAAACCCGACTTGCTGAACAGGATGTCGACGAATATCGCGCCGTGTTGCACCTGCTCGGCACCATGTAAAATTTTCGCTTTAACGTGTATATACACGAAATATGATGAAAAGGAATGAACAATGCGCAATCTGGAGGAAAGGACCGACGATCCGATCGTCGTCACGGGACTAGGGGCAGTCAGCCCGCTGGGGGTTGGTGTTGCGACAAACTGGAAGCGTCTCATTGCCGGTCAAAGCGGCATTGTCACCAACACCCGGTTCGATACCGCAGACTATGGCTGCAAGATTGCCGGTCTGGTGCCAACCAAACAGGATGACCCGCACGGCTTTGATGCTCTGGATCATATGGACGCCAAGGACATGCGCAAGATGGATCTCTTCATCCAGTATTCGCTGGCGGCAACTGAAGAAGCGTTGGCGCAAGCGGGATGGAAGCCGGAAGATGAGGAGCAAAAAGACCGAACAGCAACGATCATCGCAACTGGTGTTGGCGGTTTTCCTGTGATTACCCAAGCGGTGACAACAGTACAGCAACGCGGCCCGCGCAAGCTTTCACCGTTCGTCGTGCCGTCCTTTCTTGCCAATCTGGCCGCAGGTCAGGTCTCCATCCGTTATGGATTTTCCGGACCGGTTGGCTGTCCGGTGACCGCATGTGCTGCATCCTTACAGGCAATCGGCGATGGCATGCGGCTGATTGCATCAGGCGAAGCGGATGTTGCCGTTTGCGGCGGTGCGGATGCCTGTGTGGATCCGGTATCCATCGGTGGCTTTTCTGCTGCCAGAGCCTTGTCGGTCAGCCACAATGCCGAGCCGCAAAAGGCCTCGCGTCCTTTTGACAAGGGCCATGACGGCTTTGTGCTGTCCGAAGGTGCCGCGACCCTCGTGCTTGAACGATTGAGCCATGCCAGAAAAAGGGGGACTATTCCTCTAGCGATGCTCGCAGGCTACGGCACGACGGCCGATGCCTATCATGTCACCGCTGGTCGTCCGGATGGATCCGGTGCCGCACGATCCATGCGGCTTGCCTTGAAAATGGCCGGAGCCGACGCGGCCGACATCGACTATATCAATGGGCACAGCACCTCAACGCCGGTCGGAGATGCAGCCGAGATCGCCGCGATCCGGTCTGTCTTCCCGCAACGCGGCAAGGATCTTGCCGTCACTTCATCCAAATCGGCTATTGGACATTTGCTCGGAGCCGCTGGAGCCATTGAAGCGGTTTATTCGGTGCTGGCTCTGAGGGAGGATCTGGTGCCGCCGGGCCTTAACATCGACGAGTCGGAAGCCGACGCCGATATCTTCGAGCTTTCGCCCAACAAGGTGACGAAGAAGCGGCTTAACAGCATTCTTTCGAACGGTTTCGGATTCGGTGGTGTCAACGCGGCGCTGGTCATGCGCAAGGTTTCGTGATCAGCGAGGGGAGCCTTGGTGGCGCGACCAACAGCGGGCACGCCCGCAGCACAAATCAGGTGCGGGCGATAATTTCACGGCCAGATACATTGGCAAGTTCACCGCTGATGCCAACCTTGCGCCGTACGAGGAAGCGTGGGCGCCGTGCCGCGAACTGGGCGTGATGGCGGCGCGGTTTGATCGGTCCGGGAGCCAGTCCCGCCGGTACACCGCGTTCCCAGTCGACGGTGACATATCCGTCCGCATCGAGCGGCTGGTGCAGCATCGATAGACCATAGCGTCGAGACCAGCTTTTCCAGTCAACGGCCGCCTCTTCCAGATCGGTGGTGGCCATGACCGGAACCGTCAGATTCGGATCGTCATGGACGAGTTCCAGAATACAGATGAGCGGAGAGCCTTCACGCTTGCCAACGACAAAGCGCGCACCAACGCCCTTGAAATAGGACATGGGAACCCGAACGATCAGCGGCAGACCGCAGGTCAGGATGCTTTCGACAAGGGCATAATCTTCCTTGATCTGCACCATGCCGGGCACCTGACTGCCAAACAGGTCTGCTTCGTCCTGCCCTGCCAGTCTGGCGACTTTCGATCGGATGTCCGAGGATTGGAAATATTTCATCAGGTCGTGGGGGTCGACGCGTGCCGCCCCCTCGATCTGGTAGGAAATGGCTTCCGTGTATTTATGATTGTCGTGACGCCTCACGTGCCTTCTCCTGTGAGCTCCTGTTCGGATGCTTCTTTCTTGATGCCTCCAAGCTAGCAGGAACCATTGTTTATTTGCTTAAGTCGCAGGGTTAAAAAAGCGTGATATTTTATAGGGTTAGGGAATGGTTACCGAGGTGGGAGATTCACTTTTCCCTAACCAATCAAACGACTGGTTGCGTCAATGGGCCAATGCCTTTTTACTTGCTCCGTTTCCTAAGAGCCCCTAAGACTGAGGAATCCGAACGCCTCTCGCGTAATCGATTTCCGGAACCGCAAGCAAAGAGCCTTCATGTCAGACCTTCTCGACCAGTCCGTAAACCTTGAACGAGCCCAACATCTTGTTGAGGCTGCAATCAAAGCCGGCGCAGACTCCGCAGATGCCGTTGCCGCCCGCGCGGTTTCCAGTTCGGTCGGCCTGCGCGACGGAGCGCCTGAGGAGAATGAACACTCGGAGAATGACTCGCTGGCTTTGCGGGTCTTCATCGATGGCTGCAAGGCGTCCATTTCGACCAACACCACATCGGATCCCGAAATTCTGGCCAAGCTGGCAGAACGCGCCGTTGCTATGGCCCGCTTGTCGCCGCGCGATCCTTTCGCACGTCTGGCGGCACGCAGTGACCTGATGGAAAATGACATCGTCATCGACCGCGTCGCTGCGATTGATCCTTATGATCCGAGCATTCCCACCACCGAAGAGCTGCTCAAGATGGCCTATGAGGCCGAAGAGGGGGCGCTGCAAGTGGACGGGGTCACCAAATCGGGTGGCGCCACCGCAGGTCATTTTCTGGGTGGAGCCGTGCTGGCCACCTCGCATGGCTTTGTCGGTGCCTATCTGACTTCGCGCATTTCCTTCTCGGCCACCGCCATTGCCGGGCTGGGCATGAATATGGAGCGGGACTATTCCTTCTCGGCGGCCGTGCACAGAGAAGACCTCAAGGACCCCGCCTATGTGGGGCGCAGGGCAGGCGAACGCGCCACGGGGCGGGTCAATCCTGCCAAGATGGAAACCGGCACCTACGACGTCATTTTCGAGCCCAGAGTTGCCAACTCGCTGATTGGCCATTTGGCTTCGGCCATCAACGGCACCGCGATCGCGCGCCACACCTCGTTCCTGATGGATCGTCTCGGGCGTCAGATTTTCCCCAAAGGCATCAGCATAACCGATGACCCGACATTGGTCCGCGGCCTTGGCTCCCGTCCGTTCGATGGCGAAGGCGTGGATTGCAAACCACTGGCGCTGGTTGAGGATGGCTATCTGAACCAATGGGTGCTCGACAGCGCCACAGCTGCCGAACTGGGCCTGAAGACCAACGGCAGGGCAACGCGCTCCGGTGCAAACCCCTATCCGTCGACGACCAACCTGACGCTTACGCCAGGGTCACAGACCAAGGAAGACCTGATCCGTGGTGTCAAGGACGGGGTCTTTATCACCGACCTCATCGGGCACGGTGTCAACGGCGTGACGGGCGACTACTCGCGCGGTGCTGCAGGGTTCCGTATCCGCAACGGCGAGCTCGCCGAATCCATCTCCGAAATCACCATTGCGGGCAATCTCAGCGACATGTTCGCGCGGATCATTCCTGCGGATGACCTGAATTTCGAACAGGCGGTCAACGCGCCATCCATTCTGATCGAGGGAATGACTGTTGCAGGACGATAAGATGACGCCTTGCGCGGACTATCATGCCTTTCGTGAAGACACCAAGCTCCTTGAACAGGTTGCGCGTGAGGCGGGGGACGTTGCGCTCAAATTCTTCAAGAAGGACCCAGAGGTCTGGACCAAGAAAAATGACAGTCCGGTCACCGAAGCCGATCTGGCCGTCAACAATCTGATTGCAGAGCGCCTCATGGCGGCGCGCCCGAATTATGGCTGGCTGTCCGAGGAAAGCGAAGACAGCGACGACCGCCTCGAGAAGCGGCGGGTCTTTGTCATTGATCCCATCGACGGAACCCGCGCCTTCATTGATGGCGGCACCGAATGGACGATTTCCCTTGCCGTGGTGGAAAACGGCAGGCCGGTGGCCGCCGCTCTTTATGCACCTGTGCGGCATGAAATGTATCTGGCTTCCAAACTGTCAGGTTCAACCCTGAACGGAGCCAGACTGCGCTGTCCGCAACTGCGCACGCTCGAGGGCGCACGCGCCGCCGGTCCGCGTATTGTGATCGACAAGGGGCCGCTGGCCCGGGCCGGGGTTGAAGGGCGTGGCTATATTCGCTCGTTGGCCTATCGCATTGTGATGGTCGGCAATGGTGCGCTTGATCTGGCGCTTGCCCGTGAACATGCCAATGACTGGGATCTGGCCGCCGCTGATCTCATTCTCGAGGAAGCCGGTGGTGTTCTGCGTGACAATGCCAACCAGCCTCTTCGATACAATCGCAAAGACTGTCGCCACGGGTGCCTTTGTGCAGCCGGTCACCCGATTGCGGACCTGATGGCAGCCAT
Source organism: Cohaesibacter sp. ES.047 (assembly GCF_900215505.1). Taxonomy (NCBI): domain Bacteria; kingdom Pseudomonadati; phylum Pseudomonadota; class Alphaproteobacteria; order Hyphomicrobiales; family Cohaesibacteraceae; genus Cohaesibacter; species Cohaesibacter sp. ES.047. The sequence continues at coordinate 2,592,858 of NZ_LT907844.1, forward strand.
CATGCCGGTTCTGCCGTTCCCCAAACGGCACTGAGGGCACTCTTCGGAACTCGACTTTCGCAGTATCTGGGGCATCAATCCCCACATTATGCGCAGTCGACTCTGGCCCTTTCTGTTCTTTACGGATAGATCTGCCAAGGAACAAACCATGTGCCTGTAAGGATGCTGACGAGGCGAACGGCCTCTATTCGTTGACCTCGACAGGCGCGGACTGACCAAAGGACTGGAGAGAGACTATGTCTGAAGAACAGCCAAAACAGCTTTTGCATATGGTGTTCGGTGGCGAACTGACCGATCTGGAAAGCATTGAATTCAAGGATCTCGACAAGCTCGATATCGTTGGCATCTATCCCAATTATGCGACCGCATTCGATGCCTGGAAATCCAAGGCGCAAAGCACGGTTGATAATGCACACATGCGCTATTTCGTCGTCCACATGCATCGTCTGATGGACCCTGAGGAAGAATAGGCGGTTCAGGCGATTGCCCACAAGCGCTTCCCGCGCAAAGGAGGAGGTGCCCATTTCGGCTCACTTCCTGTGACAGAGTGGTGCGTTGCCCTTTCCTTTAAGGTCAAATAGCCCTATATCAGGGCCGCACCCCATTGCACAACTTATGTGCAATGGGGTGCCTGCGGCGTATGGAAAGACCGGGGAAGACGTAAAAATTGCCAGAATTGAAGAAAATCGCCCGCTCGAAGACCGTACTGACCATCGCAGGGCGATTGATTGCGCTTTGGCTCCGGCTTGTTCACCACACCACGCGCATCGTGACCGACTACGACGACGCCTATGACCGGGTACAGGCTGAGGAACCGGTGATCGTCGCGGTCTGGCATGGACAGCATTTCATGATGCCGCTGGTGCGCCGCAAAAGCTTCCGGATGCGTCTTCTGATTTCGCGCTCTGGCGACGGCCATCTCAACAGCGTTGCTGCTGAGAGCCTCGGGGTGGAAGTGGTGCGCGGCTCCGGTGGCCGCAATCGAGCCAAGACCATGACAAAGGGCGGCATCGCGGCGCTGAAGAACCTTGTCTCCTCTCTTGCAGAAGGCGTGAATGTCGGAATGACGGTCAACGTGCCGAAAACCGGTGCGCGCCAGTGCGGCCTCGGCGTTGTCACGCTGGCCAAGCTTTCGGGCCGTCCTATCGTGCCCATCGCCTACGCATCCTCCTGCCGAATTGATCTCAACACGTGGGACAAGGCTTCGATCAACTTGCCGTTCGGCAAGGCAGGGTTCGTGATTGGCGATCCGATCTATGTTGATCACGATGCTGACGCGGACGCCCTCGAAGAGGCACGCAAGACCGTGGAGGCGCAGCTCAACGCCGTGACCGACAGAGCATATGGCAGCCTGCGTTCTAAACGTGGGTGAAGCTGCTTGACGCGGGATGCATTTGGTCATGACCAGCGCGAGGCCTTCTTGAGGTGCTAGGCGCTGTTTCAATGTGTTTATCCATTGGTAAATATAGCATTTTTTACAAAAAAATATTCAAAATACTGGGAATTTATCCCTGTTGCCGAAAAAAGGAATCTCTAAATCCCCACCGAGATGGTATAGGTGCGAAAAGGTTTGTAGAGCCCCGTGCAAACATGGACCCGCATCCGGGTTGGCAGAACAGTCTTATTATCTTTGAGGGCAGCAAGGTGCGCGTGTCTGGCGCATCGTGTCAGCATAGCATTGTTTGATCGGGATGCGGCCCTGCTTCTGCCATCTTTAGCCCATAAGCCGCCCACTGGATAAACGGAACGGAACAGAACAGGTATGGACTGGTCAGGACGCATCGCACTTTCGGCATATCGCACTGCTGGTTATGCCTTCAGCCCGATCGTTCCCCTGTTTCTGACATTGCGGGATTCGCGCGGCAAGGAGATCCGGGCAAGGCGGAACGAGCGCTACGGCAAAGCCTCCTTTGATCGTCCCTCTGGCCCGTTGGTCTGGGTGCATGCGGCATCGGTGGGCGAAACCAATGCCATCATTCCGCTCATCGAGCAGATCGTCGAGACCGGAACGCGGGTTCTGCTGACAACCACCACGGTGACATCTGCCCAAGTTGCCGAGCAGCGCTTGCCGAAAGGCGCGATGCACCAGTTCGTTCCGCTCGACATTCTTCCTTTCGTGAAGCGTTTTCTGAACTTCTGGCAGCCTGACCTCGCCCTGTTTGTCGAGTCAGAGCTTTGGCCCAATATCATGACCGAGCTCAGCCACCGGGACATTGCTTTGATCATCGTCAACGGGCGCATGTCCGAGCGATCCTACGAACGCTGGTCCAAGTTTCCCTTTGCGGTGCGGCAAATGTTCGGCAATGTGCCTTTGTGTCTCGCCCAGACCGAAGAGGACCGCACCCGATACCTTCAGCTCGGGGTGGCCAATGTGGAAGTGACGGGCAATCTCAAGTTCGATGTGCCGCCGCCCGCCGCCGACGAGCAGGAGCTTCGGACCCTGCGCGAAGTGATCGGCAGCCGGCCCGTCTGGATCGCCGCGAGTACGCATCCCGGAGAGGAGCGCCTGCTGGCTCAGGCTCACAAGCGCATGGCGCAACGCATGCCCCAGCTCCTCACGATCATCGTGCCGCGTCATCCCGAAAGGGGCGAGGAGATCGAAAGGGAAGTCAAGCTGCTGGTCCCCAACGTTCAGCGCCGCTCCGTTGCACCGGGCCTTAATCCCCAGACCAGCGTCTATCTTTGCGACACGCTGGGAGAACTCGGGCTTTTTTACCGCTTGTCACGGGTTGCCTTCGTCGGTGGGTCTCTGGTGAACCATGGCGGGCAGAATCCCATTGAACCCGCCCGCCTCGGCTGCGCGATCCTGCATGGGCCTCATACCGGCAATTTCGGCGATATCTACGAGGCTCTTGACCGGATTGGCGGGGCCGAACGCCTCAATTCCGAGCGCGATCTCATCCAGACTCTGGCGCGTCTCTTCTCCTCCTCCGCCGAGGTGCACAGGCGTTCGGAACTGGCACGTCAGGCCCTGCGCCCCTTTGCTGGGGCGCTTGATCGGACAATGATGGAGTTGACGCCGTTTCTCAATCCGCTCAAGATCAATGCGGAACTGAATCGCGCCAACACCGATGCAGGGTTTCGCGCACCTTAAGGAGAAAATCGGACATGAAGGCTCCAGGTTTCTGGAAGGAGCGGGGCATGCTTGCCTGGCTGCTCTATCCCGTCAGCTTTCTCTATGGCCGTATTTCTTTATCCCGATTCAACAAACCGGCTCGCTACAAGGCTCACCTTCCTGTGCTTTGTGTTGGCAATCTGGTTGCCGGTGGAGCGGGCAAGACCCCGATGGTCATCGCAATCGGGGCTGCTGCCCGCGCGATCGGACTGTCCCCCATTTTCCTGACACGCGGCTACGGCGGAACCGAGGGCGGCCCCCTGAAGGTCGATCCCAAGACGCACCGTGTCCGGGATGTCGGTGATGAAGCCTTGCTGCTCGCGCGGATCGGGCCGACCATCGTGGCCAGAGACAGGGTAGGGGGCGCCAAGTTGGCCGAGGACGTCGCCTCAAGCGGTGACGGTGGCGGTATCATCATCATGGATGACGGGTTCCAGAACCCCTATCTCTACAAGGATTTGACGCTCGTGGCGGTCGACGCACAGCAGAGCATCGGCAACGGCTTTGTCCTGCCTGCCGGTCCCTTGCGCGCTCCGCTGCTGCCACAGGTGCGCCGGGCGGATCAGTTCATCGTCATCGGCGAAGGGGAACGGGCACCGCGCCTCAGGCAGTTGGCGGCAAAGCTTGGCAAGGCATCCAATCATGCAAGCCTGCGCCCCGGCAAGTGCAATCTTCTGGGCGGTACGCACGTTCTTGCATTCTGCGGTATCGGACGCCCGGAGAAATTCTATCATACGCTGGATGAGCTGGAACTGGAGCGGGTCGACCAGATGGAGTTTGCTGACCATCACCCCTACACCGAGGCGGAAGCCGAAGCCATTCTCAAGCGGGCCAAGGACCAGAATCTGTCCATCGTGACCACGGCCAAGGACCACGTCCGTCTCGTGGGGTTGGGTAAGGCAGGTGACAAGCTGGCACGCAAGGCCCATGTGGTCGAAGTCAACATGGTCTTTGACGACCGGGCTTTTCCGCGACGGGCCATCGAACAGGCGCAGCGCAAATTCTCGCGCCGCTAAGGTATCCGTTCGGCCCATCCCGAGCATCCCGAGCCTGAGCCTTAAAGGTCGCTCAGGCCTTCATGGCTTTCTTCTCGGCTTCATAGGACGCTGCGGCATCCACATAGGGCTCTTGGCGAGCGACAGACCAGTATTTCAGGTCTTCAAGCGCAATGGGGCGACCTGTAACGGCACAGGTGACAAAGGTGCCGCCGGACAAGATCTGGTAGTCCGCGTCCAGATAGCGGATTTTGGCTTCCTTGCCGGAGCTTGGCAGTGTGATCATAATCTTCTCTTGGCTCCTGATCGTCAGTGTCTGTTGTTCGTTTGCGTTCTTTCTAGCGCCATGGAGCTTTGTTGACCAGCGCTGTGATGCGAAAAGTCTCGCCAATGAACATGGTTGGCCAGCCTTTAATGCGCATCACATGTTGGCCTTGCCCGAGGAGAGTGGCGATAGCGCCCGCTGCGAATAGTAATCCCCGGGCCCCTCTGATCCGTCCGGATCAATATCGGCCTTTTTGCGGCTGATGACATAAAAGCACGTCAGGATCGCAGCAAGACCGAAGACGCAGTTGCCGATTGCCTGTCCCAACAGCGCCCCTTCAGCTCCGGCAAGATGGGTCCCCAACATGACGGGAGGGATCGTGCCAATCGTCGCGCGGCCCCAGTTGAACCCGGTGGAATAGGTCGGATACCCAAGATTGTTGAACGCGGCATTGGTGACAAACAGGAAGCCCAGAAAGATGCCGCTTGGCGCTATCCAGGTGCAATAGTAGCGCACGAACTGCGCGGTGTTGCCTTCGGCACCAAAGGCCATGACGATCCAGCCCTGCGCGACAAACAGGATAAGCCAGACGAGTGTCGTATATCCCAGAATGAAATACATCGAGGATTTGAGGGTTTCCTTGACGCGGTCCATCTGCCCGACCCCCAGATTTTGCCCGAAGATCGGCCCGACCGAACCGGACAGGGCAAAGAGCGCGGTATAGGACAGCGGAATGATCCGCCCGACAATCGCCCAGCCTGCGACCACTTCGTCGCCATAAGGCGCGATAGCCATCGTCACATAGGCATTTCCGACCGGCGTGGCGACATTGGTCAGAATGGCGGGCAGGGCAATTGGCAGCAGAACCTTCCAATGCTCGACAACCTCTTTGAGGCTGCGCGGCAGGTGTACCAGATTATGCAGATAAACAGCGCCCCGCAAACCGACGCCGATCATCACCAACCGCGACAGAACCGATGCGATAGCCGCGCCTTCAACGCCCATATCAAACCCGAAAATGAAGATCGGGTCGAGAATCGCCGAGGCAAAGCCGCCCGAAAGGGTAACGAACATCGAGCCTTTCGCATCACCACTGGCGCGCAGAAAACCGGCCAGCATCATGGAAATGCCGAGCAGCGGCAGGGAGGGAATGACGATGGACAAGAAACCCACGGCGACGGTGTGCGCCTCACCGGCGGCACCAATCAGGGTCAGCAGCTCGGGAATGAACATGTAGATCGAGCTCGCCAGTATCGCCATGAGGCCAAGCACTGTGAGCAGGGCGCTCCCGGCTCGTCGTCTTGCCAGTTCCTTGTCTCCCGGCCCAAGGGCCCTCGCCACGATGGCCGAGCCACCGATGGTCATGCCGATGCCCACCGCGTTGTTGAAGAACATGATCGTTGCGGAATAGCCGATCGCCGCCGCCAATTCAGTTTCGCCCAACAGAGAGATATAGAACAGGTTGGCAAAGTCCACGGAAAAGACAGCCAGAAGGCCGACCGATCCCGCAGCCGTCATGGTGACGACGTGGTGGAAGATGGATCCGGTGACGAACTTGCCGCGTTGAGCGGCGGTTTGGGGAGACGGTTGCTCTTTTGAACGGGAGTCTTCGGGCTGCGTGTCCTCAGTTGTCATATACCATCCTGTGGGGTCTATGCCGGAGCGCGCGGGCGCTGACGGCTCAAGGCCTCTTTCGAGACAGCTTTATACATCTTTGGCGGGCAGCATATCCCTCAATCGCCGAACAATCCAATGTATCGGGTGACAAGGGCCATAAAAACAGTTGGGCATGTCGGATGACATCGTCACCTGGCATGCCCGTCGTAGAGAGTAGATCATCAATATAGACGCGTCTGGGCAAAATAAAAAGAGGCAAGAGCCTTGTTATCTATGCTCATTCGCGATGGCAGATAAGATAAAGCCGCATATGCAGCTTTATCCCTGCAATCCCTGATCAGACCCGATCAGTGGCGAACTTGCCTGACGCTTTGCCGCGATTTTCCTTGCGCCCCTTGGGGTGGCCTTCGCCATTGCTGCGTTTGCGACCGTCAAACCGTCCTTCGCTGCGCCCTTCTGTGCGCTTGTCAAACCGTTTGTTGCCGCCACGTCTGCGATCATCATCGCCCTGAGTGTTTTTCTTGCCCCGCGGCGCGCCGCGCCCTGAAGAGCCGAGCAATTGTTCGGGACGGTCACCGATTTTGGTGATGCGCAGGCTTTTCTCGCCGGTTCCTTCGGTCTCGGTGATGTCTTCAAAGCGATCCGCAACATCGGGAGCCAATTCGAAGATGGTCTCGCCATCAAGAATGCGGATGAAGCCGACTTTCTTTTTGGAGAAACCGCCAACACGGCAGATGAGCGGCAACAGCCAGCGCGGCTCTGCACGGTGCTTGCGGCCCGCATTGATGCGGAACCAGATGCCGTTCTCGAAGTCGTTGCGTTCGCGGGGCTCACGTTTCTCATCGCGCGTCTCGATGATGTCGGAGACATCCTCGGGCGCTTGATAGTAAGCTTGCTGGGTCGACAGGAAAGCGGCTGCAATCTGTTCTGCGCCATAAGTGGACAGCAGCGAGCGCGCCAATTCCATCGTAGCGTCGTCATGCCCGGTCGTCAGTGCCTCATGGGTGAAGATGCGGCTCTGGTCCTGACGCACGATATCGTCGATGCTCGGAACCGGACCCCAGTGCACACGCACATTGGCGGTTTTCAGAAGGCGGTTAATGACGTGGCGCTTGTTGTGCGGGACGATCAGTGCGCAAGCACCCTTGCGGCCTGCGCGGCCTGTTCGGCCCGAACGGTGCAGAAGGGCTTCCGCATTGTTGGGAAGATCCGCGTGGATCACCAGATCGAGGTTCGGCAGATCAATGCCGCGTGCCGCAACATCGGTCGCGACACAGACACGGGCCCGGCCATCGCGCATGGATTGCAGCGCATGGGTGCGTTCCGTCTGGCTCAACTCGCCGGACAGCGCCACAACGGCAAAGCCGCGGTTGCTGAGGCGTGAGGAGAGATGGCGCACCATTTCGCGGGTTGCGCAGAAGATCATGGTGCTCGGCGCTTCGTGGAAGCGCAGCACGTTGATGACGGCTCTTTCCTTGTCTTTGGCCGAAATCTGATGGGCGTGATAGTCGATGTCAGCATGCTGCTGGCGTTCTTCTGCCGTGCTGATGCGCAGGGCATCGCGCTGATAGGTCTTGGCCAGCTGCGCAATGGGACGCGGCACGGTTGCCGAGAAGAGGAAGGTCCGGCGTTCCTCGGCTGCCGTTGACAGGATGAATTCCAGATCCTCACGGAAGCCAAGATCGAGCATCTCGTCTGCTTCATCGAGAACAGCGACGCGAAGCCATTTGAGATCAAGCGTGCCGCGTTCGATATGGTCGCGCAAACGCCCCGGCGTCCCGACGAGGATGTGACAGCCACGCACCAGATCGCGCCGTTCGCTGCGGATATCCATGCCGCCGACGCAGGATGCAATGATGGCACCGCATTCGGCGTAAAGCCAGGTAAGCTCTTGTTTGACCTGAAGTGCAAGTTCGCGGGTTGGTGCAATCACCAGAGCCAGAGGCTCCGCTGCACGGGGAAGGGCACCTTCTTCGTCCAGCAGGTTTTCGGCCATGGCAAGGCCAAAGGCAACCGTTTTGCCCGAGCCGGTCTGAGCCGAGACGAGAAGGTCGCGGCCCTTGGCTTCGTCTTCGATAACAGCCGTCTGAACAGAAGTGAGATTTTCATAGCCACGCGCAGTCAATGCACTCCCGAGAGCGGGATGCACAGCGTCGAATTGAGTCATAGAGAGACTTTCCGGGATGTCCACGCCGAACCAAGGGTCCGGCTTTTCAAAAAATAATCCCGCGTCTCGAAGCCCTACCCCAAAACGACAGGTCGGTCTGGCCACCTGTCATCAATCAATCGGCTACTGTTGCACGGGGTGAGCGCTCCTTCTATAGCAGGCTCGCCGAAAGGTCAATTCTTGCCCGGCTGTTTTATGAGTTATTCAGGCTCGCAGCTTCAATGAGGCTGCCGAACCGATTCTCTCCTCACATCTTCAAAGCGCCTCAAAAGGGCCTAGGTGGGACGGGTGAAGTACGCAAGGAGCGGTGATGCGACCTTGGGAGCGCTGCTAAAAGGAAGGGAATGCTCAACAATTGGTAAAAAAGTGGCGTTGATTCACCTGGTGTTAATCTAAATAGGGAGAATCAAAGGGGTCATTGCTTGAACGAGTTTGGATTTCGCCATGGCTACAAATTATACCACGCTGCGCGCAAGGCTCTCTTGCGCCGTACCTCTTCTTATGCTCGGCACGGTTCTGCCTGCACAGGCGGATAATGTCTACGACACACTGATGGCAGGCGGCTATTCCGACGCCAGCTATTGGGATATCTCTCTAGGGGGAGGGCTGTTTGTCACCCCCGAATATGAGGGCTCCGAGCACTACAAGGTCATGCCCGTCCCCTTTGTCAGCATCGTCTGGAACGACACGTTGTTCTTCGATGTCCGCAAGGGATTGGGCATTAATGTCTTTTCGCACAACGGCTTCAAGCTGGGCACGGCCCTTGGCTACAATTTCGGTCGCAAGGAAAAGGACAGCCGCTCCGAATTGAACGGACTGGGCGATATTGATGGTGGCCTCAACGCCAAGGCGTTCATCGAATATGATGCCGGACCGGTCAAGGCCTACAGCAACGTGACCAAGTATTTCGCCGGCTCCAAAGGTGTGAGCGGCGAATTCGGGATCAAGACCTTCATACCGCTGGCCATGGTTGGCGGTGCGGATGCCGGTGCAGTGCGCCCCGACCCCAATGTGCCCGGACACGGCATGACGGGGCCAGCTCTGAGCCTTGGCATGTCTGCCGAATGGGCCGACAAGGTCTACATGAAGGAATATTATGGCGTAACAGCCACCCAGTCGGCACGCTCGGGCAAGTCGGTGTTTGGCGCGGCCGCGGGCTTCAAGGCCCTGGGCGTCGAGGCTGGACTCTATAAGCCGGTCGGCCCCAATCTTCTGCTCGGCACCACGATCAAATACAAGCGTCTTGTTGGCGATGCAGACAAGAGCCCGGTTTCAAGCACCAGCAACCAGATGTCTGGATCGGTGTTCGCAACCTACAGCTTCTAGCCGATCGGGCGCAGAATGACAGGCGGGGAAGGGGGCTTTTCAAGCGGGCGGTGTCCCGCAAGGAAAGGTTCAGCTTCCCCGTTCTTTTTCAATGGCAAGCTTGGTGCGCAAGTCGGCGATCTGTTGCTCGATCGCCCTGCGGGCGAGCGGATCATCCGTTTCGGTCATGCGCGTCAGCAAGGCTTGCAATTTGCCATTGAGCAGAACGAAGGCGGGCTTGCCACCTTGCTCGCGCATCACGCGGGCGAGGGTATCCTCGGTGCTCTCGGCCAGATTGGCTATGGGTTTTCCTGCGTTGGGCAGATCTGAAAGATCGCCCTTTTCCATTGCTTCCCTGATGCGCTCTTCAATCACATGTTCAAGCGGATGGCCCATGGCGGCGATATCCCTGACGTTGGACGGATACCAAAGTGTTGGGCCAATGCCCGGTCTTGTCAAGAAACGTGCACATCAAGGAGCCGTGATCGACCCGGCCAGAGCCAAATTTAGCGCCAGTGCTAGAGCAGGCTGCGCATCAGCAACATGAGATTCTTCGGATTTTCGCCGATCCTGCGAATGGCATACGGCCACCAATCTGAACCGAATGGCAGATAAAGCCGGATGGCTTCGCCTCTTCGCGCCAGATCAGCCGCCACATCATCCCGTGCCCCATACAGCATTTCGAATTCGTAGGAGCCTTTCGACCAGCCCATTTCAGCCGCTTTCTCGATGACATAGGCGTGGATTTCGTGATCGTGGGTTCCAAACACCGGGCAAAAATCATTGTCACGGGCTTCCTTGGACAGCATCAGGTCAATGAGGCGGTAGTAGTTGGCCTTGACGGCCCGCTCACCGACGTAGGCGATGTTACCGCCAGCCACAAAAGCCCCCTTGACCAGACGCACTCGACCGCCGCGCGCAATGACCGACACCAGATCATCAGCAGTACGCCTGAGATAGGCCTGCAGGGTCAGGGCGACAGGAAACCCTTCATCAGACAATGCGTTGTGTAGGTCGACCGTCTGCCCAACAACGCTATGATCTTCCATGTCGATCATGATGCAATGAGCCCCCGGGCGGCTGTTGACAGCCTTTTTGAGCGCTTTGCAGAGTGGGCGAAAGGCGGCAGCGCCGCTGTTCCAGTCGATGGAGCAGCCGACCTGCGTCGGATCGACAGAGATGTTGCCCTCAATCGGTGCCTTTTCGATCAGGTTGATCAGGCTCTGCAGTGCGTTAATGTTTTGTTCTACCAGCTTTGGGCTGTCTACATACTCACCCAGATAGAAAAAGGAGCTGCTGATCCCTTGCTCGGCCAGCCGAACGGCACAATCCATCGCTTCGACGGCATTTGCCCCTCCGACATAACGCTTGGCAAGCGCAGTCGTACTCCTGTTATTTTGCATGAATGACTTCATGGCCTGAGATCGCGCAAGAGCGATCATCCCGGCCTGCCAGGTTCTTCTCAATTTGCTATCCCCCAATTGTAGCAAAGATCAGAAACTGTGTCGCAATTTGCATAGCCTTGCAAGCGCTTCCTTCTATCGAGCGCATGACTGAAGACGCCTCAAGACAAGAGATGAGACGTGTTTGCAGTGTCTTGGCGACATTGCCCAGCGACAGGGCATCAAGGCACACGCTCGTCTAGCGACCGCTGGTTCACACGCCTTTGATGTCGATTTGCCTGTGCGCAAGTGTCGCAGCTAGCATGAGACGGAAAGCGGCAGAGGGAAGACGAGCACGAGCGCTGCCGTCAGATCGGCACGGCGAGTGGACTGCGTGCCGCACTGCTGGCGCGAACGCGATTCTGAAGACAGCGCGCCTCGCCTGATCAGGTTCGGGTGCCGCCGACCGTGATGCCGTTAAGACGCAACGTCGGCTGACCGACACCCACCGGCACACCCTGACCCTGCTTGCCGCAGGTGCCAATGCCGGTATCAAGCGCGACATCATTGCCGATCATCGAGATCCGTTTCATCGCTTCGGGGCCATTGCCGATCAGCGTTGCGCCCTTGACCGGCGGACCGATCTTTCCATCTTCGACAAGATAGGCTTCGGTGCAGGAGAAGACGAACTTGCCCGAGGTGATATCGACCTGACCACCACCGAAATTCACCGCATAGAGGCCATTTTTGACCGATTTCAGAATTTCTTTGGGGTCGTGATTGCCCGCTTCCATGAGCGTGTTTGTCATGCGCGGCATGGGCAGGTGCGCATAGGACTGGCGGCGGCCATTGCCGGTCGATGAGGTGCCCATCAGGCGACCATTCTGCCGATCCTGCATGTAGCCCACCAGAACGCCATCCTCAATGAGGGTGGTGCGCTGGGTCGGGGTGCCTTCATCGTCGATCTGCAAGGAACCACGTTTGCCTGAAAGGGTGCCGTCATCAACGACCGTGACGCCTTTTGCCGCCACCTGCTGGCCCATCAACTCAGAAAAGGCCGAACTCTTGCGCCGGTTGAAATCCCCTTCAAGACCGTGGCCCACCGCCTCATGCAGCAGGACGCCAGGCCAGCCGGGCCCGAGCACCACATCGAGTTCGCCTGCCGGTGCGTCGACGGCTTCCAGATTGACGAGGGCCTGACGGATTGCTTCATCGGCAGCATTTTGCCAGCCACCTTCAAGGCCATTGTCCTTGAGATAGAATTCATAGGAATCCCGACCGCCAAAGCCGTGACTGCCTGTCTCTTTGCGCGATCCTTCGCCCACAACAACGGAGATATTGATCCGCACGAGAGGGCGGAAATCTTCAACCAGTTCGCCCGTGGCGCGCAGGATCGCAACCCGTCGCCAGCCGCCTGACAGGGACGCGGTGACTTGCCGCACGCGAGGATCCTTGTCGCGCGTATAGGCATCGATTTCCTCGAGCAGGGCGATCTTTGCACCCAGTGCCATGTCGTCGACCGGATTGATGGCTTCATAGAATTTGTGATTGGCCCGCGGCGGGGGCCCTGCTACGATGCCGCTGTAGCCTTTTGCAACATTGCGCACGCTGTCGGCGGCCCGACGCAGCGCATTCATGTCCATTTCGCCCGAATGGGCATAGCCAGCCAGTTCTCCAGCAATAGCGCGCATGCCAAACCCCTGACCGGTATCGAAGGCAGAGCTTCTCAGGCGACCATTGTCGAAGATGAGGCTCTCCGACTGGGTTTGCTCGAAGAACAGCTCGCCGTCATCCGAGCCCTGAATTGTATCAGCCAGAAGACGCCGCAATTCTTCCTTGTCGAGCCCGTAGCTGTTGAGCATATCGCCGCCTTGTCCCAGCACGAGACTGCTGGCGGGCGCGATGGCTTGTAGGGAGGCTGGCAGGGCGGAGGAAAAGGAATGCATGATGTGTCCGGGTGCTTTGTTGCAATTCTGTGAACTCCAACTAGACATAAGGGTCTTGGCGCTGAATATCCAGAAAAACCTTTAGCCCGATCGACTTCAGATGCAGTAAAATTTCTTTGATCCCCACTGTTGAATGCGCCTATGTTCACGACTTCGTTGCCTTTTTTCAGACATGGTAAAGGAACTTTGAATCGAAAGAATCCATTAACCCTACCCAGATACACTTGGAAACATTCAAAGGAGGTTCTGTGTATGTTTGTGTCGTCCGGGTTTGCTCCAATTTTCCGCATCAGCGAAAAAGATGCCGTTGACATCATGGTCAAACGGTTCGATGTGGACAAAAGCGGCGATCTGAATGTCGATGAAGCACAGAGTGTTCCCATCCTCAGCCGCGCCAACTTCGAGGTTGCAGATACCTTTGGCGATGGAAGACTGACCAAGGATGAATTTGTCAGCTATCTTACGGACATGAAAATGCAGATCGCCAAGGGTACAAGTCAGTCCCCGGCTTCTCTGCTGTTCGGCGGTAGCAGCATCAACGAATCCACCTTCTCGGAAATCATTGAGGACGGCAAGAACCGGCAGTCCAAGATGACCTTCATCAACTATATGAACAAGCTGACCGATGACTACGAAGCAGCCCAGCAGTTGGGCAAGGGCGGCGCAAAAGCCCTCGACAAGTCTGCCTGATCGAGCTTCGTATGTTCCGTTCTCCCTGACCGTTTTGCACAAATTAGCCCTTGCATCCTGATGCGTGGTCGCCGACATCTTGAAGTCCGTGACAATTGGCAACAAGGGATTCGAGACGACCGACATGACGGCCACCCACTTCCCCACTGGATCAGACACAAAATCGAATGGCCCGAATGCGAAGGCGCTGCTTGCATGGTACGACCGCCATCATCGCGAGCTGCCGTGGCGCGTCAGCCCTCGCGATGCTGATGTGGGTGTCATCGCCGATCCCTATCATGTCTGGATGTCCGAAATCATGTTGCAGCAGACAACGGTCGGAGCGGTCAAAAGCTATTTCGAGAAGTTTCTGGCGCTTTGGCCGACGGTAGACGATCTGGCCGCAGCCGATGAGGACGATGTCCTGAGGGCTTGGGCTGGCTTGGGGTATTATTCCCGTGCCCGCAATCTGCACAAATGCGCCTGTGTCGTGGTCGATGACCATGGTGGACGCTTTCCTCAGACCGCTGCAGAGCTCAAGCAATTGCCCGGTATCGGGGATTATACCTCCGCAGCGATTGCCGCTATTGCTTTTGACGAGCAGGTTCCGGTGGTGGATGGCAACATCGAGAGGATCATTTCGCGCCTCTATCGGATCCACGAGCCTTTGCCTGCAGCCAAGAAACCCATACGGGCCCGGATGGCAGACCTGATGCCCAAGGACCGTCCGGGCGATTTTGCCCAGGGCATGATGGATCTGGGCGCGAGCCTTTGCAGCCCCAAAAAGCCCGCCTGTGCGCTTTGTCCCTTCACCGGATTGTGCGAGGCCGAGCGCATGGGCGATATGGAAGCCTTTCCCGTCAAGGCGGCCAAAAAGCAAAAGCCGATCCGGCGTGGTGCGGCTTTTCTCATTGTGCGTGAGGATGGTGCTGTCTGGATGCAAAAACGAGCGCCGCGTGGCCTGCTTGCCTCCATGACCGAAGTGCCAACGACCAACTGGTCAGATAAGCGGGAAGGGGAGGCTTTTGATCCTGCCTCCGCGCTCGACGTTGCCCCGTCCGGTCTCGAGTTTCGCAAGCGCACCGGGCAGGTGACGCACACATTCACCCATTTCCATCTCGAACTGGATGTTTATGAGGCCAAAAGCGAGCATAACAGCCCCACGGACAAGGGCTGGTGGTCTTCGCCTGAGGAGTGGCAGGATGAAGCCTTGCCAACCGTCTTTCGAAAAGTGGTTCAACTGGCCGGCTGAGCACCATAGGCGCCAAGGAAGGCCGCAACTGCATAGTCGACGGCTTCATCAAAGGTCACATGCGGTTCGCAGCCATACCGTAATGGCTCGAGAATGCCGCTTTCCAGGAGCCCTTTTAACTGTAGACTGGCCACGAGCGCAGAAGGGGCCGACAGCGCTCCCTCATCCAATTTGGCCGTCATGAAGTGTTCGACGCGCCGCCAGCCTTTTTGAGAACCGTTCTTGTACAGCTCCGGGCCGAGATCCTCGGAGAATTTCTGCGTCATGGCATTCTGGCCAAGGGACATGACTTCCGGCGTTGTAACGAACGTCAGATAGGCATGCCCGAACTCATGAAGCACGGTTTTAAGATCAGCATCATGTCGCGTCTCGAGGGCATCAAATACCTGGGAGCCATATTCTTCCAGAGCGTCGGTCAACACGGCGGCGAACAATTGTTCCTTGGATTTGAAATAGCCATAAAGCGTCGCCTTCGATCCGCCCAGTGCCGCTGAGATCGCCGACATGCTGGCTTCGTGATAGCCCATCTCTCCAAAGATCTTTGTTGCGACGGCGACAATCTCCTGCCGCTTTTCGTCCGTTTTGACGCGCATTAACCCATCCTTCTATTCGTGAACCTAAGTGTACAGTTTTGGCTTGACGAGCGCAAGCTCAGAAGCTAATAACGCTTCAAAATAGTACCGTACAGTACGGTTAAGTATTTATCCCGAATGTCTGGATGATCTGATCATGTCGCTTTTCAAACAAGAGTTTTCGCGCACCAAGCCGTTGGTCTTGTCCCTCATATGCCTACTGGCTGGCTGCGCTATTCCTCCCAAGGAAGGCGACCTGGCGCACATCAAGCCCGTTACCGCCTACCAAACGGACGGGGCACTCAAATCAGGTCTTGCTGCGTGGCCGTCGGATCACTGGTGGCGGGTCTATGGTGATGCACAACTCTCCGAACTGATGGAAGAGGGCCTTCTTGGTGCAAATGACATGCGAATCGCGGCCGCACGCCTCAAGCTTGCGCGCGCAAAGACCGGCATGACCAAGTCCAGCCTGCTGCCGTTCGTCAATGCACAGGCAACCGCCAAACAGGAACATCAGAGCTACAATTATCTGATGGATGAAGCGTTCGTGCCCAAGGGGTGGAACGATGCCGGGATCGCATCTCTCAACTTCAACTGGGAAATCGACTTCTGGGGTAAGAACCGTTCGGCTCTTGCTGCGGCAAAGGGCGAGCAGCAGGCCGCCGAGGCCGAAGCTGCCGCAGCTCGTCTCGCCATTTCGTCCGGTATCGCGGGCACGTATGCCAAGATAGCCGCTCTTTATGCCAGCCGTGACGCTGCCATCAATGCCTTGCGTGTTCGCAAGTCGACGGTAAAGCTCATCCAGTCGCGCTTCGATCAGGCACTTGAAAACGAAAGCGCACTCGAACGCGTCAAGTCGTCCGAGCAAAGCACCCGCGCTCGCCTTGCCGCAATCGACGAGGAGATCGGTCTCGCACGCAACCAGATGGCGGCTCTGCTTGGCAAGGGGCCGGATCGTGGACAGTCCATCAAGCGACCGAAGGTGCGCGGCGGGCGTTACTCCGGCTTGCCAAAGAACCTGCCGCTCGACCTGATTGGACGGCGTCCGGATGTGGTCGCGGCACGCTTGCGAGCGGAAGCGGCTCTCAGCCGGATCGACGAAGCCAAAGCATCGTTCTACCCGAACGTCAATCTGGTCGCCATGATCGGCAAGCAGTCACTGGGGCTGGATTTGCTGACCCGCACCAATTCCACCCTTGGCTCGGTTGGTCCTGCTGTCTCCCTGCCAATTCTGGACGGAGGGCGCTTGCGTTCCAGCTACCGCATGGCCAGAGCCAGTCACGATCTTTCGGTTGCGACCTATGACCAGACACTGGTTCAGGCGCTCAAGGATGTGGCCGACGCTGTGGTCAGTAAACGCCAGTTGCGCAAACGCCTTTACGCGACGCAGAAGTCCGCCGAAGCCGCCAGAAAAGCCCACGATCTTGTCAAGCAGCGCTACAATGGCGGGCTTGCCACATATCTTGAAGTCCTAGCCGCAGAGGACGCCATGATTGGTGCCCGCAGTGCAACCGCAGCGTTAAGAGCACGCAGTTTTGCCCTCGATGTGCAAATGGTCCGTGCGCTTGGTGGAGGCTTTCGCAAAATGGAGACAAACAAGTGAACAAAATGAGTGACATTGCGATCAAGTCTGACGAAAAAAACGTAACGGCCCTGCCGGGAAAGGCCGATACGGCCTCGCATGAACCTGACAAGAAGGCAAAGCGCGGGCCTTTGTTCCTTGGCCTTATCGCTGCTGTCGCCATCGTTGGCGGCAGCTACTATGCCTATGATGTGCTTTATGCCTCCAAGCATGTGGTCACAGATAACGCCTATGTCGGGGCGGAGATTGCCAACATCACACCGATGATCGCCGCACAGGTGACCGAGGTGAAAGTCGCCGACACCCAGCATGTTTCGAAGGGCGATGTCCTTGTCGTGCTCGACAGCACCGACGCAACCTTGCGCCTGAAGCAGGCGGAAGCCGCCTACCAGCAATCCTTGCGCTCAGTCAGGGCCATTCAGGCGACCAACAAGACCCTTTTGGCCGAAATCGAAGGTGGTAAAGCAGGCAAGCTCCGAGCCGAGGCGCAGCTTGGGACCGCGCAGGCGAACTTCGAAAAGGCCAAGATCGGTCTTGAGCGACGCAAGACCCTCGCAGAAGGCGGCTCCGTATCCGGGGACGAACTAACCGGGGCCGAAACCGGCTTCAAGATTGCCAAGGCAAATCTGCAAGGGGCGCAGGCCTCGCTTACGGCTGCACAGGCCGGATTGGAGGCAGCCGAAGGCGCTCAACAGGCCAACGCAGCGATGATTGAAGGGGCGAGCCTTGAGGAAAATCCGCAAGTCCTTGCCGCTAAGGCCGCACGGGATCAGGCACAGGTCAACCTTGACCGCACAGTGATCCGAGCACCCATCGATGGCGTCATTTCGCGGCGACAGGTCCAGATCGGTGAGCGGGTTCAGCCCGGCATGCGGTTGATGGCAGTCGTGCCATTGCATGAAGTCTATGTTGATGCCAACTACAAGGAAGTCCAGCTGTCAAACGTCAAACCCGGTCAGTCTGTCTCGTTGCATTCCGATCTCTATGGTGATGACGTCACCTTCGACGGAACCGTGGTCGGCTTTTCGGGTGGTACGGGCGCAGCCTTCTCGGCGGTGCCGGCCCAGAACGCCACCGGCAACTGGATCAAGGTTGTCCAGCGCCTTCCGGTCCGCATCAAGCTTGATCCCGAGCAACTGAAATCCCATCCGCTCGAAGTCGGCCTGTCGATGGCAGCCGACATCCACGTCGCGGAATAGAGGCAGGGGATCGTGCACCATGTCATTTGATGATAGCAAAAGCGAGCCCCTCACTGGGGCTCGCCTGTTGATTGCTGCCCTTGCG
Source organism: Cohaesibacter sp. ES.047 (assembly GCF_900215505.1). Classification (NCBI taxonomy): domain Bacteria; kingdom Pseudomonadati; phylum Pseudomonadota; class Alphaproteobacteria; order Hyphomicrobiales; family Cohaesibacteraceae; genus Cohaesibacter; species Cohaesibacter sp. ES.047. Next base: position 2,611,009 of record NZ_LT907844.1, read on the forward strand.
ATCGGTACGGGCAACTTTCTGGTGGTGCTCGACAGCACCATCGCCAACGTCTCCACACCCACGATTGCCGGCTCGCTCGGTGTCTCCATGTCGCAAGGCACATGGGTGATCACGTCCTATGCGGTGGCCGAGGCGATCACCGTCCCGCTCACCGGCTGGCTGTCGATGAAGTTCGGTGCCATGCGCACCTTCATCTTCTGCTTTTTCGGCTTCGCGCTTATCTCGCTTTACTGCGGCATGGCCAACTCGCTCACCACGCTGGTTGCTGGACGCGTTCTTCTGGGGCTAGTCGGCGGACCGATCATGCCCCTGTCGCAGATGCTGCTGGTGCGCATCTTCCCCAAGGAAAAGGCAACCGCAGCCTCGGTCCTGTGGGCCATGACATCGCTGATCGGCCCGATCGCAGGCCCCATTCTGGGCGGTATCATCTGTGACAGCTACGGCTGGGAGTGGATCTTCTTCATCAAGGTGCCCGTAGCGCTCGCAGGCGGCTTCGTGGTCTGGGCGCTGTTGCGCCATCAACCCGATCCGAAAGCCAAGGCTCGCATCGATGTCGTGGGGTTGGGGCTTCTCGTCGTCTGGGTCGGGGCCTTGCAGATATTGCTTGAAGAAGGGCGCAACAAGGACTGGTTCGCCTCGCCGGAGATCTGCATTCTGGCAGCGGTGGCCGTGATTGGCTTTCTGGCGTTTCTCATCTGGGAACTCACCGATGACAATCCCATTGTCGACCTGCGCATTTTCAGGCATCGGGGCTTTACCGCTGCGTCGATCACCTTTGCTGCCGGTTTTGGTGCGTTTTTCGCCTCGGTGGTGATCCTGCCATTGTGGCTGCAGCAGAATATGGGCTACACCGCGACATGGGCCGGATATGCGACAGGCATGATGGGCATTCTCGCCTTCGTCTCCGCACCGATTATCGGCAAGCTCAACGATGTGATCGATTCCCGTATCATTCTGTCAACGGGCATTCTGGGCCTTGGTGCCATGATGGTCTGGCGCATGACCTTCAACGGCGATGTCACCTTTTTGCAGATGGCGTGGCCGACCCTCCTCACTGGCCCCTTCATGGTGATGTTCTTTGTCCCGGTAACCGGCCTTGCTCTGGCTACGGTGGAGCCGCATGAAATGGCCAATGCTGCAGGCCTGTCCAACTTCATGCGAACACTCGCTGGAGCCTTCGCCACGTCGCTGGTGCAAACCGGTTGGCAAAACTCGGCACGGGTCAAGCAGAACGAGCTCGTCAATGCCATGCCCAACACGGATAGCGTCATCTATGACATGATGCAGCAAGGCATGTCGCATGAGGCTGCCGTCGGCAGTCTCACTGGCACCGTCTATCACCAGAGCGTCCTGTTATCGACGTTGGAAATGTTCGGTATCATCGCCGTGGTGTTCATGCTGGCTGCCTTTCTGCCGTGGCTGGCACCGCGGGTCAAAGGCGGGCATCACTAGCCAGCAATTACCAAACGTGCACCCTCGTTCTGCTCAGGAACGGGGGTGTCCTTTTGGTCCCGAAGCATCCTGCCGCATCGGCTAGAAGCCATGTTCGATCTTGTCATAGACCAGATCGGTGAAGCTGGCGATCTTTGCCCCCACGAAGGTGCCGCTGGCGATAAGGGTGAGGAAGATGACGAGGATCTTGGGAATGAAGGTCAACGTCATTTCCTGCACTTGTGTAAGCGCCTGGAACAGGGCGATTGTCACCCCGATGATCATTGCAGCTGCAACGGCCGGGCCCGAGCTGATGATGATCGTCCAGAAGGCCTCCCGGACCAGGTCGAGTGCGTCTACCTCATTCATTGAGAAATGGTGACCCCCGGACCGACAAGAACGTTGGAACCATCTTCAAGTGTCGCAACCACGCCATCGGTATAGATGCCAACGGCATCCACCTTGCCGGAGATTCCATCTGCCGAAGTGATGGTTTTGCCGACAAGCGATGCGGACTGGTTGACATAAAGCTGCGACAGTACGGAATCGAGCTTGTTGTTGGTCTGGATATTCTGCTCCACATTCGAGAATGAGGCCAGCTGCGACATCTGCTCGGCCATATCGGTCGGAGCGGTCGGATCCTGATTTTGCATTTGGGTGACCAGGAGCTGCAGGAACGAGTCATAGTCCATGGTCGTGGCGTCGGCTGTGGTGGTTGCGGCGGCCGTGGCGTGATTGCCACCAACGCCGGAAACGTTTGAAACACTCATCGGTCATGATCCTTCATGATAGGGGAAGAACAACGGGTTGGCGGCGGCTAGAACCCACCGGCCATCGAAACGGGGGCGGGGTCTGCTTCTGGTGCGGCTGCCTCGTCTGAGGAGCTGGACCATTCCAGATCGCTTCCCTTGAGAATGCTTTCTTCGAGCGGATAGAGCTTTCTGATCTGCTTCATGGCGTCATAGGTTTTGCCGGCATTCATCATGTCGACGACCACCTGAAGGCCTGCACACAGGCTGTAATGGTCGACCGACTGGGTCAGGCTGCGGGCAAAATGCATGAAGGTGTCTTGAGCGTTTGTCGCGTTCGAGGGAGACGTCAGGATCATCTGTGCGACGAAATAGAGCTGACGCAGCGGCGTCGTTGTATCGTCCATCTGCATGATCTGGCTCTCGAGGAGGAACTCGGCATTGTTGAGCAACTCCAGTGTCGTCCGCTGCGGAAACCGGATCACGGCGCCATTGATATAAAGACGCTCACCGGGTTTGAAGGTCAGTCGCATGGGTTTCATTGCACAAGTCCGTCCCTGATTGCCGTGTTGATATCAATCAGTCCGGCGACGTCACTCTCGATGTCTTCGGACTGGGCCTGAAAGATCCGCCCGATCTGCTTGATGATGAAGATGCCGATGGAAATGAGATCCGCTCGGAGCTGTTCTGGAAAATCATTGTCGTTGTCGCTCAGATCTTCGAGCAGAAAGCTCCACACCATGAGGGTGTTGTGTAAGGCCTGTCTGGCCTGAGTGGTGGTGTAGCCCTCTTCCTTGGCCATTTTCAGCCCTGAAATCACATTATCCAGAGCTGACCATTCGTTATTGCGGCTCAGTTCGCTCGAAAGATCGGAGCATTCAGCGTAATAGGCGGTATACATCATCGTCCTTGCTACACTTTGGTATCTGTGGCTTTTGCTTCATGCAAAAACCGAGGAATCTAGAGATAGTTGAGCAGGCTCATGCCCTGCATCCGGCCTGTGACCGAATAGGTGACTTCAAGCTGCGTCAAGGCGTTGGACAGCAGCACCGAAACTTCGGTCTTGTCGACATTCTCCAGCGCCAAAATCCTCTCGTTTATCAGGTCGGTTTGCACAGAAAGCTTCTCCGAGGCGCGTGCAACACGGGCCTGAGCGTTGCCAACCTTGCCGACAGCGTTGTTCATGCCTTCGACAGCCTCGCCCAGAATTTCGACGGCTCTTTGTGCCACGACATCGAAGGTCTCTTGCTTCATGTCCGCGCCCTTAAGCTCGGCAACCATGGTGAAGGCCTTAGCCACTTTGCGCATCGGGTCGATATTGGCGCTGACGGATGTTTCGATGGTTTCGGAGGTTGAGATCCGGTTCACGGTTTCGAAATCCGAGGCGGTGGACCAGTTGCTCCAGCCTCCAGGAGTGGCGAACTCCGCTTCAAAATCGGTATCGAGATAGGCCTGCATCTGCGCTGGCGTTAACGCATCAACCGTTGTCGAGTTGGTTGTCAGAAAGCTCGCAAACGAGGAATCGATCGCTGCTTTGCTCGCGGAGCCCGCCGGATTGTAATAATCGGTCAGGGGCGGGTTGCTTACATCGATGCCCGCAAACAGGTGGGAGCCGCTGAACGAGGTGTTGAGGGTGGCGACAAACTGTTCAAGGTTGTTTTTCGATTCCGAAATGGTAACCTCGCGACCGGTTTCGCTACCGATGCTCGCAACAAGCGTGGCCAGCATGTTCTGGGCGCTGTCCCTGAGGTTGATCATCGCGGTCTCGGTCACATCAAGCCGGCTCGTCACCAGCGCATTGGTATCGACGATTGTGTTGAGACGGGCAAATTCGCTGCGCAGGGAAATGGTTTCGCCCGTGCCGATGCCCAGATCCAGACCGACATCATATTTGCGCCCCGAAGAGACTTCCTTTTGCAGTTTGGCCAGAGAAATGCTCTGGTCCATGATCGAGCTGCGTGTATTGTTGGTCAGTGAGGCCGTGGAAATGAAAGCGGTTTTCATGGCTTACCCCGCAAGATCGAGCAATTGCTCGAGCATCTGGTTGATGGTGGTGATGAGTTTGGCAGTGGCTGAGTAGCTGCGTTCAATCTCCAGCATTGCCTGCATTTCATCGTCGATATTGACGCCTGTTATGTTCGACAGGGATTCAGCGGTTCGGGCGACTACGACCGAGGTGCGTTCGTTGACACCGTCAGCCTGTTTGCGTTCCCCCTCCAGCCAGCTCGCGGATGAGGAAGCAAAGCTTGCCAGAGGGTTGCTGGGGTCGACCTTGGCGGTCGGATCAAAGCTCATCGGCTTGTCGAGCTCGGTGATGATCTCCTGAAGACGCGCGACATAGCCCGCTTCTCCGCCTGTGTTGTAGACATAGTCTGCGTCATACGGCTCGGAGATGCCTCCATCTCGTAGCCGATTGATATCGCCACCACTGTCAGGATCGACGGAACTGGCAATGGATATATCGCCAGCCAACCCGGCAATGACGGTTCCACTTGCCGGAACGGCTGGCGCGCCGGAATAGGTGAAGAGGCCAACGCGGTCCGGTTTGGTGCCCGCACCCTGATCGGTTTCCTTGAACGCCGTCACGAGGCCGCGCGCGATTTCGTCAAGCTGGGTCTGATAGGTGACCGCAACATCATCGCGGATATTCATCAGCCCGACGATCTTGCCTTCGGAAACCGGCATCGTTGCGCCCGGCCCGGCGATCCGTACACCATCCACCAGCAACGCGTTGCCGCTCGCTCCAGCCACAAAGGTCGTTTTCTGCTCGAACTTCACCTCGCGCGGCGTTGTTTCGAACAGCATCACACCGCTGTCGGTGGTGATGATCATGTCATTGCTGCCGCGGGTCTCCGCACGCACACCCATGAATTCGGACAGCTCCAGAACAATCTGGTCCCGCTGGTCCAGTGCAGAGGTGATATCGTTGCCCGAATTTGTGCCGCGAACAACCTCGTTGTTGACGGCCTCGAAGTCGCTGAGCAATGTGTTGATGGTGGTCACGGAGTCCGCGAGCAGGGAATCGGCCCGTTCGCGTTCGGCCTGAACCGCCCGTGTTGCGGTGTTTAGCGTGTTGGCAAGATCTTCGGCGCTGGTCAGTACCGCACCGGCCAGAACCGTGTTTTGCGGTTCGGCGCTATATTGCTGCAGGGCGTTGACGAAGTTGCCAAGAGCGGCACTCGGTGAACGCCCTTCGATCGGATCTCCAATGGTTTGTGACAGACGCTGAATACCATCGAGATAGGCTTCGCCTGTCATCGCAGATGAGGTCGCCGCTATCAGATTGGACAAGAGGGCCTGATCCGTTGCCCGAGATATGGAATCCACGGTGATGCCACCGCTTGTTCCGTTTTGCGAGCGCAGGGACGAGACCAGAGCCGATTTGCGGCTATAGCCATCGGTCGTTGCGTTGGTGATGTTCTGTGCCAGGACGGACGTCTCTCTCTGACGGGTGGTCAGAGCGGACTGGGCAACCTGAAGTGCGACTGAAAGACTCATTGGATGAACCTGTTACTTGATCCTTCGGGCTGCACCGACATCACGGCAATGACCGTGCAGCCCTCTAGGAGTCCTATCTTGAGAGGTTGACGACCTCGGTCAGAAGATCCGACCCGGTCTGGAAAACCTTGGAGTTGGCGGAGAAGGCCCGCTGGGCCACGACAAGGTTGGTCAACTCGGTTGCCAGATCCACGTTGGATCCCTCGATTGCCATGGACCGCATCGTCCCAAGCCCACTTTCACCGGCGAAGCCGACCATCACGTCACCACTGTCGCTGGTGGTCCGGAACACCTCGCCGCCCATTGGCTTGAGATTGTCCGGGCTGGCCACATTGGCCAGCGGGATTTTGTAACGGGCCTCGCGGTTGCCGTTTTCATAGATCGCATAGAGGGTGCCATCGCTGCTGATTTCGACCGTCTCCACCTGCTGGGGCGGGTTGCCGTTCATTTTCGGATCAACGGTGATGAAGTCGGACGCCAACTGGGTCATGCCGGTGAACGACAGGTCCACAGCCGCGGTGCCGTCGGGAATGTTGAAGGCGACAGCGTCCGGACCGGTCAGTTCGCCGGTGGTGTTGTCAAAGGTTAGCGTGGTGGTGCCAAGCGGGTTGGTGTAGGGCGTGCCAAGCGGCGTGGTGCCAGCCATGGCATAGGGGAAGCCGCCATCAGTGGAATCAGCCTTGTTGAAGACGCTGACTTCCCAGGTCGAGTTGCCCGTAGTATCGGTTAGCTTGGTGAAGTAGATGTCCACTGTGACCTCATTGCCGAGGTTGTCATAGGTGACCATCGAGGTTTTCGCGTCGAACTCGGCCCCCGGAAGACCCGACGAGGGCAATGGTGGGATCGGCGTTTTGTCAGCGTTCGCCACGGCACCGGCTGGCAGGTTGCCTTTCATGGAGCCTTCTGTCGTGGGATCGGTGGCCAGACGCATGTCGGTGATGTTCACCGTCTCCATGCCTGTCATCTGGTTTGCCACCACGGTGGGGACCCCATTTTCCAGATCATAGCCCTGAAGATAGTAGCCCGCTGTGTTGACCAGATCGCCGTTCTCATCGGGAACGAACCGTCCGGCACGGGTGAGGGATGGTGTGCCATCGGCATCATTGACGATGAAGAAGCCATTGCCTTCGATCGCCAGGTCGGTCACCGATGTTGTGAAGTCGAGGTTGCCGGCGGTTGAAATCGCGTAGCGAGACCGCGCCTCGATGGCTCCTGAGTTATAGGAGCCTTCGCCGGAAGACATGGTGATTGAACGGAATTCGGTTTCAACGCGTTTGTATCCAACGGTTGCCGAGTTGACGATGTTATCAGAGACGGCGCCGAGCTTGCTGGACTGGGCTGACATGCCTGAAACACTTGAACGCATTACGCCGTATAGGCTCATGTTTGCTCTCCTGTCTGTTCCGCGCGCCGCTCCGATTTCCAATGGAACACCAGCGCGCTACCAAGCCCGATGCGGACTCATGAGGTGACTGTATTGGACAAGATAGTTTGGGAGCCTTGCGCGAAACTGATCAGGCGAAGGGTTTAAATTACTGAATTAATTAAATTTTTAAGAGAATAGCGAAAAGAAAAGCCCGGTATGTCGGGCTGGTTTTCGAGGCCGCGGAGGGGTGTTCCCCAGCTCGGTCTTACGCCGGGTTGGCTGGTTACTTGCAGAATTTGCGCGTCGTTGGCGTCCAGTTTCCAAAGCCGCTGGCAACCAGATTGCGGATCACTGCACAGACATATCGCTTCTGGGCCGGGTTGTTGTTGGGACCGGCATGGTAGCGGGCAACCGCCATTGTCCAGCTTCCCTGACGCTTTCGCAGCCGTTTGAGAAAGCGGGCGGCATAAAACACATTCGCGCGGGGATCGATCATGTGATCAAGCGAAGAAAACTCGCTGCGATGATAATGGTGATTGATCTGCATGCAGCCGATGTCGATCAGCTTCTTGCCATGCTTGCGGGCGGTCTTCACCGTCTGAAGCGCTTCCTGCTTGGAGGTGGCAAACACCGACTTGCCCTCGATATTCAGGGCAAAGGGATGAAGCTTCTTGCCGCGTCCCGTCTCGGCCAGGCCGACAGCATAAAGGATGCCGAGAGGCACACCCTCGGCAGCTGCGGCGGCGCGCATTTCCTTCTCGCAAACGGGGTCAAAAGTAGCCTGACCCGCGTTTGCGCCATGATGGCTCATGGCAAGGAGGAAGCTAAAGAGTAATGCCTTTGGCGTGCCGTGTCGTATCCTGATCATTGTGAGCCTCATCGGATGCAGAGTGCGACGCATCGACTGCCGCGCCGGAATACGGGTCTTCATGGCCGGACGGCTGCTGCTGATCGCCGCTGTCCTGCTGGGCATTGCCGCCCTCACCAGCAAAGGCGCCTGACTGGCCTTGCTGTCCCTGCTGGTTGGGCTGGTTCTGAGCGTTGTTGTTGGGTGAGGGGGGCGTGATTTGAGCGCCGCTCTTGTCGTCTATGGCGACGATCGAAATGTGATCCGCCCGATATCCCGCCCGATTCAAAAGCATGTCGAGCATCTGCTTGTTGCCTTCGAGGACTTTAGCCGTCGAGGCGTTTGTTACTTCCACACGCACGTCCACCGAGGTTTCATTGAGCCGGATCGACAGCCGCACCTTGCCCAGATCCGCAGGATGAAGCTGGATATCGAGCACCCGCAGGGCATCACCGCCACTCGCCATGCGGAAACCGCCGGAGGCAGATTGCTGAGCTGCATTCGAAGACGAGGCAGAAGCCTCCCCCTTGGCGAGTGTCGACGGAGACAGATCATTGGCAATGGCCGTGCTGATCTGTTGGAAGATCGCGTTCGTGGTCGCCATATTGGAGGCATCAACCGACGCTGTCGGTGCGAAGTGGGTTTCCTGCCGCATCACCGTAAAGCCGTCTCTCAGGGCCTTTTGCGACGGTGACAGCACGGCTTCCTTCACGACGGGCACGATCTTGTCGAAGGCGGAAACGGATTTTGTCTCAACGGAATAAGCATCGAAAAGCCCGGGTTTGGCATTGACCGTCTCCCCATTGGCCACGGTTCCGGGCATCTGGGAGGCGTTGGACTTCTGGTCAAACAGCAAGGCCATGGTTGCTTTGGATGCAGACTGGTCGCTGCCCGCTGCCTGAGCTCCGGTCTTGCCGCTTAGCTGGTTGGCGGACATCACGTTCGAAAGCGCATCCTCTGCTGCGGCTCCCGCTTTGCCTTGTGCGCCCTGTTGGGCGTCGGCTGCTGCCTTGGCATCAGCGGATGAAAGCCCCTCGAAGAGTTTCGCAAGAAGACTGTCTGAGGAGACGCCGGCCCCATTCTGGCCGGTCGCGTCTGAGCCGTCGTTCATCGCATCCGGCGAGCTTGTTTGATCCTTCCCGCCAGCCTCTTTCTGTCCCTTGCCTTTGAGCGCGCGAAGCAAGGCGTCGAAATCCGGCCCGTCCTTTTTGGCGTCCGCCTTGTCGCTGTCCTTTGAAGCCTTGTCCGATGAGCCGCTGGCCTGTTCGGTAAAGTCACCGTCATCAGGATCTTCCACCATGCCATTCTGTCTGGAGTTCTGGCCGGAAAACTGTCCCTTGCCTCCGCCGGCAGTGACGCGGGACCCATTGTTCATGCCAAGGGATGCGGAAATGCTTTGCTGGGTCATCGGGAGGCCTGCTTCATTGGTTTGTCTGCGTAGCTGAGAATATCATCAGCCTGCTCAAGCTGCTTGCGGGCGTCGGTCATTGTGTCCAACTCCCAGTCCTTGTTTTCCGGAACGGGATCAACATCCTTGTCCGCAAATTCCGACAAGGCTTCCTTGGCTTCCGGCCAGTGACGGATGCCATTGAGGATTTCCGTGACGCGCTCCGCCAGAAGCATGTCGCGCGGGTCAAGATCCTTGCGCCGCACGGCCCACAGATGCTCAAGGGCCTGGTCGAGTGTCTCGGCCTTGAGCATCGAACCGGCGATATAGAGCTCGGCGCGAGACCGATCTGCCGTATTTTTCATGGTGAGCGGCAGGGCCTTGGTCGCGGCCTGGAGCGCCAGATGCAGATTGCCCTCCACAAGACCGGCATGGGCCAGCAGAAGATAAAATTGCCGCTGGCTATCGAGATCGAATTCCGAGATGACGATATCGAGATCGGCAAAGGTCTGTTCATTCTCACTGGTCCCGAAGCGACGCATGGAAAAGCCGAAGCGGCGACGGAAATCCGAATTGTAGATCGAGTTGTGATAGTGACGGATATATTGAATGGCGTAGGTCTGGAACAGCTCGGGATCTTTCATGGCCGCAGCAATGGAGACACCACGCCGCAAGGCCGCTTCCTCGATGAGCGAGCCGGGCATCAGCAAGCGTGCCTTGTCGACCGCCTCAAGCGCGCTATTCAGATCGTGAGGCAGAAACAGAACCGCCTGCACCAGCGCGATCTGCCCACCCAGGCTCGGTTCCATCTGTAGCGGATCAAGCGCCGAAAAGCCCCTGTAGGCGTCCGACTTCTGCCCCTTGATATAAGCAAGGGACGCCGAAATCAGGCTCGTGTCGACGTGGTTCGGCAAGTCCATCTCCAGCAGCCGCGTGCCGATCGCGGGATGGCCACCGGACAGCATGAACAGGGTGACCGCTCGGATGTTGCGCTGGTCTTCCCACACCACCGGATCAATCTTAGCAAACTGATCGTTCATCCGGGCCAGAAGCGACCGTTGCGCTCTGAGCGCATGGGTAGAGCCCTTGGCGGTTTGTGCTTGAAGATCCTGCAACAGGCGCACCATCATATAGGGCTGATCATCGCGGGCGACACGTCCGCTATCCGGCTTGTCGTATGTCTGATCCACCGCTAGATCCACTGGGGTCTCCACACCCTGATCTGCCACCTGATCCACTGCTTGGGCGACATTAGATTCAGGAGATTCAGACGCACCGCTTGTGCTCTTCTGTGATGTGGTAAAGGGCGGCGGTGTTCCGATGACACGCACGGGGCGAGTATTCTCTGTTATGGGCGTTTTGGCTTCATCGGAAGAGGGTTCGGCAGAGAATGCCGCTCCAACGCTCAAAGCCGTGGCGGAAATCAAGAGCGCAGCACCAAGACGCATGGCTTGGGACCAACGGGTGGGGCCAAGGGACGTCATTCGGTTGCTCCTGCGGTTGGCTGTACCAGTATTTCGATACGGCGGTTGTCATCGGCTTCCGGTTTATCGGGATGCTTGAGCTGCTGATCTGCGTAGCCTTCCACGCGCAACAGCCGTTTTTCATCAAAGCCTCCGCGGACCAACATGAACCGCGCCATATGGGCCCGAGCGGTCGACAGGCGCCAGTTGTCGTAATCCTTGGCGCGGAAGGGCCGGCCGTCGGTATGGCCGCGAATGATGATCTTGCCTTTGATGCCGGACAGGCTGTGTGCGATCTTTTCCAAAAGGGCGATGGACCGGGCTGAGGGTTCGCTTGAGCCGACCGCGAACATCCCCCAGGACGGGCTGTCGGTGACATCGATCAGGAGGCCATCCCCCTTGTCACGAACCGAGAGCTCTTTGCCGATGTCCAGTTTCGGTGCCTTGTTGAGTTCGGATTTGAGCGCCGCACGATAGTCTTCAAGAAGGGCTGAAGGAGATGTCTCGGTCTTCTCTGCTCCCTTGGTCTGTTCCTGTGCCAGCGCTGCTTTCTTGGCTTCCGGTCCTCCGGTCATGGCCACCGTCGAGCCGGTCTTCGAGGCAATAGCTGAAAGGCTGGACCCATCACCCTTGCTGTCTTTCTGTTTGGCCTGATCCGCTTTTACGGAGAGAGCGGGTGTGGGCTCCACCCCCTCAGTCAGAGATGCCATCCGCGTGCCTGAAGCGGGACCCATGGAAATGTCGGAGACGGGATCGGGACCGGTGATCAGACCATCGAGTTCGTTGGCTTCTCCGAGTTGGGGATCCATCCTTGGCTGCTGCGGCTGCTGCATATCAGCAACGAGCGCACCATCGGTCGGCTGGTTTGGCTCCAGTCGCCAATAGAGAGGGTCAAACGGATCGCGCAGGGCTTCACCGCCCTTGGTCCCGATGCGCGATTCTGTTCCCGCGCTTTCATCACTTTGCTGTGCGTCGAATTGCCCGGAGGCTTCTGCCGACATCATGATGCGGTTTAGGACGCCATATGGATCGGAAAAAATCTCTGCCTCGGTGTAGGTTGGTATGGCTTCGGCCGTGATGGCGCCTTCCTCAAAGGTGCGATTGCCGGCTTCCCCGAATTTGCGCACGTCGGAGGAAATATTCTCCGTCACATGAGCCGAGCCCTTCTTCACCGCCTGTGATGCAGCATCCGCCTCCGCGCTTCCCGCCTTGGGTTCCGGATCGGCAATGCCTTTTTGATATTGGGACATTTCCGCCAGTTTGACCGGATTGAAATATTGGGCAATCTCGCGCTTGGCGGCATCATCGGTGGTGGAAATCAGCCACATGACAAGGAAAAACGCCATCATCGCTGTCATGAAGTCGGCATGCGCAATCTTCCAGACACCGGTTTTTGCATTATCGAGATCCATGTCAGGACGGCGGCGCACGATGATAAGCTCGTGTTCGCCTTGTTTGGTAATCTCATTCATCCTGAACGGCCTCTCTGAGTTGCGCCACAAAAGGCTTCAATCGGGTCTCAAAAACTGTCTTGTCGATTGTCAGTGACAGTTCGTCCTGTTGGGTGTGCGTGCTGTCGTCTGCCTCGCCTTCGGCGCTTTCTTGCGCGCACGCCTTCAGGTAGCTCTGGCAAATGGTGAGTTGTTCAAGCAGCTGCCTCGGGCCTTTCAGGATCGGTGTTCCTTCAACCGCCTCTTTCATTGCCACCTTCGCCACTTCGGCGAAACGTTGTGTCATCAAGGCTGATGCCTGCTCTTCGAGAAACGGCTCAAGAAGCTCTGCAAGTGTGTCCGCCAACCGATTTGATATGTCTTGAAACTGCCGATCGATCTGGCCGGAAAGCGAGATATGCAGAAGATTGGCGAGATCTTCCTTTTCACGGCTGAACTGGGCACGCAGCTCTCCCAGATCCTTGATTTTCTGTTCCTGCCACAGCGTTTCCGCTTCGAGCAGACCGCGGGACCAGGCCTCCGTCTTGAGGCTCTGTTCATCCTGCGGTTCCGGAGGCAAGGCCACCTGCACGGACTTTTTCAGCAGCACCTCGAGCCCGCCGAAAACAGCCTGATCCGGTGCCATCGGCGTGCCCTGCCTTGCTGGCGAGGGCTGTTCGGAGATGCTCACGTTGGGCAGGAGATCTTTGATCGCGCGTGCCATTATGCGCTCTCCGTTTGGTAGAACCATTGTTTGAGAATGGCGGCGGACTGCTCTTCATGCAGATCGACAACCTGCTCAAGCTTGCGAACTGGCGATGCTTCAAGCTTGCGCGAGAGGTCTTCAAGGAGCGGCCCGTGGATGGAGCTTTCCACTCCGCCCATTTCCAGCTCTGTCTCAAAGGTGTCCTCGGTGTCCGGCGCTTCATTGTCGTTGGCAATGAACTTGGGCATCAGCGAATTGATCGCCGGGCGCAGGCCGAACCAGATGAGGAGACCGGACACCACGAGAATGCTGACTGCGTTGGCAATGTTGCCGGACTGTCGAAGCAGAACCTGTGTGATGGACAGGGGCTCAAGCGGAGCCAGATCACCGGTGCCGACTTCGAAGTTGACCATGGACACCTTGATCTGGTCGCCCCGAGCCTCATCGAAGCCAGCGGAAGACGTCGCCAATGCGCGGATTTCATCCATGTGGGTTTTAAGTGCTTGATTGATCGTCTCTTCGCTAGCTTTCTCGCCAAGTCCGTCGATCAGATGCTGGCGGTTGACCAGAACGGCGATTGACAGGCGTTCGATGTCATAGCCTTCGCGCGTTTGTTCGACCTTCTTGGATGAAATTTCATAGTTGACGGTTTCCTCGCGGCGTTCATTCTCTTCGATCGACTGATCTTCACCACCGGCATTTACATCCGTATCAGGCAGGTTCTGTTCGACCGTGGTTGGACGTTGTGAGGTCGCATTCTGCGCACTTTCGCTGGCGCGAACGGTCTGCACCGAACGCTCGATCCTGCTGTTGGGATCAAAGATTGTTTCTGCAATCCTCTGTTTATCCGTGTTCAGCGCCGTGTTGACCGAAACCTGGAAGTTGGAAAGACCGAGATAGGGGGTCAGGGTTTTGCGGATGTTTTCCTGAATGCGGGACGAAATACGCGAGGCAAGGCCTTCCATCTCACCGGCGGAGCTGTTTTCTTCGCCAGACCCGGAGGCCAGCAGTGTGCCGGTGGAGTCAAGGACCGTTACCTTGCTGGGCACCATGCCCGGAACGGCAGCAGCAACGAGATGGCGAATGGCCTGCGCCGTCTTGGAATCCCCCGAGCCGAGCGTCTTGATAACAACGGATGCCGAGGGCGGCTGGTCCTTGGAGCGGAAGGATCCCTTTTCGGGAAACACGATATGGACCCTTGCAGCCTGAACGTCTTTCATCGACTGGATCGTTCGGCCCAATTCCCCTTCGATCGCCCTGACGCGGGTTATTTCCTGCATGAAGGAGGTCAGGCCCAGCGAGCCGAGATCATCAAACAATTCATAGCCGGCGCTCTTGCCTCTGGGCAATCCACGCTCGGCTAGCAGCATACGCGCCCGCGTTGTTGATGAATAATTGACGAGGACTGCGGAGCTCTCGGTGTTCACATCAAACTGGATCCCGGCATCCTGCAGAGCAGAGCCGATCCGGGTGATGTCATCCCGATCGAGACCGGAATAAAGGGTGGTCATCTGCGGTCGGGACAGGAGATAAGCTCCACCGCCAACAAGCACCAGCGTCAAAACGCCGATAATGCCCAGCGCCATGAGGCGTTTGGGGCCCAGATCTTTTAGATTGGACCAGATTTTCTCGGCTTGTTCACTTCCTGGCATCGAACGGGAACCTCTTACAAGACTGATTACTTCTGATATCCAATATGAGCGGGCAAACTTGCGCGAAGCCTGCCAAGGCGGATCATCAGAGCCAAAGAACGGGAAAACTCAGTTCCAAAAAAGGAAAAGACACGCCCTCGGGAGGGCGTGCCTTTGTTGACTGTCGCAGTTGACTTCCAGAGCCTCACTCTGCCTGATCTTAACGGAACAGGGACAGAATGTTGTCGGAGCTGGAGTTTGCAATCGAAAGAGCCTGGATACCCAGCTGCTGCTGAACCTGCAGAGCTTTAAGGCGGGTGGACTCTTCGTTCATGTCAGCGTCAACCAGCTGGCCGATACCGCGGTCAAGAGCATCCGTCAGTGCACCAACGAAGTCTTTCTGCAGGTCAACACGGGTTTTGACGGAACCCAGGGTCGTTGCAGCATCAGTGATTTTACCCAACTGTGTGTCAACGGCCTGAATTACCAGTTCAAGGTCGGCGAGGTCGTTAGCATCATCAGTTACAGCACTGATATCGATGTTTACAACATTCGAGGTCGTACCCATGTTGGAGCCACCCCACGAGAAACCGAGATCTGCGTCAAGAATACCAGTCTCGGAACCGCCCGCGTTGGAAGCGTTAGTGTCAAACAACTGAACACCGGTGATGTCAACATCAATAGTCTGAATGCTGATGGATCCGCCGGCGCGGCTGAACGAACTAACGATCTCTTTTTTGTTAACGGTCGCTACGTCGGAAGACAGCCAGTTTTCAGAGTTGAACACGGCCGAGTCGGACGTACTACGGAGCTGGTTCTGCAGCTCGTTGATGTCGGACTGGATTTTGCCGCGGTCAACACCTGGCTGCTTGGCAGCAACCAGTTTTGCCTTGATTTCATCAACGACTTTAACAGTGGCATTCAGTGCGGTGTACATGGTGTCAACCGTTGCGGCACCGAGACCAAGGGCATCCTGTACGGCGGACAAAGCGTTGTTGTCCGAACGCATGGTGGTTGCAATGGACCAGTAGGCAGCGTTGTCCTGAGCGGACGATACGCGCTGGCCAGTAGAAATGCGGTTCTGAACTTCCGACATGGATTTGTTGGTTGCGTTCAGGGTCTGCAAAGCGGTCATTGCAGATGCATTGGTCAGAATACTGTTAGACATGATGATGTCCCTTTCAATGTGTGATTGTGACAAATAATGGGGACATTCCGGATTTTCACCGGCACGAGAGGAGCGGCGTCATGCCTTTGAACCTTGGTTTGGGTTGTGGTCCAACCTCTCGCAAGATTGACACTACGCACACAAGCTTGCCTGAACCTGACCTGATCGGCGGTTGAAGACATCTTTTTCTGTTGAAAAGAAAAAGGCCATTTCCTGGTGGGAAATGGCCTTTTTATCAAGGGCTTATGAGCTGATTGAGGAGCTTCGGTTTACAGCCCTTCGCTCTGATAAGCGGTTTGTTCGATGATTTCCTGATGGTTCTTTTTTTCCGCTTCGCTGCGTTCTTCCTGTTCAAGAACCGACGCCATGCGTTTGACGGCCTCCATGAAGACGGCCTGCTTGCGTGTTTCCGATTTGAGCGTCTCCAGGGCATCCTGCATGTCGTTCTTGCGCTGGTTGACCTGTCGGATCTGGTTGACATGGGAGTTCATCAGCGCATTGACGAGCAGCGGGTCGCCATCAGACATGAGGGACAGCAGCTCCATCTCCTTCTGGCGCAGATAGTCCAGTTCCTTGGAGGCCTTATCCACGGCGCGTTGCGCGTTGCGTTGCATTTGTTCCTGCGCCTTGAGCAGGACGCGCATTCGGTTGAGTCGTTGAGACATGGATCGTTTCTCCGGTTAGCGGCTCAGCACTTGAGACAGGTGATCAACAAAAATGCCCATCATTTCGCCGATGACGAACATCATCAGGAAAAGGCCGCCTGCGATGACAAACGGCATGGCAATGAAATAAACGGGGATCTGCGGCGTCAGCTTGTTGGTCAATCCCAGCGCCAGATTGACAACCACCGCATAGATGACGAACGGACTGGCGATACGCAGTGCCAGAAGAAAGGCTTCCCGAAGCGCATCCGTTGCCTGAATGAGCGTGTCCTGCGCATCGATGATCATCGCTGGCGGCACGGCCGAATAGGAGGAAACCAGACCATCGATGATCTGCCAGTGCAGCCCTGAAATGAAAATCAGGGTGATGGCAGTCAGCGTCATGAGGTTGACGAGAGCCGGGACGGGTTCGCTGTCTTCGATGGGAGCACCGGCCATGCCGGAAAGGTTCATGGACATGGCGGCAAAACTGCCCATCGTCTGCAGGGCGGCAATGAAGACGCGACCAATAAACCCGATGGTTGCCCCGATGAGAATCTCTGCTGCGATGAGAAACATCAGATGGGCACTGGTGACCTGTGTCACGGTCGGTAACACCTTTGCAACAAGCAGGGGAGACAGGGCCAACGACAAGGACAAGGCAATGAACAGGCGAATGCTCGGGGAAACCCGAGCACTGCTGAAGCCTGGAACGATCATCAGGCAGGCACCGATGCGGCAAAAGATCAGAAAGACCGCAACGAGCGTATTTGGCTGAAGCCAGAACATGGTCACCTGTTAAGATACGTTGCCAATGGTGATGAGATCGACGCCTCGGACCACCTCGAGATGAGACAGAACGGGCAGGGTGGGGAACAGCCGTTCGACAATCATGCGAACGTAGCTGCGGGCATCAGGCGTTGTCAGAATGGCATAGCTCTGATGGTTGCCGGATTTTTCGCGCACCAGCTTGGTGAGATCTTCGCCAAATTGCTCCACCAGATGCGGATCGATGTCAAATTCGACAACTTCGCCTTTCGCATCGCGTTTGAGCGCATCATGGAAGGCCAGATCCCACTTGTTGCCAAGGCGGATGACGGCGAGTTTGCCGCCCTTGGCCAGATCACCACAAATCTGCTGCCCCATGCGAATGCGCACATGTTCCACAACCTGTTCGGAGCGGCGCACATGCGGTGCGATTTCCGCGATCGCTTCAAGGATCAAATGCAGGTTGCGGATCGAGACGCGCTCGGCCAGCAACAGCTTGAGGACAGCTTGAAGACCCGAGTAGGAAATGTGGGCCGGACAGATGTCGTCAATCAGACGCTTGTATTCCTTGTCCAGACGATCCAGCAGCGAGCGCATGTCCTTGTAGGAGAGGAGCTGCGGCAGGTTGTTGCGGATCACTTCGCTAAGGTGCGTGAGAACGATAGAGGTGTTGTCGACCGATTCCATGCCGATGCGCTTGACTTCATCCGCATAGGCTGAAGGCACCCAGATGCCTGGCATGCCGAAGGCGGGTTCGCGTGTCGGCTCACCGGGCAACTTGCCGGTGTTCTCCGGGCCTGACAGCACAAGCAGCTCACCGACACGCAACTCATGGCTGGCAATCACGGTGCCGTGGATCCGGATTTCATAGCTTTTCGGGTTGATGCTCAGGCTGTCCGTCAGCTGGATATCCGGGACAACAAAGCCATATTCCTCGGCAAATTTGCGGCGCATCTTGGCGACGCGGTTGGCCAGATCATCTCGCGACGTCAGCATCTGGGCCGTCAACTGTTTGCCAAGGCACAGCTCGATTTCCGATGCCTTGAGGTTCTGTTTCACGGACATCCGCTCGTCCAGTTCGCGCTGGCGAGCCGCAACAGCAGTCTTGCGATCAACCTCGTCCTGCGCGGCAGCCAGCTTGCGCGGAATGGTGTAACCGGTAAAGGACATGATGGCCGCCAGAATGGCGAATGGCAGGAACGGAAGACCGGGCATGAGAGCCAGAATGATCATCAGACTGGACGCAACAAACAAGGCGCGTGGATACTTGCCAAGCTGTCCCAGGACCGCCTTTTCTGCCGAGCCACGGGTGCCGCCCTTGGAGACCAGAAGACCGGCAGCCAGTGACACGATCAGCGCGGGGATCTGAGAGACCAGACCATCCCCGACCGACAGTTTGGTGAAGACGTCGGAGGCTTCGCCAAGGCTCATGTCATAGCGGGTGGCACCGATGACGATGCCGCCAAAGATGTTCACCGCCGTGATGATCAGGCCGGCAATCGCATCGCCGCGGACGAATTTGGAGGCACCATCCATGGCACCGAAGAAGGAGCTTTCCTCCTCCAGCTCCCGGCGGCGCAACTGGGCTTCCTTTTCGTCAATCAGCCCGGCATTGAGGTCGGCGTCGATCGCCATCTGCTTGCCGGGGATCGCATCAAGGGTGAAGCGGGCGCCAACCTCGGCGATGCGCGTCGCACCCTTGGTAATCACGAGAAAGTTGACGATCACGAGAATGGCAAAGACGATCAAACCGATCACGAAGTCGCCGCTCATCACGAATTGCGAGAAGCCGTTGATGATCGCGCCCGCCGCATGCAGGCCCTCATGGCCTTGTGACAGGATCATCCGCGTCGTTGCAATATTGAGCGACAGGCGCAGCATCGTGGCGATCAGCAGAATTGTGGGAAAGGATGAAAACTCAAGCGGTTTCTCGATCCACAATGCGACCATCAGGATCAGGATCGAAAGAGCGATGGACAGCGATAGCCCAATGTCAATCATGAAGGCGGGAATTGGCAGGAACAGGATCGTCAGAATGATGACGATACCGAAGGCAAAGCCAACATCACGGCTGGTCTTCTCAGGCGGTAGGCTAACACCTGCGACGACGTTCAAGTCAGACATGTCGCTCTCCAATGCGGGTCAATTGCTTTTGGGGATAATGACGCGGCAAACTTGCGTTGGGCTTGTGGGATGCCTCTCGCGAAGGTTTGCTGTGCATGGCGTCTGGCGTTCGGGCAAAAAAATAGGGAGCAAAGCGCCCCCTATCCGGCATGAACCATGGAACTTGGGAAAAAGCTGAATTCCTCGACCAGAATGTCGTGCACCAGATTGCCGCGCATCCGCGCGTTGACATTGGTTCGGATCTTGCTGGTCAGACCGTCAAGGTCATAGCGCTTGAGGTCGCTGAAATCGATTTCTCGGTCGTTGTAGATGGCGCGAAAGGCCTCATCGACGATAAACGGGTTGGGCGGCACCGAGAGGGTGGTCAGCTTGCTGCCATCGATGGTGTAGACAAACTGGGCGACCACATAGCCATGCACCTTGCCGTCGGCAATCATCGGGACGCTGATGGCGCGTGTCTTCTCATAATCCATGCCTGCTTGCGGCGACTCGGCAATTTCCATCAAGGTCTGCCGGTTCATCCAGATGCCGGAGAAATAGGCCGAGAGCAGCGCAACCGCACCAATCCAGAAACCCAGCAAGGTATATCGCATGATCTATTTTGCCTCCAGATGCTGGGCCGGGCTGGACGAGTAGGTCCCGTCGGATTCAGCCTTGATCATCGTGGCTGAAAGCAGATCCGTAATCTCGCGAACCGCTTCGAGATGTTGTGCGAGCAGGCGTTCATTGTCATCAAGCACCTCGCGCAGCAGGCGCAATTCGTTGACAACGCTGGTGGGGACATCGCGCATATCGATATCGCTCATCACCCGGTTCAGATCGAGCAGGGCGCGTGACTTCGCATCGGAGTAGGGTTTGAGATCGACGACCAACTTGGATCGCAGGGCGCTGGTCTCGTCGGAGACGACGGATATGGCGCGGTTCACCGTGGTGAGCATCTTCTCTTCAAGATAGAAGGACGCCTCATCGGCGGATGCCGGGAGGGATTGGCTCAACGGGCGCAATACAATGGCCGACGCTTCATTGTCATTCAGTTCGGTGGCTTCATGTGTGGTCGTCATGTGACATCAACCCTGTGATACGGTCTTGTTGCTATTGGGGATCTTGAGATAGTCGGCAAGGCCGACGGCATGGGATTTGGCGAGCTGGTCGCCAAGCTGTTCGGCCATCATCGAGCGCCAGATTTCGCCTGCTGTGCCCTTGCCGAAAAACGCTTCGGAATCCCGAGGCAGCATTTCGCCCAGAAACTGGTTGAGCAGCATGGCTTCAAATTTCACGCCAAGATCTGAACGTTTGGGCGACATGTTATAGCGCGAGACACCGCTGCTTGCGTCGGTCAGAAAGGCGGGATTTGTAATGGACGAATAGGTGTCCTTGAAATCCATGCTGTCCTGATTGGTCGACTGGGTGGCGAGAGAGGCAAATTCCGTTGCAGGTGCGCCTGGCACCGAAGATGTGCCAAGCCGCATCGTTGCATTCTGTTGCGCGACCGGATCGGCTGCCCGGACCACATCAAGTACCAGATCGGAAGGTATGGAAATCGCCATTTCAGGTCTCTCGCTTGATGATGAAAAGGTCTGTTCTGGATGATAGGAGTGCTGGCTTGCGTGTGGCTTGCCGATCTGATGACCGAGCGTGTCTTGCGTGATCCGTCATTTGACCTGTCTTCAGGTTGCTGCCTCCTGGGCAGCAAGGGCCTCTGACAGTGCGCGGAACGGATCCTCGACTTCCGAGCTGCTCACGCTGTCGTGTGGGGCCTGGCACAGAATGTCGTAGATGCGCGGAATGAGTACCATCGCGTGGTCAAGGTCCGGATCAGCCCCCTTGGTGTAGCCACCCAACAGACGCAGGTCTCTGGTTTCCTCAAAGCGCGCGATCATCCCCTTCAAGCGCAGGATCAACTGGTTCTCGTTTTTCGACCAAGCCTTGTTGGCCATTCGGGAGACCGATGACAGCACGTTGATCGCAGGATAGCGCCCTTGATCTGCGATGGCGCGATCAAGCACGATATGCCCATCGAGAATGCCTCGGATCGAATCCGCAACCGGATCATTATGGTCGTCGCCATCGACCAGAACCGCAAAAATGCCGGTGATCGCACCGCAAGGCTCAGATGAGCCGTGTGGCTGGCGCCCCGGTCCAGCCCGCTCAAGCAGACGGGGGAGTTCTGAGAAGACGCTGGGCGTGAAGCCGCGCGAAACCGCCGGTTCCCCCGATGCCATGGCCACATCGCGCGCGGCCTGAGCAAAGCGCGTGGCAGAGTCCATGATCATCAGGACGGACTTGCCCTGATCGCGGAAAAACTCGGCAATCGCCATAGCTGTCTTGGGAGCCTGACGCCGCATCATCGGGCTTTCATCGCCTGTGGCGACCACGACAATCGACTTCTGCAACGCATCACCGAGCGTGCCTTCAATGAATTCTCGCACCTCTCGGCCCCTTTCGCCGACGAGGGCCACAACAACCACCTCGAAATCGAGCGCCTTGGCAAACATGGCCAGAAGCGTCGACTTGCCAACCCCGGAGCCGGCAAACACCCCGATGCGCTGTCCCACGCAAAGCGGTGTGAACAGGTCGACGGCCCGCACACCGGTACGGACGGGCTTGTCGATCATTGCCCGTTCCATGGCTGGCGGCGGGTCGCTTTCAAGCGCCACAGGGTCGCGGCCGGGGACGAGCATGCCGCGTCCGTCGATGGGGCGTCCCAACGCGTCGATGACCCGGCCGGTCCAACTATGGTCCGGGCAGAGTTGCACTGGTCCCATGCACAGAACCCGTGTGCCAATGCCGACATCGAGATTCTGGCTGTAGGGTTTTGCGTAGACCTTGCCTTCGTCGATGCGGATGATTTCGGCGCGGGCTGGTCCACGCCCATTGGCGCGGCGCACATCGAGCTCGACGCAGTCGCCGATGCAGACATGCTTGTCCAGCCCGCTGATGCCATAATATCCCGGTGTGATCTGGGTGACCGCACCACACGTGCGCAACGAGGTCGTGTCATCCTGTAGCAGTCGGATGACACCGTGCAGCCGATCAAGCTTGTTTGCGCGCGCTGGCCGCGCCGGGCTCGGTTGGCTGCTGGAGGTCTGATGATCCATGGGCTAGCCCTCTTGGGGGAACTGTTTCAGATAGCGTTCCTGCAAAAGCTGAAGGGTTTCTGCAGGCAGCCGGTTCGATGGATGATGAACCAGACCGGAAACGGCGGGGAGAGCGGGTTTCAGGGCATCAAGATTGCTGTCCCCATCACGCGTCGCCTCGATACTGGCTGTCTTGGTGGTCGTTGTCGGGTCAATCCCGGCCATGGTGTCGAGCTTGAGCAGCCTTGACAAATCAAGAGCGCTATCCCCGGAGGTGGATTTGAGAGCTTCGGGCTGCTGAGCCGATGCATGAAGCTGGGAGGGGGGCGGCGGTGTCGAATCCTGTGCCATCCTGTTGCCATCAAGACCGGACGGCTGAGTGTGGAACAGCGATGACACCATCGACAGGAAGTCACCGACCAGCGGAATGTCTTCAAGCGAAAATCCGAAATCGATGGAAGGCGCATCCGCCACCCCCGGGTTTGTGGCCCGGGTTGTCCAGCGCGCATCGGCTTGTGTCGCGTGATGAGAGGTTTCGGGGCGAAAGGAGCCAAAGTCCTGAGTGATCCGGCTGAGATCAACAGGATCTGAGGCCGCGATCGAGTGTGTGGCTGTGACTGGGGTGGTCATGAATCGCTTCCCAATTCACGAATGGCTTGGCTTTGCGCATTCTCGGTTGTTTCCATGGCCTTGGCTGCGCTCTCGAAGCTGCGGCTGATCATGATGAGTTTGGTCATTTCGGTCATGGCGTTGACATTGGAGCCCTCGACATAGCCCTGAACCACCCGGGCCTTCGTCGGATCCTGCACGGGGAAGGGGACGCCATCCGTTACGACGGCCGAGCCGCCATAGCGCGTGAGCTTGTCTTCTTCACTGATCTCGAACAGGCCGAGACGGCCCTGACCCTGACCATCCTGCATGATCTCGCCATCCGCCTGAATGATGGGCTTGCCGCCTTCCGGATCCATCTGGATGGGCGCGCCGGATGCGGACAGGATTGGTTCGCCATTGACGGTCGTCAGCATGCCGGTCTGATCCATCGTCAGGCGCCCGTCCCTCGTATAGGCAATTTCCTGACCGCGCTGGATCGAGAACCAGGCTTCCCCCTCAATGGCGACATCAAAGGGATTGTCTGTCTTGGTGATCGCACCCTGCCGCCGCGAGATGTAAGTGTCCCCCATGGACACGAAACTCACGTCATTCTTGCCCGCATGGGTCAGGGTTTCGGAAAAGCTGATTTCCTCAGCGCGGTATCCGGAGGTGTTGACGTTGGCAACGTTGCGCGCAATGGAGTTCATGCGGTTTTCCATCGACACCTGAGCGGAGAGAGAGACATAGAGCGAAGATGGCATCAGAACCCTCCCAGTTTCAGCCCTTGCAGGCTTGCCAAAAGGCTTTCATCCATGCTGACCATGTTGTTGCCATTGAGCAGTATGTTGGGCACCGATGCCGAAACATTCTGGTTCTCCAGATCCCACAGGGCCGTAAAGCGAACCAGCAGTTCCTTGACCTTGTCGGGATCCTGTAAATCCTCGATATCAATGCGCTCTTCGATCATGGCTGCCTGCACATCAAGATCGGCCCCGGCGGCTTCATTGGGAATGCCAGCCAATGTCCGGGCCACCTCGGCGAGCGCCGGGTCGGCGAGCAGCTCGAGTGGGTTTTTGATTTCAGAGGCCTTGCGCTGGAAGTAGAGACCGAGCTGCACACCGGCATTCTCCTCCCCTTCCTGATCCTCAAGCGACTGGCGGACATATTTGTCGACAACGCCCTGTTGGACCTCTTCGAACGAGGTGGTCGCCTCGCCGAATTGTTCAAAGTTGAACGCCTCGGCAAAGGTTCTGAACCGTTCATCGGTGATTTTGTTGGCAAAGGCGTCATCGCTGCTGATGCCCTCTTCAAGCACCTTGTGCATATAGGCCTTGGCATAGGTCATGTCTTCCAGACCATAGGCCTTCATCGCATAGCTGAAGACGTCATAGTCTTCGATGAACTCATCGATGGTTTTGATGTCGCGGATTTTATCGAGATATTTTTCGCTCAGCCGGTCAACAAGAGGGTCTTTTCTGACCGTATCAAGCGACTTGCTCATATTGGAATTGAGCATGGTCAGCCGTAGGGATGTATCTATCATAACGGGCACTCCTGAAGTTACTGCAGCGAAAATGCACCCCGCAGCTTGTCCCAGGCTGACCATGTCTTTTGCCGTGTGTTTCGCGCGCCCACCGCTGTCATTTCTTCGCTCTTTATAATGGAGCCGATGCCCGCCTCCCAAGCTGGCCGCTCAGGTCAGGTTCGCGCAAGACAGACCTTCTAGGTTGTTCTCAACGACAATTCTAAATCGGGAGAGCCGATCTTGAGTGTATTTCTCGGACTTTTCATCGCAATGGCTTCATTGCTGGGTGGCTTCGCTGCCATGGGTGGCCATGTTGCTGTGCTGCTGCAGCCATGGGAATTCGTCATCGTGTTTGGCGTCGCCTTCGGCACCTTCGTGATTGCCAACCCTCTTAAGACGGTGCGCGACACCGGGATCGCCTTCACCGAAGCGGTGTCCAACTCGGTGCCCAAGAAGAAGGACTATCTCGATGTCCTCGGGCTGCTCTACACGCTGATGCGTGAATTGCGGGCCAAGGGCCGCAACGAGGTCGAGCCCCATATCGAAACGCCGGAAACTTCGGAAATCTTCGCCCATTATCCCGCCATCCAGCGCAACATCGCCCTGCGGGATTTCATTTGTGACTATTTCCGCCTGCTCATTGTGTCCAATGCGCGCCCGCACGAAATCGAGGGCCTTATGGATGAAGAGCTGATGACCCGCATGCGCGATCAGATGAAACCCTATCTGGCTCTGAGTGCACAGGCGGAAAGCCTGCCTGCCATCGGCATCGTTGCCGCAGTGCTCGGTGTCATCAAGGCAATGGGCGCGATCGATCAGAGCCCGGCCATCCTGGGAGGCCTGATCGGCGCGGCACTGGTTGGCACGTTTGCCGGTATCTTTGCCGCCTATGCGCTCGTTGGTCCGCTCGCCAACAAGGTCAAGTCGGTACGTGAGAAGAAAAGCCGCCAATATGTGCTGGTCAAGCAGACGTTGCTGGCCTTCATGAATGGGGCCGCCCCCCAGATTGCCCTTGAGCATGGACGCAAGACCATTTCCGAACTGGACCGCCCGAGCATTGACGAGGTCGAGAACCAGACCATGAATGCCGGTACCTTCTCGCCAGCCGAAGGCTCCGTCCATGAGTTGAACCAGAAGGGAGCTGCGTAAGTCGATGATGCAAGCCCATCACACGCCCATTACCGACAGTCTGCTCGATGCTGCGGGCACGTCGATTGAACGCCTGCCGATGCTGCCGATCATTTTCGACAGGGCAGCCCGGGTCTTTGCTGACACCATGCGCCAGCGTGCAGCCTCTCCGGTCTATGTCTCCGTGAGCTACGTCGGCAACGAACGGATTGGCGATGTTCTGGATGCCAACGAAGCCAATGCTCTGGCCGCCGTTGTCTATACGCCAGAATGGGATACCCGCCTGCTGATCGGGTTCGACCGGGATTTCATCTTTTCGATGATGGAAGTCATGTTCGGAGCCGATGGCACCGAGCCGCCGGTTGATGACGAGCGCGCCTTCTCCAACATCGAGACGCGCGTCTCCCGCTCCCTGTTCGCCGATGCGATCAAGTGTCTTGAGGATGCCTTCAAGTCGATCTCCGACATCACCTTGAAGTTCGAGCGGATCGAAAGCCGCATGGACTTTGCTGTCATCGGCCGCAGAAACAACACAGCCGTTGTTGGTCGTCTGCTTTTGCAGGCGATCGGGCGGGGCGGCGAGATGTTCGTTGTCATACCGCACAATGCCCTGACGCCCTTGCGACAGAACCTGACGCAGGTCGTCTCTGGCGAAGGCAACAATCGCGACAAGAAATGGACCCAGCAGTTCCAGGCCGAGAT
Organism: Cohaesibacter sp. ES.047; assembly: GCF_900215505.1. Lineage (NCBI taxonomy): Bacteria > Pseudomonadati > Pseudomonadota > Alphaproteobacteria > Hyphomicrobiales > Cohaesibacteraceae > Cohaesibacter > Cohaesibacter sp. ES.047. Next base: position 2,637,244 of record NZ_LT907844.1, read on the forward strand.
CCAGAGAACCAACGTGAAACTGGACGCGGTCCTTGAGGAACGCTCGATCTCACTGGACGAATTGTCGGACCTGAAGGTGGGCGATGTGCTGCAACTTCAGGCGACGCCGCGAAGCAAGGTCACCTTGCGCTGCAACAATCAATCCCTGTTCGCCTGCACCATGGGTCAGGCCGATGGATCCTATTGCCTCAAGGTCGAGGATTCCATCCATCAGAAAGAGGACATTCTCGATGATATCCTATCTCGCTGACGGCATTTTGATGACCGCTCTCGTCGTGACCTGTGTGTGGGTCCTGAAAATGAATTCGCGGCTCCAGAAACTGCGGGACAACCAGTTCGAGTTCCGCCGCATCATGGAACAGACCACGCAGGCGCTTGAAGGTATCGAGCTGTCCATCGACGAAATCAACATTCGTGGCCAGCAGGTGCTGAATGCCCTTGGCAGCCGCATTGATGAAGCGCGGGACATCGTGACCGATATCGACCAGATGACCCGGGAAGTGCGCAAGCAGCAGAAAGAGTTGCGGCTCGAGATGATCACCTTTCAGGAGCAGATCGGCAAGGAATGCTCCAACCAGATCGACATCCTAAAGAAAGTGAGCGAAGCGGCAAATAGCGTGTCCGGAAGCCGGGGCCGTGAGGACGCAACAAGCGGACCTTCAGCTGTAGAACCCAGCTTTCACCGTCTGGAAGATCAGCTTCCACCCATGCTTCGCAAGGTCCGTCTCAAGTCCTGAGCTGACCATTCGCCCGACAAACCCAATTCGTAAGAAGGATTTTGACAGATGTCCGACGAAATTGAATTCCAGAAAATCAGCCCCGAAGATATGCCCAACCCTCCGCTTGAGGATGCCGTGCACAAGGAACCCAGATTCGAGGACTTTGGCGAGCAAACCGTCAAGGAACAGACCTTCGGTTCCACCATCGATAGCGATCGCAACCTCGATACCGTTCTGGGCATTTCGGTCGACATTCAGGTCGTGCTCGGCTCTGCGTCCATGCTGGTGTCCAATCTTCTCAAGCTGGGACGCGGGGCGGTGATCCCGCTCGACCATCGGGTTGGCGAGCCGGTCGAGGTCGTGGTCAATGGCCGCGTCATTGCTCGCGGTGAGGTCATTGTCGTTGAAGACGACAACTCCCGCTTTGGCGTCTCGTTGACCGAGATTGTCGGCACCAACGCGTCAGCCTCCACCGAAACAGTGAACTGACGGCGCTTGGAGCGCTCCCCTCAAGACGGTCTTCGCGGGCAGGTCTGCGAAGACATGACGGACAAAAAGAATAGCCCAACAGAGGTATGTCATGACGGCATTGGCACCGGTTTCGAACGAAGTTCAGCTTTCTCAGCCACAGAAGAGGAAGTTCCGCGGCATTGACAAGGTGGCGGCTCTGATGCTCGGCATGGGCCAGACCAACGCCTCCAAAATGCTGCGCCATTTCGACAGCGATGAAATTCGGCTGATCACACGCGCTGCGGCACAGCTAGGCAGTGTCAGCGCTAACGAAATGGAAGAGATCATCGAAGAATTCGTCGAGCAATTCTCCGACGGCTCGAGCCTTTATGGATCGGTAAACGAGGTCCAGAAGCTCCTCACGGGCGTGTTGTCCGACGATGAAGTGTCTGACATCATGGCTGATGTCGCCGGTGCGTCCAACTGGTCCATTTGGGACAGGATCTCGACCATCTCCGAAAGTGCGATTGCCAATTATCTGCGCAAGGAACATCCCCAGACAGCTGCTTTCATCCTGTCGCGCAGCAAACCCGCAGCAGCCGCCAAGATCATGAACCTGCTTCCGGCGGATCTGCGCAACCAGCTGATGCGTCGCATGCTGTCGATCAAGCCGATTGTGCAGGATGCCTCAAGGGACATCGAAAAGGTATTGCACGAAGACTTCCTGCTGAACTTCTCGGGCAACATGGAGGCGGATACCTTCTCGCGTATGGCCAATATCCTCAACCAGATGGAACGCGACCAGATGGAAGCGGCTCTGAACAATCTCGAGGATCGCCAGCCCAAATCGGCCGAAGCGCTCAAGAGCCTGCTCTTCACTTTCGACGATATCGTCAATCTTACGCCGCGCGCCCGCATGGCGATCTTCGATCAGATCAATTCCGATCAGATTGTCATGGCGCTCAAGGGGACGGATGTCAATCTCAGACAGTCCATCCTGTCGACCCTCGCAAGCCGGACACGGCGCATGGTCGAGCACGAACTGGCAAGCAGCCAGCCAGCGGCAGAACGAGACGTTCTGGCAGCCCGGCGCGAGATCACCGATCTCGCCCTGGAAATGGCCGGGCGCGGCGAAATCGATCTCAATCCGAAGCAGGAAGGAGGAGCCCTGTTGCAATAGTCACGACGCCCCCTTCACAAAACTGCGTGACCATAAATGTCGGATGAAAACAAAGACAGCAAGACAGAAGAACCCACGGAGAAGAAGATCCGTGATGCCATCGAAAAGGGGAACATTCCGCTTTCGAAGGAAGTCAACGTCTTCTCTGGCATATTGGGCCTTCTCATCGTTCTGGGATATGCGATCAGCTCGCAAGTTTCGAGATTGTCGGTCGTCATGGGACGAATACTCGATGGAACAGGAGATATCCGAATTGAAAACCAAACGGATTTCATACAGCTCGCGAGTGCCGTCGGTATTGAAATTGCCCGGTTTCTCGTTGTTCCTGTCTCGATCTTTCTCGTCTTCGGGTTGGCCGCGACATGGTTTCAGCATCCACCGCAAGTGTCTTTCGAAAGACTTAAGCCTGATCTTTCGAAACTCTCTCCCGGCAAGGGCTTCAAACGCATGTTTGGCGCTCAGGGAGGAGTGGAGTTTCTCAAGGCTCTTGCCAAATTCATTATTCTTGCTGTTGTCATTGGCATTCTTTTGTCAAACGAGCGTCAGGTACTGGCCAACATGATGTTTACTGATCCCACTCTGCTGCCAGAAGAATTGCTCACGATTACGATACGCCTGATTTCCGGGATCTGTGTCGCAATCATCGCGCTCGTCGCACTCGATGTCATCTGGGTGCGCGGTCACTGGCGGCGTGAACTGCGCATGAGCCGCAAGGAACTCAAGGACGAGTACAAGCAAACCGAAGGGGATCCGATGGTCAAGGGGCGTATGCGGTCTCTGGCTCGGGACAGGGCCCGCAATCGCATGATGGCCTCTGTTCCGGAGGCGACCATTGTGATCGCAAACCCGACCCATTTCGCGGTTGCGCTGCGCTATGTTCACAATGATGACAAGGCACCGATGGTCGTTGCCAAGGGGCAGGACCTCATCGCTCTGAAAATTCGCCAGATCGCCGAAGACAACGACATTCCGGTGATTGAGGACATTCAGCTTGCACGGGCACTTTACGCAAAGAGTGAAGTGGATATGCAGATCCCGCCACAGTTCTATCGTATTGTTGCGGAATTGCTATATTATGTATATACCGCTGATAACACTCAATCAAAACCGGTTACGGGGACTTATGATTAAACTGACCCGCAGTGCTCCCGCAGGTGAACGAACACAGTCCACACAGACCGGTAGTCATCAGGAGTGCCTGACGCGTGCCATCATGTGGGCTTTCGAGGACCTTGGCTCTGAATTGCGTTTGATCGATGTAGATCATCTCATCGCCTATATCCATTCTGAAGCCCATGGAAATATCCGGGACTTGATCGCGTCCTCAGCCGAATTGTTCTTCCGCGAGGGCACTGTCATCTACAGTGACAGCGCCGATATGGTTGTCGAATGGGGGGACGCACCACGGATCATGCTTGATCTTGAGTTTCGCAACGCTGGCGTTGTCGTCAAATTCGAGATGCTGCTGGCCGCCTCGGTGACGGACATCAATCTGCAGGAACTCACCATCGAGCAGCCCGCCGACTCTGTTCTGGACGAACTCGATTGTCTTGTTGACGCCTTGAAGGGTGCCCGTCTCAAGCCGGTCGCCACGGAGTGGTCACCCAAGTCCACGCTGAACTGAACCGACGCTCGGGCAGGCTCTGCCCGATGGCGCATCCGGGCGCGCCGCGTTGGCATCATGCCCGCCCCGCGCGGATCCAGATGGCCGGGTGCCGCAAAGGCACCCCCAAAGTCCCCTCCCTCTACGATAGCCAATTAAGCCTCCTTATCGTCTCGTTCGGTGGAACAATCCGGCCGGGAAGGGCACCACATCAGCCTGACACAAGCTTTCCCGATCAAACTGCCTCCTGACCGTTCCATCTGCGCGTTCGTGAAAAATGCGCAAAAACGAGAGGCGCAAATGATCAGCTTGTCAGGTTGGCTGACCCCAGCTCACCGAAATAACCGATTGATGCAGACCGGCCTTGTATTTGGCCTCTGCATGGCTGCCGCCGTCGTTTCCGCAGCGCCGGCGCCAAGCAACAAAAGCGATGTGGCCTCCAAAGTCGCGACCGCTGCCAGTGACGTCAATCAGAGCGATGCACGCAGTTACTGCGCCAACATCGCCGATGCAGCCAGAGAACAGCGGATCGCCTGGCAGTTGCACAATCTCGTTGCATTGCAGGCAGATATCGACGAGCGGACGCAGAAGCTAGAAGCCCTGCGCACGGATGTGCGCGCGTGGATCGAAAAAAGAGATCGAATTCTTGGTGAAGTGAAAGAGCACATCGTTTCGGTTTACGAGCGGATGCGTCCCGACGCCGCTGCGGAAAGCCTGGCCAGACTGGACAATGATGTCGCGATTGGCCTGTTGACTGGCATGCAGCCGCGCGTCGTCGGGAGCATTCTCAATGAAATGGAAGCGGATCGCGCCTCGAGCCTGACCGAAGGCATGGCATCGCTTGTTGAACTGGACAAAGGAGAGTTGGCTGATGACTAGTCACCTTGTCAAACCCGCTCTGGCGCTGCTGACCATCGTGACGCTCTCGGGCTGTTCGGATACCCTCAAGAGCATCCATGGAACACCGGAGCTGACCCCGGTCGGTCACGGGCTTCGCTATAAGGCGCTGCGCCCGCCATTGGCTCAATATCAGCCAACGCCGCGCAAAAGCTATCAATCGATGTGGGATTCCGAGCGCACCGAATTTTTCAAGGAACCACGGGCCAAGTCCATCGGAGATGTGCTCACGGTCGCGATCAATATTTCCGATCAGGCCAATCTCGACAACAAATCCGATCGCAGTCGTTCCTCCAACAACAATGCCGGGATCGACTTTGCGTTTGGTCTGTTCGGTTTCAGCGATCAAGGCGCGGGCGATCTCGACCTCGACTCGGCAATCGAAACCAACGGGCGCGGAGCGATCAACCGCAGCGAGACCATCGACCTGCAAGTGGCCGCGATCGTTACCCAGAAGTTGCCCAATGGCAATCTGGTGATCTCCGGCTCGCAGGAAGTCCGCGTCAATAACGAAGTACGCGTTCTCAATGTCGAGGGCATTGTACGAACCAGAGACATCGGGCCGGACAACACCATTACCTATGACAAGATTGCCGAAGCGCGCATTTCCTACGGTGGGCGTGGGCAGGTCACGGAAATGCAGCATCCTGGCTGGGGACAGCGGGTCTATGAAAAAATCGCGCCCTTCTGATCCAAAGATCGATCTCGTTTGGGACAGGGATGACGCATCCCTGCCTGACCCGGAAAGAACAGGTCGTAAAGACCGTGAAACTCAGCTCAACAGGAACGCAGCTGCAATGACCGATCTCATGATACCTGCCGAAGGAGGCACTGCCTCGGCGGCACAACGTTCTGACCGGAGTGTCATCCCGGTTGTTCTTATTCTCACCTTGATGGCTGCGGGTGCCGGAGCCCTTGCCGGCATGAATCTTGTCGACCAGACCCGGTTGGCCGTGCTCAAGACCGAACGGCATCAGAGCGATGACGGCATCGTCCCGATCTATGAAAGCACCGGCTATATTCAGGCGATCAAGCCAGTCGTGGCCAATCTTGCCGATCCGAAGAATGTGTTCGTTCGCATTCAGGGCACTGTCATCTTCAAAAAGGAAGACGTCAAAGACGCTCCGGTTCTGGTGAGCAAGATCGAAAGTGATATCTCCGCCTACATCCGGACCTTGACGCTGGTTGACATCGAGGGAGCCGGCGGTCTGCGGCATTTGCGAGAGGATCTCAATCACCGTGCCCAGATCCGGACCGAAGGCAAGGTCAACGAGTTCATTCTCGAAACGATGGTGGTCCAGTGAAACGTCTAGTCGTATTTATCGGGTTTTTGCTTCTTTTGATCTCGCCCGCGAGCGCTCAGGTGCCGGACTTGCGCGACCTGTTGCCTGTCGGTGAAGCGTCCGCGAGCGGGCGCATGGTGCAGATGATCGCCCTTCTGACCGTTCTGTCACTGGCACCCGGCTTGTTGATCATGGTCACCAGTTTTATTCGCTTTGCTGTTGCCTTTTCTTTTCTGCGTTCGGGTCTTGGCCTTCAGACCACGCCCTCGAACATCGTCTTCATCAGCCTGGCGCTGTTCATGACCTTCTATGTGATGGCTCCGACCTTCGATCAGGCATGGCGCAATGGCCTCAAGCCGCTGATGGACAATCAAATCACGGAAGAGCAGGCGTACGAGAAGGTGTCACAGCCGTTCCGGGAGTTCATGCTCGATCATGTCAGGGAGAAGGATCTTGCCCTGTTCAACGATCTTGCCGCCGCGCGTCTGACAGGGGTCGCCGTTGATGACCCGAACAATGTCGAGATGCGTGTGCTGATCCCGTCTTTCATGATTTCCGAATTGCGGCGGGGGTTCGAAATCGGCTTCCTCGTGGTATTGCCGTTTCTCGTCATCGACCTGATCGTTGCGACCCTGACCATGTCCATGGGTATGATGATGCTGCCACCAACCGTCATCTCGCTGCCCTTCAAGGCCCTGTTCTTCATTCTGATTGACGGCTGGAACATTCTGGTCGGGGGCTTGATCCGCTCATTCTTCTGATTTGTTGCCTGCCCTGCAGCTAAACCTGCCGCCATTCACTCAGCGTGAATGGCGGCTTTTTTTTTGTCTCAAGCTCGCTTGGCGCCATGGCAGAGCTTGAGTTCATTGGCTTTTTCGCGCCGCAAATTATGCAGGATTGTTTGGAAAATTTGAATAGAATTGAAAATAATATATATATTTCAATAAGATAGATAAGCTTGGAAAGCTTCGGGCAAGTTTGGTCCGCTAAATATTGATCATCGAAACAGTCGGAGAGTGACGATGGATCCTGTCTATATCATGAAGTTGGCAAACCAGCATCAGAACTGGCTGTCCGTTCGCGAAGCGACCGTGGCCCAAAATGTCGCCAATGCCAACACCCCCGGATATCAGGCCAGGGACGTCGAATCCTTCACGGCACTGTTTGACAAGGCACAGGTCAACATGCGCAGCACCCAGCCGGGGCACATGTCTGCGCTCGAACACACCGAACGCACCGGGGACGTTGAAAAGAAAGACAGCTGGGACGTCACCTATTCCGGCAACTCGGTGTCTCTTGAACAGGAAATGATGAAGGTCAACGAGATCGCGCGCGATCACACCCTGACGACCAGTGTCATGAAGTCAATGCACAAAATGATGCTTCTGAGCGCAAAGGTACAATAATGATTGATCCGATCTCAGCTACATTCCAGATTTCTTCCAACGGGTTGTCGGCACAGGCGCAGCGCTTGCGCGTCATCTCGGAAAACCTGGCCAACGCCCAGTCGACCGGCGAAACCGCTGGCTCCGACCCCTACCGCCGCAAGACGGTAACGTTCAAAAGCGAAATGGACCGGGCAACCGGAGCCGATCTCGTCCAGATCAAGGACATCGGCCAAGACAAGGCCCCGTTTCGCATCGAGTATGACCCCGGACATCCGGCTGCGGATGAAAACGGTCGGGTCAAACTTCCCAACGTGAATACAATGATCGAACTGTCGGACATGCGTGAAGCAAACCGCAGTTACGAAGCAAACCTCAAAGTGATTTCTCAAACGCGCAGCATGGTGTTGCGTACAATTGATCTGCTTAGGAGCTCATGATGATTGACGCAATCAATTCCCTTTCCAGCATGACTAGCAACAGCATTGGCACGCAGGGCGTGACAGAAAGCCGGTTCGTTAACACCGAGCAGGCGAATGCTATCGCTGACGTTGACGAGACCGGAAAGTCCTTCACCGACTATTTCGCAAAAGTTTCAAGCGATGCGATCGCCACGATCAAACAGGGCGAAAGCGCCTCCATTGCCGGGATTCAGGGTAAGGAGTCCGTGCAGAATGTTGTGCAGGCCGTGATGGATGCCGAACTCACCCTTCAGAGCGCCATCGCCATTCGCAACAAGATCGTGAGCGCCTATCAGGAAGTCAGCCGCATGGCGATCTGAGCGGGAACCGCGCTATTCAGTCCAGTTTTTTGATCATCACCTGAGGATAGGTCCATGAAATCTCTCGCTATCGCAGCGACCGGCATGAGTGCCCAGCAGCTCAATGTTGAAGTCATTGCCAACAATATTGCCAACATGAACACCACCGGCTTCAAACGTGCCCGTGCCGAGTTTACCGATTTGCTCTATCAGGCCGAGCGTGTGCAGGGCATTCCCAACCGCACTGGCGAGGATCCGATCCCCGAAGGTGCGCAGCTTGGTCTGGGTGTCCGCACTGCTGCCATCCGCAACCTTCACACGCAGGGCAACCTCGACAACACCGGTAACGATTTCGATATGGCGATTGATGGCCGCGGCTGGTTTGTCGTGACCAACGCCGAAGGGGAGACACTCTACACCCGCGCCGGGGCCTTCAACACCAACGGGGAAGGGCGCCTTGTGACCGCCGATGGCTATCCGGTCGAACCGGCAATTGTGTTCCCGTCCGATACCGTTGACGTGCAGATCAACGAAGACGGCGAAGTCTATGCGCTGCTTGATAGCCAGACCAACCCGCAGAAACTTGGCCAGCTTCAGATGGCGGTCTTTGCCAACGATGCTGGTCTTGAAGCCAAGGGTGGCAACCTCTTCAAGGAAACCAACGCCTCTGGTACACCCATTGATGGCGTGCCTGGGGATGCTGGCTTTGGCCGGATCCGGCAAGGCTATCTTGAAACCTCCAACGTTGATCCGGTCAAGGAAATCACTTCCCTGATCAACGCCCAGCGCGGCTATGAGATGAATTCGAAGGTCATTAAGGCCGCCGATGACATGGCCGGGGTCGTGACGCAAGGCATCCGCTGATGACTGAGCTTCGTCCATCATCCCCTGAGAGCCATGCATGGCCGAAACGCAGGCTTGCAGGAGCAGCTATCGCTCTGGCATTCGGGGTTGGAATGCTCGCCTCATACGCTGAGGCCGCGTCCCGTGTTGTCAGTCTGCCTGTCCCCAAGGTCACCCTCAAGCGCGGAGACGTCATCAATCTCACGGTGCTTGAGCAAAAGTCTTTTCAGGCAAACAGGATCGACCGGTTCAACATCGTGCCCAAAAGCGGCGAGCTATTGGGCAAGGAAGTGACGCGTGAATTGATCGCGGGCATGCCAATCCATCGGGCCGCCGTTGCTCACCGCGAGATCATCAAGCGCGGTGCTCCTGCGCAACTGATTTTTCGGGAACAGGGTCTGAATATCATTGCCTATGTGGAACCGCTTGAAGATGGCGTCATCGGTGATGTCATCCGTGTTCGCAATCTCGATTCTGGCCTGATCGTAAGCGGTGTGGTTCAGCCTGATGGCACAATTTCCATCGGTCCATGAAATTTTAGGCCGCCAAACAGGGCCATGAAACAGGGCCAAGAAACAGGGCCAAAAAACAGGGAAAGGCCCCCAAGCATGAGAATGACCATGAAGACCATTTTGAACTGGCTTGCAATCGGGCTGTTGGCGCTGCTGTTCTCTGTTGACGCCAACGCCGCCGTCCGCATCAAGGATATCACCTCGTTGCAGGGAGTGCGCGACAACCAGCTCGTGGGCTACGGTCTGGTGATTGGTCTGCTGGGCACCGGGGACACCTTGCGCAACGCGCCCTTCACCGAGCAGTCCCTGCAATCTATGCTCGACAGTATGGGCGTGAATGTGCGCAACTCCCGTCTCAGAACCCGCAACGTTGCGGCTGTGGTGGTTACCGCCAACTTCCCCGCCTTCGCGCAGAAGGGTTCACGCATTGATGTCACCGTTTCCTCGCTTGGTGATGCCAGTTCCCTGTCGGGCGGCACCTTGGTCGCAACGCCACTGATGGGGGCGGATGGCAAGGTCTATGCCGTTGCGCAAGGCTCTATGACCGTTTCGGGCTTTTCCGAGCAGGGCGCTGCACAAAGTGTTAGGGCTGGGGTTGCCACATCCGGCCTCATCTCCAATGGTGCCATCGTGGAGCGCGAAATCGGCGATACCTTTGCACGTCTGCCCAACATGGTGCTGGAGCTGTCGAACCCGGATTTCAAGACCGCGGTCAGAGTGGCTGATGCGATCAATGCCTTCTCTCGTGCCCGGTACGGCGTGAAACTGGCCAGAGAGCGTGACTTGCGCTCGGTCGAGCTGCGGCTCCCCAAGAATGTCAACATGACCCGCTTCATCTCCGAGATCGAGGGCCTTGCGGTGCAGCCCGATACGCCGGCCCGTGTCGTCGTCGATGAAAGGACGGGAACGGTCGTGATCGGCAGCAATGTCCAGATATCGACCGTCGCGGTGACCCACGGCAATCTTGTCGTCCGGGTCACGGAAGATCCCTTCGCCAGTCAGCCAGCGCCGCTTTCCGACAATGGCGACACGGTCGTGCTGCCGCGCACAACCATCGAGGCGGAACAGGAAAATGGTAACATGTCCATTGTTGGCGGCACCGATCTGCAAACCCTTGTCAGTGGCCTCAACCGCATCGGTCTCAGGCCGTCAGGTGTGATCACGATCCTGCAGACGATCAAGACTGCGGGCGCCTTGCAGGCCGACCTGGTCATCCAGTAGGCCAAGGTGCCCGGTCAAAAGACCGCAGTTTCCAACCCTTCAATACGGCACTCTCCATGCCACAACTTGACCCCGCCATAAGATATGGCGGGGTTTCTCTTTTTTGCCGTGCGAGTCTGGCTCTGGACCTACGCCCGCATCCCCAACCATCTCCGTCTCCATCTGAATGCCAACAGAGCGCTTTGTCGAACCCGCGGTTTTGTGGCTCTTTGTTGTTGAGCTCTCATCAAGGCCAGGCTCTACGCTCAGCGCTGCTCACCAGAGCGGTTCTGGCCTGATCCGTGGTGGCCCGCAGCTGTGTGCTCATGTCCGTTTTGGCGGTTGATTGGGCCGGGGAGGGCGCGCTTCACCAGATCCGGGTTGGGGCGTCTTTGTTTCTAGTGATTGATGAATGGTTTGATGAAGCGGCAATGTAGCGCCAAATCCCACAAACTTTCAACACAAGCAACAGGTTGCAACAAGGTTGGTGTTGTATCCTGTCTTGGAGAAGGGCTGGTCAAACATCGCAGTCTTCGGGGATTTCGCTGCCGCGAAGGGCTTCCCACCGGCTTGCCATCGTCACAACTTAAAATGAAAACGCTGACAAACTATTTGCAATCTCGAAAAGCCAATTAACAATTCATCTGAATGCAATAATTTATAAGTGATTGAAATGTATAGATTATCAAAAATAGTATTGAAATGCGTGTAAATACCCGTTAACCAGATCAAGGGCATTTGCTTGAAGATGCAGGGGAATTGGAATATACCTCGGTCACTCAAACGGACATTGAAAACAAGTTTATATAAATGTCTTGTAGAGTTTGAGATATTTTTTGCAACAATTCGTATAAAACCCCTCCTCCGTCTTTTAAAGACTATTTCCCGCAACTTTTAAATCCGCAAGCCTCACGTCAGTTTTATAGTGACGCCGCGGCAATATAAAAGTACTCCTATCTTCATCAAGAGGGAGTATTGCGATGATAGTAGTTATTGATAATCGTGGTATTGTGACAGACGGATATACATCCGGATTTCAGCGAGAAGGCGTGGCCTCTATCGGGATCATGCCACAAGAATTTGATGGTTGGGTCAGCAGCATATCCGATACTGATATTGACGCTGTTGAAGCCTTTCTTTTAGGCGATTGCGATGGGCGGGTTCAATACCCCGGTCTGATCCGCAGACGCTGCAACAAAACCCCAGTTATAGCTCTTAATGATGCGCCATCCCTTGAACAGACACTCGATCTGTTTGCTGCAGGGTTCGACGACGTCGTGCGAAAGCCAGTTCACGTCAAAGAGATCTTGGTCAGAGCCGCAGCGATCCGTCGTCGTACAGGAGACTTTAACGACATGCAGCCCGAAGGTGATATCCGCGTTTATTTTGATGGTCGATCGCCAGAGATAAAGGGGGAAGTCATGGAACTACCCCGTCGCGAGCGCCGTATTCTTGAGTTTCTTGTCAAGAACAAGGAACGTCGTGTTAGCCGCGCCCAAATCTACAACGCGGTCTATGGTTTGCTGAACGAAGACGTCGAAGAGACTGTTGTCGAAAGTCACATCAGCAAGCTGCGCAAGAAACTGAAAGTCAGATTGGGCTACGATCCGATCGATTCCAAACGTTATCTTGGCTATATGTTCAACAGCGAAATGGAAATTGCTTGATAGCATGAGAGCGGATCAGCCTGGCGCTATGGCTCCCTCTCATCGGTGTGACGATCCGCACTATATTTCCCAAGACCCTGGACAGTTTTATGTCCCGGACCGCCAGGCAATCAAAAATCCCCTTTTGGGGGCTACAAGTCAGGTGTTTGGGGTGTCGGTTTCAAAGGATGTTCCTAAAGGCTACGTCTTGTCACTCGCGTTGAAGAAAACTGAACATATTGCGTGTCTTGCCGAATTTTGGCGTATCTAGCCCAAGATACTTATGCATGATGCAGTCAACATCTTGCGGACCAAATGGTTTCTTCAGAAAACCATTGACCCCGACAAAGGCAGCGGATCGCTCAAGAAAACTGGTATCATTGGTAGACATCATATAGATCGCAATCTTGTCAGACACATTGCGAACGGCTCCTGCCAATTGCAAGCCATCATTCCCGGGCATGTGATAGTCGGTGATGATGATTTGTGGCTTTTTGGCTATGATGACCTGGATTGCTTCTTCAACACCTCCTGCTTCAGATATGTCGAAGGAAAAGCGGGATTTCTCGAAGACTTTCCGTGCGAGGCGTCTCATGGTGTTCGAGTCATCAACGATCAAGATCGAATAGGTTCGGACCATCACAAGAAATGTGCGAAAAATCTCCGCGATCTCCGCACTGTTAAAAGGCTTTTGAATGAAGTGGTATGCACCATATTCTGCAAAAACCCGCTCTGAGGTCTGATCAAGATCCGTTGACATGGCAATCGTCAGGCATGATTCAGATTGTGTCCCTCGCATCGCAGTAATCAGCTCAGGTCCGGTCAGTCCCGGCATATTGATATCTATAAATGCCAAATCAATTGATGTATTTCGCAGTATTTCGAAAGCGGACGCCCCGTCAGATGCAAGTTGCAGCTCGAAGTATGCTTTTTCGCTATGAAGATTTATGCCTCTACGAACCAGGTTTCTGGTGACTGAGCTGTCATCCGCTACAAGAATACGTAGCAGTCTGTGAACAGTTTTATTGTCTTCTGGGGAGATGGGCATGGAACTACCGATTTACGTTTTCTTACATACCTGACTTTTATAAATATAAATTACATAAAAAACCGTAAGCATTGAACATATTCAATTAATGGTTGCAATTATGGGTATTGCGCAGTTTTGTAGCGAAAATTTTAAAAATGAATACATGGAAGAAATGTTGGGAGGTAATAATTTGGTAGCAGGTATTGTGACAGTTTGCTTCCGGTTCAAAAACATTGACCCGCATCGTTTTGTTAGCTTTTGACCTTCCCATCGCAGGAGGGCAATAAAACCGGAGGCCACCCTGTGACCAAGCTATTTCATTCCCTGTCGGCCAAATTGTATGGTTTGGTTGCCTTCTTCACTGTCGCCTTTCTGGTGCTTCTCGCTTACCAGATCCAGGTCCTCAGCGGTCATTTGTTGGAGTCGAAACGCACCGAAACGAAGGGGGCTGTTGAGGCCGCCTATAACGTCGCCGACTTCTACTACAAAAAAGCCCAGAATGGTGAAATCTCTGATGCAGAAGCGCAGGAGTTTGCCAAAGACGCCGTTAGGGGCATTCGCTATCAAGGCAAAGAATACGTGTTTGTCTATGACTATAATTACTACAATGTCGCGCATCCGGTGCAACCTGAGAAAGAAGGCAAAGACCTCTCCATGACGAGAGACGGCAAGGGCAAGCTTTATGTTCAGGAATTTGTGAATGTCGCCAAGAAAGATGGCGAAGGGTTCGTTCAGTATTGGTGGAAAGATACCAAAGGGGCATTCCGCGAGAAGCAGAGCTTCGTTAAGGGGTTTCAGCCGTGGGGCTGGATGATTGGGTCCGGCATGCTAGTTGACAGCATCAATTCCGTTCTTTGGCGCGCCGCGATCAATGCTGGCACAATCACAGGCCTGCTTATCTTGGTAACCGTCTTTATGGGAGCATTCCTCGTCCGGTCAATTACGCGCCCACTTGCCAAACTGACCCATGACATGATGCAGATCGCCAATGGCGCACTGTCAATCGAGGTCGCTGGACAAAAGCGCATGGATGAAATCGGCGATATGAGCCGGGCGGTCGAGACGTTCCGTCACAATGCCATCGAGCGCGACAAGCTTGAAGAACAGGAAAAGGCCAACGATCTAGAGCGCATGCGCAACGCAGAGCGTGTGACCGGGCTGATTACCGAGTTCAGGGAAACCGTCGCCGAAAACCTTGGAATCGTTACGGCACAGACAGCGGAAATGGAAGAAGCTGCCGATCAGATGCGCAGCATTGCAAACCAGACGGAAGAAGGCTCGGCCCAAGCGTCGGCTGCTTCCGAAGATGCTTCGAGAAATGTGCAAACCGTCGCGTCTGCAGCCGAAGAGCTCAGCGCTTCCATCAACGAGATCATGCAGCAGGCCGTGCGCAGTCGCGAGGTCGTTGCAACGGCCTCGTCCGAGGCCCGCATGTCGAGCGAGAAAGTGGCCGAACTCGATAACGCCTCTCGCAAGATCGGTGAAGTCGTCAGCCTCATTCAGGCCGTCGCCGAGCAGACCAACCTTCTGGCCCTGAACGCCACAATCGAAGCCGCACGAGCAGGAGACGCCGGCAAGGGATTTGCTGTGGTGGCTGCCGAGGTCAAGGAATTGGCCAATCAGACATCCAAGGCGACCGAAGAGATCTCGACGTTGATCCACGCCATTCAGTCCTCCAGCCGAGAAACCGTTCAGGCCATCTCGAACATCACAAGCGTCATGGAAGAGGTCGATGGCTACACATCGGCAATTGCATCAGCGGTTGACCAGCAAAGCACGGCCACCATCGAGATTGCCAACAATGTGCAACAGGCTGCACAAAGCACAACGTCTGCATCTGACAATATGGGTGATGTGCGCGAGAAAGCCAACGTGACAACACAGTCTGCGGCCACGGTGAAAGGGGCTGCCGACAAGTTGCAGGACAGCACGCAGGATCTTCGCGCACGTATTGAAGCATTCCTGACCAACGTTGCCGCTTAGTGCCAATCTCGTCGCTTGATATATGAGCCTTGAACGGCGATCCGTCTTTGATTGCCGTTCGAGAAGGAAGATTTGACATGACAGGGTAGGGATGGCTTCTAGCCATCCCTATTGTTTGTTATCAGGCCTGTCATCTGTCAGCCGAGCAGCGCGCTTGGCCTTTTACTTGCGAAAGGCCTTGGCAAGCGCCTCTCCCAATTGCCCCATTCCATCCCCTTTATCCTGACGCTTTGCAGGCCCTTTGTCTCGGGGCTTGGGGGCTGGTTTCTTGCCGCGAACCGTCTCGCCAATCTCTGGTGCAGATTTCATCGACAAGCCGATGCGCTTGGCTTTTTCATCGATCGATGTGACCACAACCTTGACGACCTGTCCGGCCTTGACGATTTTGGAGGGGTCGGTCACAAAACTGTCCGATAGCTGCGAGATATGGACCAAGCCGTCCTGATGCACGCCGATATCCACGAAGGCTCCGAAAGCGGCGACATTCGTCACGGTTCCCTCAAGTCTCATTCCCGGGCGCAGATCAGAAATCTCGTTGATGCCTTCCTTGAAGGTGGCCGTCTTGAACTGGGGACGCGGGTCACGACCCGGCTTGCGCAATTCTTCAAGAATGTCCTTGATTGTCGGAATGCCAAACTCGCCGGTCACGAATTTTTCCGGTTCGACGTTCCGCAGGCTGTTGGCATCTCCCATGATGTCTCGAAGATCACGGCCGCAATCTGCAACGATTCTTTTGGCAACTTTGTAGGCTTCCGGATGAACCGCCGAAGCATCGAGCGGTTCAGTCCCGCCAATCACCCGCAGAAACCCTGCGCATTGCGAGAAGGCACGTGGGCCAAGGCGAGGGACCGATTTCAATTCAGACCGCTTTGTGAAGACGCCGTTTGTATCACGGTAGGTGACGATGGTCTCGGCAAGAGAGGGGCCGACGCCGGCAACATAGGACAGCAGGGCAGGAGATGCCGTGTTGACATCAACCCCAACGGCATTCACCACATCTTCCACCGCG
Source organism: Cohaesibacter sp. ES.047 (assembly GCF_900215505.1). Classification (NCBI taxonomy): domain Bacteria; kingdom Pseudomonadati; phylum Pseudomonadota; class Alphaproteobacteria; order Hyphomicrobiales; family Cohaesibacteraceae; genus Cohaesibacter; species Cohaesibacter sp. ES.047. The sequence goes on from NZ_LT907844.1 coordinate 2,653,744, forward strand.
CCAGCCAGCGCTCTGGCAAGCCGCGTCTGATCCACATCGTGCTGATATTGTCCGACGCCAATCGCCTTGGGATCAATTTTCACCAGTTCTGCAAGAGGATCCTGCAACCGGCGCGCGATAGACACCGCGCCGCGCAAAGAGACATCCAGTTCAGGAAACTCGCGGGAGGCAAATTCGGATGCAGAATAGACCGATGCTCCGGCCTCGCTGACGACCACTTTCGTGGGCTTCTTGCCTTCCATTGAAGAGAGCAGATCAGCCACCAATGCGTCGGTCTCGCGCGATGCGGTGCCATTGCCGATGGCGATCAACTCCACACCAAAGCGCTTGATGAGGGCACCAAGCTCGCTCAATGTGCCACGCACATCATTGCGGGGCGCGTACGGATAGACTGTGCTGGTGGCCAGAAGCTTTCCTGTGGCGTCCACAACGGCGACCTTCACGCCGGTCCGGATGCCCGGGTCAAGCCCCATCGTGCACTTCATGCCCGCCGGGGCGGCCATCAAAAGGGCTTTCAGATTGGTGACAAAGACGTCGATCGCTTCTTTTTCGGCCCGCTCGCGCATCTCGGACGTCATTTCCAGATTAAGGCGCGGCGTGAACTTCACCTTCCATGTCCAGTCAATGACCTTGTCGAGAAAAGCATTGCCGTGCGGCACGCCATTGTCATTGATGATGGCCGACTTGGAAAAGGCAACAGCGTCGTCATCGAACTCGATATCAATGGAAAGGAACTCAGCATCCTGACCACGCAACATCGCCAGAACCCGGTGACCGGGTGCCTTGGCCCAGTTTTCCGTATGATCGAAATAGTCCGCGAATTTGCGGCCTTCTTCTTCCTTGCCGGACACAACGCTGGCCTTCAGCCGGCCAGACCGCTTCACGACCGGTCGAATCTTGGCCGCTGTATCGGGGTGCTGGGCAAACCGTTCAGACAGGATATCGCGCACACCGTCCAGAGCGGCTTTAGTGTCCGCGATTTTCTCCCCGATAAAGGGCTGAGCCAAATCTTCAGGGGCTTTGCCGGGCTGCGACAGAATAGCGTCGGCGAGGGGAAGCAGGCCGTTATCAATCGCTTTCTGAGCTCTGGTTTTGACCTTGACGCGGAAGGGTGCGTGGATGTCTTCAAGCTCAGCCTTCGTTGTCGCCTTGTCAAGCCGGGCGAGGATCTCATCCGTGAGCTTGCCTTGGGATTCAATCGCGGTCTTGATGGTTTCGCGCCGTTTTGAAAAGTCGCGAAGATACAGGAGCCGTTCATCGAGCTTGCGCAGCTGGATGTCGTCTAGCCCGCCAGTTACTTCTTTGCGGTAGCGGGCAATGAATGGAATGGTGTCGCCGGTATCGATGAGCTCGATAGCCGCGATAACCTGCTTTGCCTGACAGCCAATTTCCGTGGCGATCAGAGATGGGATGGACATTTCTTTGATCAAAGTCAGAATCCGAATCTTGTTTGTTTCGGGCCGATATTGATGCATTTGCTGGCAATAGGAAAGCGGATTAGATGTTCCCACAAGCTTCTTGCAGGCTTGCCGGAGACAAACGATGAGCGTTGCCTATCTGATGACTTCCATCTCAATCTTGCCTGTCGGTGCTCAGCTCGTCCCGTTCAATTGTGTGATGAAAGTAGAGTGTCTCGCTTGATGTGCCGATGCTCAGCTGGAAGCGGGCATCATGGATGCTCCATTGCTCGTATCGCGCGGACCATCGCTGGAAGGCACGCCGAGGGACCGTGATGGATATCGTTTCCGTCTCGCCCGGCGCGAGGCGGACCTTTGAGTAGGCCGCCAAACCACTCACACGTTCGGTCTTGCCCCTGAGATAGAGCTGAACCACCTCACTGCCCTCAAGATCACCGTGATTGGTGAGCGTGACAACAACGACCAGCGCCTGCTGCGTACAGGCACTTTTGAGCACTTCGGACCTCACCAGTTCGATCTTGCCATATCCCAAGCCATGGCCAAACGGGAATTGCGGCCGCGTTCCGCGCGCCTGAAATCCGCGGTACCCGATATGGGACTTTTCTGAATATACAATGTCGTCATGCGGCTTTGGACGATCTGTCATTGGAGAAAGATCTTCTCCAACCGCGGGGAAACTTTGGGGCAGACGGCCCGCTGGCTCCGCCCTGCCGCTCAGGATATCACCAAGAGCGTTGCCGCATTCCTGCCCCGGATACCACAGTTGCAAGATGGCAGGAACCTTGTCGGCCCAAGGCATGGTGACCGGTGAGCCGGATTGCATGACCACAAGTGTCTTGGCATTTTCCTGCGCTATCGCCTCGATCAGATCATTCTGGGCTGCAGGCAGATCCAGACTGGCGCGGTCCTCAGCCTCGGTCTCCCAATCATCATTCAACCCGGCAACCAGCACGACCAGATCCGCTTTGCGTGCCAGCGTCACGGCGTGATCAAGCGAGCCAAAATCAGACGGCGCACGCAGTCCGAACCGAATGGCCTTCAGGGTGGTGGTCAGGCCGTCACCGCAGGCATAGTCCACCTCAATCTCATAGGACCGACCTGCCTCAAGATGGACATTGGTCCGGCGCTCAGCGCAGCCATGGCCAAAATAGCTGTAGCCGCGCTCCCAGCTCTCCCATGCTTCAAGCACCGGCGCTCCATCGATGGATAGGCGGCTGGTGCCAGCACTCATCAAGCCGACCTCATAGTCTCCCGTCTCTTGCGGTACATACACGCAGCGCAAGCGGGCGGAGAAGGCCTGATGGTCCACTTGTGGTGCAACCGGACCGAACCATTTGAATTCGCTCCGCTCCCCGTCTTGCTTCAGAACAGGCTCGCCTGACAAGTCGGTGCTCTGGAAAAAACTGATCTCCACGGGCTGTTTGATCAGCGGAACATAACGATCGCCCGGGCAGCCAAGCGCGTAGTCGATCTTGGCAAGGGGGAAGGCGTCCTTGATACCGTCAAGCGGAGTAACCGCATAATGGGCATTGATCTGGGCTGATCCCCCTCCAAACATGGTGGCGCGGGCCGCATTCGGACCGATCACGGCGATCCGGAGGTCGCTCTTTGGGGCAATCGGCAGCAGGTGGTTATTCTTGAGAAGAACGGCGCTTTCCGCTCCGGCCCTGCGAATGAGGGTGCGTGTGTGATGGCGATCTTCTGCCCGTTCCTGCGTCTGCTCATCTTCTGCTTTCGCGCCAACGCGCGCACCAAGCGCCAATATGCTCCGTGCGGCCTGTCGAAGCAGATCGGGATCTATCAGACCATCCCGCACCGCTTGCACAAGCTTTTCGCCGCGATGCTTGGCCGGGCCGGGCATCTCCAGATCAAGCCCGGCTTCAAGCGCTTCGACTGTCGAGTGTGTCGCCGTCCAGTCGGACATGACAACACCATCAAAGCCCCACTCCTTGCGCAAGACTTGCTCGATGAGCCATCTGTTTTGCGATGTGTGCGTGCCATTGAGCGCGTTGTAGGCGGTCATCACGCAAGCAACACCCGCTTCCTTCACTGCGGCCTCAAAGGGCGGGAAATAGATTTCCCGAAGGGTCTTTTCATCAATTTGCGAGCTTGTGGTGCGCCGCTCATATTCGCATTCATTGCCGATAAAATGCTTGATCGTCGCGGCAACGCCCTCGGATTGCACACCCTTGATATAGGCGACGGCCATTGTTGAGGCGAGCAGCGGATCTTCCGAGAAGCACTCGAAATTCCGTCCGTTCAGAGGATTGCGATGCATATTGACCGTTGGGGCAAGCAACACGCGCGCGCCCTTGGAACGGGTCTCACGCGCAAGGTCCTGCCCGATCTCTTCAACCAGCTCGGGGTTCCAACTTGCCGCCAGCGCAATGGCCACCGGATAGGCAGCAGACCGAACGCCGCCGCTGAAGTCTTCACCGCGGGCACCGTTGGGGCCGTCGGTGACCTTGATGGCCGGAACGCCAAGACGATCGATGGAAGCCGTGCGCCAAAAGCTGGCACCCGACAACAGACTGACCTGCTCCTCGAGCGTCATCGCATCGAGCAAGGAATCAAGATTGGACTGTGTCATTATTTGTCTTTTTATTGGGTCTTTTGGCGGGTCAGGGACCGCATGAGGCCATAACTGACAATCATCGTCAGGATTAACGTGCTGGTGAGCAAGACAAAGGCCAAAGCCGCACCAAACGGCCAGTTGCCCGCGCGGATGAACTGCTCATAGACAGCCGGAGCCAGCATGGTGAAGCCGGGCCCGCCAAGCAGAACCGGGGTCGCATAGGCATTCATCGACAGAATGAACACCAGAACACAGCCAGCCAGAACGCCGGGCGCCGCCTGAGGAAGAAGAACCCGGAAAAAGACCGTGAGGGGCCTTGCTCCCAAGCTGGCGGCAGCTTCTTCTGTTTGCCGCGGCACGGCTTCCACCACGGACGATAGCGTCAGGATCATGTAGGGCAGAATGACTGCGGTCGTGCCAACAACAACAGCGAACGGGGTGTACATCAGCTTGAACGGGCCGATGCCAAACGCCCCCAAACTGGCATTGATCGCCCCGTCCGTGCCGAGCAAGGCCATCCACCCGGCGGAGCGGACCACGTTGCCCACCAAGAGCGGGAACAGGGTGAAAATCGTCAGCAGAGATTTCCACCGGCTCTGCATCCGCGCCAGCCAATAGGCCGGCGCGAGCGATAGCGATAGGCTGAGAACCATACACAGCACGGCAACCCCGACCGTGGTCAGAAGAATTTCCTGATAATACGGGTCGGACAGGGCAGCAACATAGTTTTCCCCGCTTAGTGCGGTCACCATCAGTTCAGTCGGGCTATAGAGGTTGAGCGACATCCTGAACAGGCCCGCCATAGGCAGAACCAGCAAGACAAAAACCAACAAGGAAGCGGGAAAAACCAGAAACGGCATATCAACCCTTAAAGTTACGGTTCCAGAAATTGAGAATATCGACCTGATGCTCCATCAGATAGTCCTGGTCGAGACGCAGGAGCCGGTCCTGATCTTCAGCCGGCAGGCCGATGGCTTCTTCAAGCTCCTTGGGCAGATCGGCATCGGTCACAGTGGGAAGATATCCCATCTGTTCGGCAAACCCTGTCTGAGCGCTGGGGTCGAGGGCGGCGTTCAGATAGGCAAGACCACCCTCTTTATTGGGCGCATTCTTGGGCACAGCCATTTCGAAAGCGATGGGGATCGCGCCTTCCTTGGCAACGGCTCGCTTGATGTTAAGGCCCGCCTTGGACCAGGAATAGGCACGGGACACATAGTTCAGCGTGATCCAGACATCGCCGGATTTGAATGAAGCCGCAATCGCTTCGTTCGACGGCAAGATTTGCACATCCTGCTTTTCGCGCAGCTCCATCAGCTTGGCATGGCCGGGCTCGAAATCACTCATCGAGCCACCACCAACAAGCGCTGCCACAGCAGAGGTTGCGACATGGAGCTTGTCTGAGACGCCCACATGGCCCTTATATTCCGGCTTCCACAAATCAGCGTAGGAGGTCGGCGGTGTCTTGATCTTGTCTGGATTGTAGAGAATAGCGATGTAGGAATAGATCTGGGGCACAGAGTAGGGTTTACGCAACGCGGGGATGACCGCAGAAATGCGCGATACATTGGTCTCATCCAGCTCCGTCAGCGTGCCGATCTTTGCCATCGGATACATGTCCAGATCCGCCAGAACGGCAACGTCGAAACTGGATTTTGCACGCATCTTCTCGGTGCGCAGTTTGGTCTGACGCGCTTCGGTCGATGAGATGTCCTGAATAACCTCATAGCCTTCCGGCGCCATGAGGGCTTCATCAACGGTGCGATGCAGGATGTCGCCATAGTCGCCGCCAAAGACAGACGCGATGACTTCGCCCTTGTCCGCTGCAAAAGTGACCGAAGGAAGCGCCACGGCTAACACCGAGGCCATAATCGTAGAAGCAAGAAAATGTCTTCTGGTAAGGCTGATTTTGTCTGACATGGTGGTTCTCTTTCTGGTGTCTGATTAGGTGTTTGGCGGTAGAAGATGGGCGTCTTCAGCTGCCCAATCTACAGAAGCCTTCATGCCTGCCGTTAAACCGGCAAGGTCGGTTTGTTCTGCGGGGGTTGAAATTGTTGCCACGAGGGACGTGCCGCCAAGATCGAGCTTGTATTCGGTTTGGGCACCCAGATAGGTGACCTCCAGCACGCTGGCTTGCCGAGGAGACTTGAGCTGCGGATCAAGAGAAATTTTTTCGGGGCGCAGGGCAAAGATGGCGTCCCCGTTGAGGGTGTCGTGCGCTCGGCAGGGCAGGTCAACGCCCGATGCCGAGGTGAAAGACCCGCCGCGGCTGACGCTTCCTTCAACCAGATTGCACTGTCCGACAAAGCCTGCGACAAAGACATTCTCCGGCCTGTCGTAAAGGGCGCGCGGGCTACCGATCTGGCGCAAGACACCCCCTTCCATGACGGCCATGCGGTCGGCCATGATCAAGGCTTCTTCCTGATCGTGGGTGACGATCAGCGTTGTCACGCCAAGGCGCTGTTGCAGGTCTCTGATTTCATGCTGAACTTCGGCGCGCAACTTGGCATCCAGATTGGACAGCGGTTCATCAAGCAACAGGAGGGCCGGGTTGACGGCAAGGGCACGAGCGAGCGCCACGCGTTGCTGCTGGCCGCCAGACAATTGCCCCGGCATGCGATCCGCCAGATGCTCCAGCCGGACCATTTCCAGCGCATCCTTTATCCGTTTGTCGCGGTCGGCTCTGCCAAGCTTGCGCATTTCAAGCCCGAAGCCGACGTTTGCCGCCACGCTCATATGGGGGAAAAGGGCATAGGACTGGAACACCATGCCAACATCGCGCCGATAAGGCGGCAAAGAGGTGACATCCTCTTGACCAAACAGAATGCGCCCACTCGATGGTGTCTCGAAACCGGCGATCATGCGCAAGGTTGTTGACTTTCCGCACCCTGACGGCCCCAACAGCGCAACCATTTCACCCTGTTCCACGATGAAGTTGAGATCACGAACGACGGCGGTATTGCCGAAACTCTTCGCCAAATGTTCGATGGTCAATTTGCTCAAGGATAGTCTCCAGGACTGGCGCGTCAAAAGACACGGGAAAGTTTGACATAGCGATCGGTGAGAACCATCAGGAGCCCGATCAGCACGATTTGCACGGTGCCGACAGCTGCAAGGGTCGGATCGATCCGGAATTCGAGATAGTTGAGCATGGCGACCGGCAGGGTGATCTTGCCGGGCCCTGTCAGCAGAAGAGACAGCTCGAGATTTTCGAAACTCTGGATGAAGGAAAACATGCAGGCCGCAACAATACCCGAGCGCAGCATCGGGATGGTGATGCGCCATGTGACAACACGCGGGGAGGCGCCAAGGCTGGCTGCGGCTTCTTCGACCCGCATGTCAAGGCCTTCCATGCCAGCAGACACCAGCTTTACGGTCCATGGAATGGTCAGCAAGACATGGGCGGCAACCAGACCCGCGGTTGACCCGACGATGGTCCGGTCAATCACGAACTCTGCCTGAATATAAAAGATATAGAGCGCCGTCCCCGCGATAATGGCAGGCACAGCCAGCGGCCCAAGCAGCAGGGCGGAAAGGGCGCTCTTGCCTTTAAACTTTCCCCGGTTGATCCCGTAAGCGGCCATGGCTCCCAGAGGCACCCCGATCGCCGTGGCGATGAGCGCGAGCTGGAGACTGGTAACAAGCCCTTCGGCAAATTCCCGATGCGCCCACGCATTCGCGAACCATCTCAACGTCCAGCCTTCAGGCGGGAAACTGACAATCTGACTGCTAAAGAAGCTGACCAGGATCACCGCCAGCACCGGAGCCATAATGAAGGCATAGGCCAGAAACACCAGCAAGTAATAGGCAAATTTGGAAAAGGTACGGTTCAGGGTCATTGTAGCCTAAGGTGCTGTTTTCGAGACAATCAAACGGGCTGGAATTTTGTCATGAATTTGATATGATGACGTCATCATTGCGAATGATGACGTCATCATCAATAGAAAATTCGGTTTTTTTATGAAAAAATTTTCTCCTCTTCCCACCATGGGTGATGTCGCAAGGCATGCTGGCGTATCTCCAGCCACCGTCGCGCGCGTCCTTTATGAGCCTGAAAAGGTCAGTCTTGAAAAGCGCACGATTGTGCAAAACGCCCTGAAAGCCACGGGCTACAGACCGAACGCAGCAGCGCGTGGTCTTAGAACACAAAGAAGCGGGACGATCGGGCTTATCGTGGTGGATGGGACGCTCAACCCGTTTTTCAGCCAACTCAGTCAGGCGATCAGGAATGAGGCGCTCGAGCGGGGATATAATGTCCTGATGTTCCAGCACGGTATGAAGCCGGAACGGGAGGCAAAGGCTGTCACCCAGTTGCTGCAACAGCGCGCCGATGCTGTCATATTAGCCTATGGGGTGAATGCAGAAGGCGTGGCCCCGCTGCTGCAGGCGGGCATTCCGGTCGTTCAGATCGAGCAGGAAGTGTGCGCAGGAACCGATGCGGTCTTGATCGATCCCGTTGTCGGCATCGATGCAGCGGTCGAGCATCTGTGCGGACTCGGGCATGAACGCATTGCTTTCATTGGCGGTAACCCCGCGCTTTATGATCGCCCGCGCGTGCGCGGCACATCCATGGATGAGGACCGTCTGGCTGCCTTTCGTGCTGCCGTAAAGAAGCACGGAGCCAGTGATGATGACGCGCTCATTCGTTTGGGGCTTTATTTTTCAACCACGGGAGATGATCCCGCCCGGGCTGGCCGCGAAATGATGCATGCCTTGTTGAAGGAGCAAAATTGCCCGACCGCCGTGCTTGCATCCGGCGACATTCTGGCGGCCGGCGCGCTACAGGCTTTGGGGGAGGCCGGTCTATCCGTGCCCAAAGACATGTCTGTCATTGGGTTTGACAACTCCATTGCCAACCTGCTCAATCCGCCTCTTTCCTCCATTGGTCGCCCGCTTGTTGATATCGGCCGCTGTGCATTGGATCTGGCAGTTGGCGCTATCAATGGGCAAGACGAAAAAGAGGAAAACCGCATCACGTTCCCGACGGAATTGGTTCTGCGTCACTCGACCTCCAAGAGAAACGGCTAGGCCTCAAAACAGAAAATTGGATGCGTCGGATAGCGTCGAAGGAACAGCATATAGGTAACTTTGTTGCATGCTGTATCGCTGTTTACGGCCGCATATCTTCGGCAACCAGTTCCATGAAAGCCTTCGCCAACTCACTGCCATCGCCATCCGCATTGTTGACAGTTCTCAGGCTTTGAGGTGCAGTGAAAGGCTGGTTTAATCAGCCGATGCAGCTTCAAGCCGCTTCTTCAAACAAAAGCCAAGGCGAGGGGCTTGGGGCGCTTCGCCTTGGCTCGAATTTAGCCGAGCAATTGCTCGATTGTTTGCTGGCAAGCCTCGCTTTCGAGGGATTTCTCGATGCGCCAGTCCTTGTTGTAATAGGTGTCGCGGTAGCGATAGCCGCTGTCGCAGATCACCGTCACAATCGGACCGCTTTGGCCGGCTTTGCGCATCTTCCCGGCAATTACCAATGCGCCGTAGAAGTTGGTGCCGCTGGATGGTCCGACGGGACGACCGACAAGATCGGACAGTTTCAGCATCGCGGCCACGGATGACGCATCTGGAACCTTGATCATGGCGTCCACCAGATCAGGTTTGAAGGATGGCTCCACGCGTGGACGACCAATGCCTTCGATGCGGGATCCTGCCGAGCAGGTCAGCGCACACGAATGGGTGTCCCAGGCATCCATGAAAACCGAATTCTCGACATCGGGAACACAGAGCTTTGTCTTTAGCTTGTGGTAGCGCAGATGCCGTCCGATGGTTGCCGATGTGCCGCCGGTGCCCGCAGCCATGACGATCCATGCGGGTTCAGGCTCCGGTTCGCGTTTCATCTGATCGAGGATGGCGCCGGCAATGCAACCCGGGCTGCGCCAGTCGGTGGCAATCGCCGCGTTGGAGAACTGGTCCATGTAATGACCGTTGGTTTCTTTTGCCAGTGCTTCGGAAGCTTCATAGACCTGATCGCCGCGGTCCACCAGATGGATCTGGCCGCCATATTGCTTGATGGCGTTGACCTTGGTTTGCGACGTGTCCTTCTGCATCACGGCAATGAAGGGCAGGCCGAGCAATTTCGCAAAATACGCCTCGCTGACCGCAGTTGAGCCGGATGAGGCTTCGATAACAGTCGTCTCCGGACCGATATAGCCATGGCAGATCGCATTGGTGAACAGCGATTGCGCCAGACGATGCTTGAGGCTTCCCGTCGGGTGCGTGCTTTCATCCTTGAAATAGAGAGGCGTTTTCTCAAAGCCGGGCAGCTCGAGCCGGATCAGGTGTGTGTCAACCGCTCTCTGTTTCTCGCACTCCAGCTTTTCCAGCGCTTCACAGGCCCACTCGTGATGGGTTTCATGCTCCACAAGTGCAAAACACGGGGACGCATCGATCGTCATTTCAGCTTTGGTCAACATCACAGCGCTCCCTTGAGCGAAAAGACCGCTTCGATCTCGATTAGAGCGCCTTTGGGCAGGGCTGCAACCTGAAAGGTGGCGCGAGCAGGGAAGGGCTCTGAGAGATAACTGCCATAGGCTTCGTTGACGTCGGCAAAGCCGGCAAGGTCTTGCATCAGAATGGTTGTCTTGACCAGATTGGCAAATGAGGTTCCTGCCTCCTCTGCGATTGCTGCGATATTTTTCATGCTTTGATGCAGTTGGGAAACAACAACGTCGCTGTCGATTGTGCCGGTTGCGGGGTTGATCGGCAACTGCCCGGATACAAACAACAGATCGCCAGCAGCGATGGCTTGGGAGTAGGGGCCGATGGCGGCCGGAGCCTTGTCGGTATTGATCACTTTCATAATCGGTTCCTTTTCAGCCCGCGTGAGAAGCGGGCAAACGATTGATAGAGGCTGTGTGACATGTGACGGCCCTTCATGCTCCCGGTCAGAAAAAGGCACAGTTCACCCGTCGGGCGCCCGAACCCTAAAGGTCCGCGCGTCCAGTTTTCGGTTTGACTTGTCGTTCAATTGGCTACTGGGCTGGTCCCATCACCAGGTTCGGCAGCCAGAGCGTGATCTCGGGAACTGAGGCAATAAGGATCAGCACCAGGATCGGTGGAATGAGCAGTGGCAGGATGGCAACCGCCAACTTCTCGAACCTTACGCCAGACACCGCCGACATCAGATAGAGCCCAACGCCCAATGGGGGTGTTGCGATGCCCAGAAGCAGGGACAGCGTGATCACCATGCCGAACTGAACCCGGTCGATCCCGAACATGTCGGCAATCGGCAGCAGCAGCGGCAGGAGGATGATCTTTGCGGGTGTCGCTTCCATGAAACAACCAATCAGAACCAGCATTGCAATGGTGAAGGTCAGAAAGACCCCCTTGCTGGCGATGGCGTCCAGAATGCCGGATGCAAAAGCCTGCGGTACCTGTTCGAAAGCAAACAGCCAGCCCATGATTTGGGAGACACCGATGATCATCATGATCAGCGAGGCCAGCGTGGTGCTTTGCACCAACGCATCCCAAAGGGCGTCGTATTTAAGCTTGCGATAGAACAGGCCGATCAGCACGGAATAACCACATGCGATGACACCCGCCTCGGTGGCTGTTGCAAAGCCGAATACGATCGCACCGAGGATGATGCCGGGGGCAACCAAAGCAGGAATGCCCTCGATAGTGGCCTTCAAGAGTTCCTTGCGTGTTGCGCGTGGTTCGCGCGGCATGGGAACCCAGATGGCCATGGTGCGGATATACAGCATGAAGGAGATCGCGACGAGAATCCCCGGAACAATCCCGCCGAGAAACAGCCGGGCGACGGATTCACTCGCCAGCCATGCATAGACGATGAGGCTGATCGATGGGGGAACGATTGGACCCACAAGCGACGTTGCAACCGTCAGGGCTGCGGCGAATTCAGGGGTGTAGCCCCGGGCCCGCATGGCCTTGACTTCTAGCTGACCAAGGCCGGCAATATCGGCGGTCGCCGCCCCGGACACACCGGCAAACAGCAGCGAGGCCAGAACGTTCACATAGGCAAGCCCGGCCCGGAAGTGCCCCACCAGCGCAAGGGCGAAGTTGAAGATCCGATCCGTCAGGCCGATCGCATTCATCAGATTGCCGGCCAGAATGAAGAAGGGGATCGCCAACAGGCCGGGTTTGGCCGCCCCGTCGATGATTTGTTGGGGAACAACCAGACTCTGATCCCCGAACCCGGCATAGTAAAGGCCGGCAACCGAGGCAGCTCCGATTGCAATGGTGACCGGTACACCGACCATCATCAGGATAATGAAGCCACCAATGACGAGAAATCCGAGGGTCATGTCTGTACCTCCGGTTCGTCAAGTGTGTCGACCTTTTCAAAAGGCGTGACTTGGCCGGTTGCGATCTGGATGAAGTTCAGCAGCATGTGGAGGAAAACCAGAACGGATGAAATGAAGAGGGGCAAGGATCTCGCCCACAGTGGCAGGTCGATCATGTCCATCTTGGTTTGCTGGATGACAATCAGCGAAGGTGCCGCACGCAGGATGGCAATCATGAAAAGCATACCCACCGTGCAGGCAAACAAACCACCCAGGATACGCAGTGGTTTGGGCAGGCGGATCATGATCACATCCACGACAACATCGCGTTTCCCGCGCACATAGGCATAGAAGCCGAAGAACAGCATCCATGCAAAGAGCAACAGGGTCCAAGGGAAGACCCAGCCGAAGGCTTGATCGAGCGTCGCCCGAACCACGACATTCACCAGATTGATAGAGACCATGATCAACAGGCTGATGGTTGCCAACCATCTGAAAAGGATGGCAACCATATCAAGCGCTTTGTTGAGCGACGTCATCATTCGACTATTTTCCCCGGGCCGCTTTTACTGCGTCAAGAAGACCTGCTGGCAGTTTGCCTGCGGCTTCCCGTGCTTCGTAAAATTCGGCCATCTTGGCCACGAGCGGGCTGGAGTCAAATTCAAAGTTGACCTTTACGCCCTCAACCGCCTCAAGTTCGGCCTGCATGGAGGCTGAAGCCTTGGCAAGAAGATCGCGGCCAAAGGCAGCTGCTTCCTTGTGGGCGCGTAGCATGGCGGCCTTGTTTTCCTCGGACAGCTTATCCCATGCCTTCTTGTTCATCATCCACGCAACGGCCTGAGGATATTCGTCGGTCCGGATGATGTTCGGAGCAACTTCGTAGAAACGCATGGATTTGATCAGCTCGGCCGGAGAGGTCACACCATCGACGATGCCGCGATTGATGCCGTCATAGACTTCGCCCCATGGCAGAACGCGAACCTCTGCACCAAGATGTGTCCAGGCATCAATTACCAGCTCATTCTGATACTGGCGGATTTTGAGGCCCTCGATGTCGGCAGCGGTTTCAATCGGCTCTTTGGTCAGCAACGTGCGGAAGGAACCGCGCGGCATATCGGGAATGGAGCCTAGGACCGAAATATCGGCTGTCTCTTCGACGCTTTTCAGCCAGGACTGAAACAAGTCGCCTTCGATGAAGTTGGACCAGTGCGCATAGTCGTCAAACAGGAATGGCGCGGCAGCATAACGGATGCCTTCTTCCCAGCGAGCCAGGAAGGATGAACCGGACGGAGCGAGCTGAATGAGGCCCAGGCTCAACTGTTCGACAACAGAGTTCATTGAGCCGATCTGCTCATTGGGATAGATGCGGATCTCGATGTCACCATCGGTATACTCGGAAACCAGCTCAGCAAATTTCTGATAGGACTGACCCTCGAAGCTTTCAGCGGTCATCATGGAACTCAGGCGCCATGTTTCGGCATTTGCATCGGCAGCAAAGAAGGTCAAGGCGGCGGCGCAGGCAAGGCGTGCGGGCAGGGACGTCATACAGAACTCCTCTTGGAACGTGTCCAAACTATTGTCGGATATGCGGGTGATTTTTATATTTATGCATATATCTGATGATAAAATATATATCATGTCAATAGAGAATGGACGAAATGCATTGCGAAAATTTCGTCAACCTGATCATGCACAGCTTCTGATGTTGTATGTTAAAAGTTATATAATCTAGCAAGTTCAATTTATTAAAGAAAAATTCTTGCGGTTCCTACGCACGGGGTGGCGCGCTTTTGGAAAAGTTTGGGCTTGTTCTATAATTCATTTAATGCATGATATAGATATAACTATGCGACTTATAAAAGCAGCAAGACGATGAAACACGCTCTGTGAATTCAATGCGTTGCTCTTCGACATCTGGAGTTGGAACATGACCGAGGCGCAAGCCCTCCATCAGGAAGCCATTTTGATTGATGGCCTGAACATTTGTAATTGGAACAGGGAAATCTTCGAGGAGTATCGCGAAGGCGGCGTAACGGCTGTTTCCTGCACGACCGCAGTTTGGGAGAATTTCCGCGATGGCATGATCGAGGTGGCCAAGTGGCTCCAGTGGTATGAAGAGCATGGCGACCTGATCATGCCCGTACACAGCCCTGCCGATATCCTCAAAGCCAAAGAGCAAGACAAGACCGGTATTATCCTGAGCTGGCAGAACACGTCGCCGCTGGAAGATCGCCTCGACTATGTGCGCCTGTTCAAGAAGCTCGGTGTCGGCATCATGCAGCTGACTTACAACACCCAGAACTATGCCGGATCTGGCTATCAGGAAACGAACGACTCCGGTCTCAGCGATTGGGGGCGGGAACTGATCGACACCATGGGCGAGGCCGGTGTGGTCTGTGATTTGTCGCACGTAGGCGACAAGACAAGCGCCGATGTGATTGCCTATTCCAAGAAACCGGTCGCCTTTACCCATGTCCTACCGCGGGCCCTGCTTGATCGCGGGCGCAACAAGCCTGACGACCTGCTCAAGGGCGCGGCTGAAACCGGAGGGGTCGTCGGTTTCTCTCTCTTCGCGCCGGGCATGAAAAAAGGCAATGATTCTACGATTGATGATGTGGTCGAAGCCATCGACTATCTGGTCGATCTGATTGGTGAAGATCATGTCACCGTCGGCACCGACTTCAGCATCGGCCATCCGCGTCCCGGATCGTTCCTGTTGTGGTGCAACAAGGACAAGGGCACGGGCCGCAAGTTGACGGAATTTGGCTCCAAGCCGGTCAAGAAGCCAAAAGGCATCGAGCGGATGCGCGAATTCCCCAATCTCACCGAAGCGCTGCTCAAACATGGCTATTCCAAAGAACGCATCCTGAAGATCTACGGTGGCAACTGGATGCGCGTTCTTGGTCAGGTTTGGGAAGGAGAATGATCATGAACCGCACTGAACGCCTCGAAGCCGTAGTCAACGGCAAGACACCCGACCGCATTCCGGTTTCCGCCTGGGGACATTTCTATGTCGAGGAACAGCGGGCAGACACCTTCGCTGACAAGATGCTGTCGTTCCGCGAGACCTATGACTGGGACATCCTGAAAGTGCATGCGCGGGCGAGTTATCATGTCGAGCCTTTCGGCTTCCAGATCGACCCATCCGATGATCCGGCTGTTGGTCACGGACTGCTTCACAGCCCGGTGCAGGAAGCCGAAGACTGGTTCAAGCTCAAGCCGCAGCCGGTCGACAATGCCGCTTTTGATGAGCAGATGAAAGTGCTCGAGCTGATCCGCAAAGGCCTTCCAAAGGATGTGCCGCTGATCATGACGGTCTTCACGCCGCTGGATATCGCCGACAAGATGCTGGACCGCAATGCGTCAGTTCTGGCCCAGCATATCGAGGAAGCCCCCGAAGCGGTGGCCTATGGTCTGTCCGTATTTGCCGAAACCCTGTCCCATTTTGTCCGCAAGGTGACACAGTTCGGCGTTGACGGGATCTTCTTCTCCACCAAGTGGGTGAACGGTGCCAAGCTGAGCGCCGCAGACTATCGCAAACTCTGCCTGCCGCATGATCTGAGCATGATGGCGTCAGCCGCCAATCTGCCGTTCAACATCATGCATGTCTGCCAGAATGAGGTTTTCATGGACACCTTCCGTGATTATCCGGTTTCGATCATGCATTGGGATGATCATGGACCGCACAATCCGAGCCTGCGCATGGGCCGCCAGATGACGGGCCTGTGTTCCGGTGGTGGGGTTGATGCCAAGACGCTGGCCAACGGCACGCCGGACGATGTCAGCGCCAAGGCCGTCAACACGATCCTTGAGAACAATGGTCAGGGCATGATCCTTGCGCCGGGTTGCTCCATCGTCACGGCAAAAACCTCAAGTGCCAATCTGCAGGCTTTGAGCGAGGCACCGGTGAAGGCACAGGCGTTGCTCGAAAAAGGAAAAGCCGCCTGACGCTCAGGCTCTGCAAGACAGAATAAACACCTGTTGGCGCGCCTTCCCCATCCCCCCCATTGAAGCGCGCCAACAAGGCAAGAATAAGCAGCCGCCATCTCTATCCCGCAGGTTTCGGACCTCTCCCAGTAATCCGATCCAGTCCAAGAGATGGCACTTTGATCCCTGGTCTTGAGTGGCCAGGGATCTTTTTTTTGCTCAGGCAAGATCAGCGCAAGACAAGCCTTGCGTCCCACAAGCGCCAATCTGGCACCGCGTCAGCGTTTGCGGCTGTCTGCTTTTTTGCTTTTGGATTTGTCCAGACGGCGGAAGCCGGGTACCGCCTCGCCAACCACTTCTTCATGCAGACTGACGAGATCGCGCAACACAGACAGCTGCGGATGGCCCTCGGCGACAATCACACTCCACGAAAACAGGATTTCCTCGGCCAGCGGTCGAATGGCAACCTTGTCGAGCGGCACACTGAAGGCTGTCAGAGGATCCACGATGCCAACGGCGGAGCCCGACTGGATGCAGTGAAGCGCGGCGATGGTGGAGGAGCAGGAGATTTCCTGATCGATATGGATGCCGCGCTCGGCGAGGGCATCATTGATCATCCGTCGGAAACGGAAGCGGTCGCCCAGCGTGGCAAAGCGGCGACCTCGGAAGTCATCTATTTTCAGCAGCTTCTTGCTGGCCAGCATATCGCCGTCTGGCAGGGCCGCAACGCAAGGGGCCGCGAAGGAGCCAATAATCTCAAGGCCCGGATGATCCAGAGGCGGGTTTGAGAAGCCCAGATCAGCTTGCCCGTTGACAACCATCTGAGGAACGATCTCCGCCCGTTGCAGACTGAGGCCGATATTGCCCGGTGTCTGCTCAGCAGGCATCCGCGCCAGAATCTTGGGAACGAACGCGACGCCAACCGAAGAAATCGACGCGATATTGAACGACCGCGGAGCCGAGGTGGCAATGTCGCGGGCCCGGTGTTCGAGCCGTACGACAGCATTCAGAAGTCCTTCCGCCTCACTGTAGAAATCAAGGCCATCATGGGTGGGAATGATCTTGGGGCCGTTGCGCGTCAGGAGTTGAAAGCCGACCGAGGATTCCAGATCCTGCACGAGGCGCGACACAGTCGGCTGAGACGTCCCCAGTACCCGAGCGGCAACGGTCATGCTGCCGGTTGATACAACCGTAACGAAAGCTTCAAGCTGACGAAAATCCAAGTCGTTTCCTCTTGATTTCTTGCGGAACCAACTCTCTCTATCGTGCCGATGCGTCAGGCACTGAAGGCCTGTTGTCAGAACGATTCCGAGATGGTCTGAACCCGAAAAGATATATATAAAACAAAATTCTGCGTCAATTCTTCGAAGGCGTGAACCCCACCTCTCTCAAAACCCCGATGCAACCGATCATCTTTCATTCTGTCTTCAGATCGTATCGGCCTCAAAAGCAGGTGCCTTGAGCGGCGATGACAGGCCAAAACTGTCGACCAGAACGACCCCGCCCGTCGCAATGGTACGATAGGACGCGCGGAAATGGGCGATGGATTTCACGGCAACGATGTCCATCTTATCAAGATCGACCCCGAAGGCGGTAAAGGCATTGGTATCATACGCCTGCACACGGTTGCTGGATAGAAGAATCCGCGAAGGACCCACGCCCAGCACCGCGCCTTGCCCGCCGTCCAGCCTTTCCCCCTTCATCATCGGACCCGTGTTGCGATAGGCAATGTGCGGAAGGGCGAGAATGGTCGTCTCCACATCGCCGCCAGCCGTGGGAAGCTGAAAGCTGGCACCCACACCGGCTGAAACGGCTTGTCTGACCAAACCCTCATTGATCAGGAAAGCAAAAGCAAAGGGGCGTTCGAGAGAGAGGAGCACAGGCAACAGATCGGTCGTATCGCCGTTGCCGCCACCGCCGGGATTGTCGCCTACATCGCCAATCACGACGCGGCCGCCCGAAAGAGCTTGCCGAATCTGGGGCAAAGCCTGTTCGATTGAGAGAATGGGCGCAACCAGATCCTGCCTGACGGCGTCAATGGCCTTGGCCATTCTCTTGGCAACAGCTTCTGTTGCGTGTGGGTCGGATGTGGTAACGAGCAGCGCGGTACCGCGAAAGGGCGCCCGGGAATAGGGGAAGCCGCCAAGAAGGCTTGCATCGCGGATGGCGCCGGTTTCCAAGCCGTCGCTTAGGCGCGCGAGAGCGCCAAAGGGCCCTGAAAGGGTTTCCTGTCTTGGCATGGGGACCGCAAGTCCCATCGGGAATCTGTGGGTTTTGAGCACCTCGCCCGACGTGGCGAGGTGAACCAGACGCGCGCCGCGTTCGGCTGTATCCGTATGCGGGTAGAGCTTGCCGCCGATGACGATATCCGCCGTCTCGACTAGGGCCGCGCTGATATTGGCGTGAAAATCAAGCGAAATGGCAAGCGTGGTCTGATCGCCGATCAGGGCCCTGACCGCGCGGACGATACGGCCTTCAGGATCCTCGCACTGGTCCACCAGCAGGGCGCCATGCAACAACAGGAACAGATGAACAAGCGGACCGTTCGCGAGTATGGACTGCAAGCTTTCGAGCAATTCCGACAGAAGATGCTCGAACGCATCCCTTGCAACAGGCCCGCCCGGCAGACAGGCCGTGCACAGCCCGATCTCGGTCTCCATCGACAGCCCGTCAAGAGCATTCAGGACACCGCCCAGCCAGTTTTGCGTCTCTCTGAACTCGGCGCGGGCGGCGTCACCCACAAGGTGGTGGCGGCCTAGAAAATCCTGACGGGTTACGAGGCGCGGGGAAAGGCAGCTGGCTTCATGGAAGAATTGCAGAACCCCCGCACGCGGGGCGGGGCTAGGTGTTTCGGTCATCACAGTCAGGCTTTGGGCTTCAAGTTGCCAAGGATCAGATGGCAAGGGGTTGTGTTGCATGAGAGTCTGGGCAAATCCCGGCAACGATCAAACCACATTTTGCAAAGAAGTGAGACAAGAAAACAGGGCTGACGCCAATAAAAGCACCCATATCCAGCAATTTTGCCTCTACTGGAACGGACCTTCCAATTTTGACACCGGATCAAAAAGACCCAGATAAATCAGCCAAGCAAATACATAAACTCTCCAGCGGCAGACCCAAGCCTGTTCGGGCGTTCAAGATGTTTGGACCAATCCAAAATGTCTGCTTCGAGCCCATTGTGACTGATGCTGCGTAGAATTTGAAAGACTGCTTTAGGGAAGCGAACACTACCCAAGAGCCTATCGACTTCGTGTGTAAACCATGGTTCTTGCCTGCATTATTAAACCTGGCGCGAGTTCCTCATGGCACCGCTCCATCGTCGAGAAATTGAGTGCCTGGTAAAATGCCCGAGCTTCGACGCTAGCTTCGAGAACTATCACTGAAAACTGGCTAGCTGAGGGCAATCGGGCAGAGACTTCGTTGATCAGAGTGCGACCGATGCCACACCTCTGTTTGTCCGTTGCAACATATACGCCCCAGATATACCCAACCCCACGGCGTTCGGCTGCCATTGCAGTTCCGATTGCTCGATTTCCCTGAGTATCCACGGCAACCAAGGCCAAGCCGTCTGATGCGATCAAGCCAAGATTTGGGCTATCCAAAGGAGCCAACATCTTCTCGAAGTCTGACGGTTGCATTAGGTGCGAATAAGTCTCACGCCAACACCTAGACAGATGCTCTCGCACTTCGGCGTAGTCTTGGCTTGTCATGTCGCGCACGCTTATCATGCGAATCTGCTATCAAAGAGAGATGCGAATGGCAAGCTGACATTCGGTCCTACGAACTGCATGTCTCCTTCGTCCGCATTGCAGAAGTCAGGAGCTTCTTTTAGCGCAAGTGGGATTTGTCGACGACAGGTTCCGACAATGTTTGGAGATTGGCCGGAGCGTCTCCATTCATCAGGGCGATCAGCAATCGGGCCAGTTCAACACCTGAATCATAGATGGTTTCCTTGATCCCGATCACGGACGGGTAGAGGGCAGGCAGCAGGTCTGAGGTCTGTTTCGTGACGAGTGCGATGTCTTTCCATCCCGGATATTCGGTATCGCGCAAGCCCGTAGCCACGCTGATGGCATCGAGCTCATTTTCACACAAAATGCCGTCGACAGGAGCTTGCTGATCCAAAATCGACATGCTCATGGAGCGCAGTGTTGCGATGTGTCCTTCGGCTCCGTGACTATATTCAAAGACCTCTCCGTTGATCTCCATTTGCTTGCAATGATCCTCGAACAGCCTTTTCACCAAGCTGTTGTTTGTTGTGTAACTATCCGACAGGATCGCCAGCAGATTTTTCACCTTGCGGGCGGTGAAGATCTCGAACGCAAGATCTATGAATTTTTCAGAGTTGAAATCATGATAGGCATGCTCGGTGAACAGCTCGGTCCGGCCGTGTGTGACAAAGGGAAAGTCCATTTCGAGCAGGAGTTTGACCCGTCTGTCCTGTGGTTCGGTGTGGGTTAGAATGATGCCGTCAACCAGACCGGAGCGAACCAAACGCAGCATCGTCTCTTCGCTTTCTGCGCGACTGAACTGCGGGTAGACATTGACGTTGAAATTCGACTTGTGCGCCTCGGTGCTGATGCCGTGCATGAGATAGCGCGTGAAGCCGATCGAATCTTCACGGCCATCGAGGATCAGTCCAATCGAATTGGTTCGTCCCGTGCGAAGCCGGACGCCCGCTCGGTCGGGGACATAGCCAATTTCTTTTGCAGTCTTGAGAACTCTATCCCGCGTCTCCGTTTTCAGATTCTTGCCGCCACGAAGCGCAAGCGACACCGTGGATTGGCTGAGCCCGGTTAATTCGGCAAGTGTTTTCAGTGTTGGACGATTGGGAGGTTGGACCATCCAGTTTTCCTTTTGGCGATCGCGTTTTCAACGTTATTGCAACGATACTATAGTTCACTGCCAGAAATCAAAAATTGTTCAACAATTCCGCCAATATTTACAATTATTGACACTTGGTCGCTCAATTCTTAGCCGAAAGTAAAATTGCAACGTTGCAATTAATTTGTGCTAATGGTACAAAATAGAGGTGTTCGGAGGATTGGGAACACACCGATGAGATCGCTCTTCATAGCGAAGTGGAGGAATTATGAAGAAATTTGCATTTCGTGCTGCTGCATGCAGCCTTGCCCTACTCGGCATGAGCGCGGCTGCCCAGGCTGACGTCTCGATCATGTATCCCGAATGGCTTGCCACACTGGTCGAGCCGGGGATCAAAAACTACGAAGCCGCAACTGGCGTCGACGTTGAAAGCATCAAGTTGCCAAGCGATGGTTACGACAAGCGCATTGCCGTTGATCTGGCTGCTGGCACTGCTGCTGATATCAATGTGATGGACGGCTTCATGGTGGCTGAGCTGGCATCTGCCGGTTACCTGATGGCCCTCGACGAGCCACTCAGCTCTTGGGACCAATACAAATATTACATGCCCGCGCTGCTCAAGCTGAATGCGGTTGATGGCAAGGTTTATGCACTCCCCACAGACACCGACGTGCGCATGCTCTGGTACGATAAGGCCCTGTTTGCAAAAGCAGGCATTGAAATGCCATGGAAGCCGAAAGACTGGGATGACATCCTTGATGCTGCTACGAAGGTGAAGGAAAAAACCGGCGCGGATTATTCATTTGCACTCCCTGCGGGCACGAAGATGGGCGAAGCCACCACAATGCAGGGCTTCTATATGGCGATGCTTGGAGCTGATACACCCGAAGGCGAACGCAACCGTCTGCGGAACTGGAAAGAAGGCAAATGGATTGGCAAGAGCCCGGCGATCACGCGCACTGCCGAGCTTTACTATAAAGTCTACGTGGAACAGGAGCTTTCCAAACCGGCATTGAACTATGCCGCGGACAAGGACGCCGCATTGCGTGATGCCCTTGCCAACCACGAATTCGGCATTCTGGCCGGCGGTTCATGGGACTGGGCCTGCCTGTTTGATTGCACCGGCGTCAATCTGCCTCCGATTGAAGAGCGCAAGAAAATCATCGGATGGACACCGTGGCCCGGCTCCGGGTTTGAAGGGGCTCCGACAACCACCAATGTTTCCGGCGGTTGGTCTGTTGGCATCAATGCCAAAGCCGAGAATCCAGATCAAAGCGTCGCGCTCTTGACGACCATCTTCGACAAGGAAGCCTTCTCGAAGTGGGTTCTGGAGAATGGTCGTATGGCGGTTCGCGACGACATCGCAAACATGGACGCCTATAAAGAGAACGAGTTTCTCTCGGCAGCGACCAAACTCGCAGCAGATACCACCGGGCGCGATACCTATCCCGGCTATCAGATCGTTTCCAGCTTTGTGCAGGAAATGACAAGTCTGATCCTCGAAGGTACACCTGCACAAGAAGCTCTCGAGGAATATCACGAAGCGCTCGTCGACGAATTCGGCGAGGAAAATGTCATGGTCATCGAATAACTCCATGGCGGAACAGGCCGGTGATGCGGCGTCATCGGCCTGAACCATCCCATTCGCTGCTTCGGAAAACCATCATGAAAATCTCCGGTAATAACTGGGTCAGCCCCTGGCTGGCCGGATCGTTGCCCGTCCTTGTTCTGGCAGCAATTCCGGCGCTGATCTTTGTGGGCATCCTGCTCTATTTCACAGGCTGGGCATTCTTTTTCAGCTTTACCGACCTGTCGTTGGTCGGCAGAAAGTCTGTTGACTGGTCCTTTGTTGGATTTGAGAATTATGAAAGGCTGTTCAGGAGGCGCGGGTTTCTTGAAAGCCTCGTAACAACCCTCAATTTCACCTTCTTCTCGGCCATTATAGGCCAGAGCGTGCTCGGGTTCGGACTTGCGGCCGTCCTGCGCAATTTGCGCGGCTCGATGCGGACGTCCCTTGAAGTGGCCTTGATGCTCGGCTGGTTGTTGCCGGACATCGTGGCGGCCTTTCTATGGTCTGCCACCACCAGCAAAACCGGCCTTGTCAATCAGGTCATCATGCAGCCGCTGGGCTTCGAGCCAATCAACTTCATCAATGACTATGCCCTGCAGGTGGTCATTCTGGCCAACATATGGAAGGGCACAGCCTGGTCGTATCTGCTCTATTCCGCAGCACTCGACAATGTCTCTCGCGATATCATTGAGGCGGCCAAAGTGGATGGTGCCAGCGCCCTTCAGAGTATCCGCCGTGTCATCCTGCCGATCATCAAACCCCATATCGGCACGAACATGCTGTTCATCACCATCTGGACCTTCACCTACTTCCCGCTGATTTACGCGCTGACGGGGGGCGGACCGGGACGGCAAACCCAAGTTCTTTCAATCTTCCTTTATCGCCAGAGTTTTGGTGTCGGAAAGCTCGGATATGGCAGTGCAATTTCGGTTGCCATGCTGCTGATCGTTGCCTTCCTGTCCCTGTTCTATCTGCGCCTTCTCAAGGAGCCAAAATGATGAACGGTAACGATGCACCCTCTAAAGGCTTGACGATTGCGCTCGTCTTTATGGCCGTGATCTGGGTCAGTCCCTTCACCTGGCTCATCACCAACGCCATCGACCCCATGGCGGATGGGCGCTTGCACTTGCCCCGACAGGTCGGGATCGGCAACTTCATAGAGGCCTTTTCCGGCAATTCGGCCCAGCAATTGCTCAACTCGCTTATCATCGCATGTGGCACAGCAACCCTGACACTGGTTGTCGCCTGCGGGTCAGCCTATGCCCTGTCGCGATTGAAAATTCCGGGGCGCAACACGCTGTTGTGGTCGCTGGTGTTGCTGCGCATGTTGCCGCCCACGGGCATTCTGGTGCCGATCTATTTCGCTGCCCAGAGCATGGGGCTGTTGAACAACTTGGGCATTATCGTTGCTCTCACGGTTCTCAACCTGCCGTTCGCCCTGTTGTTGATGAAAAACTTCTTCGACACGGTCCCGGTGGAGCTGGAGGAATCGGCGCACGTCGAAGGGGCATCCCTCCCTCGTATCCTGATCAAGATCGTGCTGCCGCTTTCCAGAGCCGGCATGGCTGTCGTCTGGTTCTATACCTTCACGAGCGCATGGAATGAGTTTCTGTTCCCGCTCTTGTTTTCCCGCACGGAAGCCTCTTTCCCCATGTCCATGGGCCTTTATGCCGCCTTCGGGCAGCACGGATCTGTCCAGTACGGCTTTCTGACTGCGTTTTCAATCGTTTATGCGGCGCCTGCAATCGTCGTTTATTTTGCCCTGCGCCGGAATATGAACACTGGCTTTGCAGGAGTTGGAGTTAAAGGATGACATACACCACACCGCTCAAAAGCAAACTTGGCCTCAATGTTGATGATGTGAAACAAGAGGGTAAGCTCAAACGGTTGCTTGAGGATCTGAACGAGAAGATCAATCAACCGGCTCCAGGCGATATCGCTTGGCACTACACCGAAGAAGATCTGTTGCCCGCAGCAGCACTGAAAGCCGATTGGCAACAATGGCCATCCTTCTCGCAACGCACGGTCTGGTCCAAGTCTCAGGGGCACACGTGGTTCGCCGCCGAGATTACCGTGCCCGAGGAGGCCGCCAACCAGACATTCTTCTTGCGCTTCACGTCTCAGTGGACCGAGCGCCCCGGATCAACCGACCCGCAGTGCCTTGCCTATCTGGACGGGGAAATCGTGCAGGCAATCGATGGCAACCATAATGAACTCGTCATCATGCGCGATGCCAAGCCGGGCACAAAACACATGTTGCATGTAGACGCCTTTACCTTTTTCGACCGGCCACTCGCCGGCTTCAAGGTCGAGTATTTCATTCGCCATGCTGATGTGGAGAGCCTCTATTTTGACTTGCACACGCCCTATGAAGTGGCTTGCCGCCTGCACCAGACCGATCCGCGCCGACATACGCTCTTTAATCTTGTTGACCGCGCCTTGCGGTCGCTAGACAGACGAGGACCGGAATACAGCGCGGCCCTGAAGGAGAGCATCGCTGAGGCAAAGGCGATTGCTGACGAAATCTATGCGCTGCAGGATACAGAAGTGCAGCCAACCATTACGGCGTTTGGTCACACCCATGTCGATATCGCCTGGCTTTGGCGTGTGTTGCATACACGCGAGAAGGGTGGGCGATCCTTTGCGACCGCACTGAACATGATGGAGGAATATCCAAGCTATCTCTTCATGTACAATCAGGCCGTCCTCTACCACTTTATCAAGCAGGACTATCCCGTTCTTTGGCAGGGGATCAAAGAGGCGGTTCGTCGTGGCCAACTCGAAATCGAAGGGGCCATGTGGGTGGAGCCGGACGCCAACATCGTCTCGGGCGAGAGCATGGTGCGCCAGATCATGATGGGGCGCACGTTCCATCAAACCGAGTTCGGCGTCACGCCGAGCTGTGTCTGGCTGCCTGACACCTTTGGCTACTCGGCCAACATGCCGCAGATTCTGGACAAATCCGGGCTTGGTTACTTCCTGACGTCCAAGCTGTCGTGGAACGACACCGATCAGCATCCGTTTGACACTTTCTTCTGGCGCGGCATCGACGGAACCGACACCAAGGCACACCTGATCACCGCGCAGCGGTTCGAGAGTGAGGCTATTTACACCACCTACAATTCGGACATGTCGGTATCGGAAGTCATGGGCTCGTGGAAGCGATATGAACCAAAGGCCGTCCATGACGAATTGGTCCTTTGCTATGGCTATGGCGACGGGGGCGGTGGCCCGACCCGGGAGATGGTGGAGCGCGGCATGCGCCTTGAGCGCGGCATCCCCGGCGCACCAAACGTGCGTCTTGAAGGGTTGAAGCCTTTCCTTGACCGCCTCGGGGCCAAGATGGATGGCGACGCCGATCGCTTTCCGCGGTGGAATGGCGAGCTTTATCTCGAGTATCACCGCGGTACTTTGACGACAATCGGCAAAACCAAACGCAACAACCGCCTGGCCGAACGCAAGATGCGTGAACTTGAATGGATGGCGTCCATGGCCGCCGTTGAGACAGGCGCATCCTATCCGTTTGAAGCTCTGGATCAGATGTGGAAGGTGGTTCTGATCAATCAGTTCCATGACATCCTGCCCGGCACCTCCATTCGCGAGGTTTATGAAGACACCGAAGCCGATTATGACAAGCTGTTTGCAGATCTTGCAGCAGAGGAGGGGCCATTCTTCTCGGCTGAAAAGGCCCTCCGGCAAGATGGCTCGGGAGCACGGGTCTACAATTTCACCTGTCTGGACCGCGATGGTGACCTGCTCGCGTTGCCTGAGGGAATGGAGGCCACGGCCATTCAATCGGGTGGCACCAGCGAACCTTTGCAAATACTGATCAAGGCTGATGGCTCCCGTGTTCAGGCGGCCCCGGTGCATGCCGTTGGCTCTCATGGATGGGCCGGTGTTGCCTTGGCTGAAGCCACCCCGAAAGAGACCCGCCTCAAAGTCTCGAAAGCGTGCCTCGAAAACGATCTGGTGGCGGTTGCCTTCAACGACAAAGGAGAGATCACATCGGTGTTCGACAAGCGCTTCCAGCGCGAATTGCTGGCAGCAGGCAAGGTCGCCAATCAGCTAGTCGCCTATGAAGACAAGTCAATGGAATGGGATGCCTGGGACATCGACTGGTACTTTGAAGAGCAAAGCTGGCCATTTGGTGAAACAGCGGACGTTACGGTTGTTGAAACCGGACCGCACCGCGCCGCACTTCGCA
Source organism: Cohaesibacter sp. ES.047 (assembly GCF_900215505.1). Classification (NCBI taxonomy): domain Bacteria; kingdom Pseudomonadati; phylum Pseudomonadota; class Alphaproteobacteria; order Hyphomicrobiales; family Cohaesibacteraceae; genus Cohaesibacter; species Cohaesibacter sp. ES.047. The sequence continues at coordinate 2,680,505 of NZ_LT907844.1, forward strand.
TTGAGCGCTCGTATCAATCTTCGAAAATCGTGCAGATCGTGTCCTTGGCCGACAACAGTGCGATGGTCGAATTCGACACGAGCCTTGATTGGCATGAAACACGGACAGTTCTCAAAGCCATTTTCCCGTTTGACATGAATGTCTCGGAAATCCGCTCCGAGATCCAGTTTGGCCACGTCAAAAGGGCAACCCATCGCAATACCAGTTGGGACAAGGCTCGTTTCGAAGCATCCATGCACCGCTGGGTGGACATGTCGGAAGCCGACTTCGGGGCAGCTCTGCTCAATGATTGCAAGTATGCCTATGACGCCTTTGAGCAGACAGTTCGTTTGACACTGGTTCGCGGATCGATCTTTCCGTTCGAGGCGGCGGATCAGGGCCTGCACGACATCCGTTACGCCCTGTTGGTGCATGAAGGGGTCAAGGATCTCGCGTCGGTCCACCATGCTGCCGAACGCTTCAACAATCCGCTTCAGGTGATCGGAGCGCTCAAAGACACCTGCGAAGAGGACTTCTCACTTGTCGCAGCCTCTGCCGAGAATGTGACGATTGAAACCGTCAAGATCGCCGAAGCTGGCAACGGCTTGGTGCTGCGATTGTTCGAACACGCAAACAGACGCGCAAGCACTGACATCACATTCGGCATTCCGGTCAAATCCGTACGGATCGTCAATCTGATGGAGGAAAAGCCATCTGAGCCGCTGACACTTTCCAACAACGCGGTCACCGTGTCGTTCCGTCCATTCGAGCTTGTCACTTTGCTCGTCGAGTGTGCGTGAGGATTTAGATATGGCAAATCTTGAACTCAGAAATGTCGAAAAAGCCTATAGTGCGGTTCAGGTCATTCGCGGCGTGAACCTTGATATCAAAGACGGTGAATTCATCGTCTTTGTTGGGCCGTCGGGGTGTGGCAAATCCACATTGCTTCGGATGATTGCCGGGCTCGAACACATCACGTCTGGCGATGTTCTGATCAATGGAAAGGTCGTCAATGATTTACCTGCGCCCAAGCGGGGCATTGCGATGGTCTTCCAGTCCTATGCTCTTTATCCGCATATGTCGGTGCGGGAAAACATGTCCTTCGGGCTGGAGATGTCGGGCGCGTCAAAGGAGTTGATCGAAGAGCGTGTGTCAATCGCCTCAGAAATCCTGCAGCTCGAGCCGTATCTGGATCGCTCGCCAAAGGCGCTTTCTGGTGGTCAGAGGCAACGCGTCGCGATCGGACGAGCCATTGTCAGGGAACCGCAGGTCTTTCTCTTTGACGAACCCCTGTCCAACCTTGATGCCGCCCTTCGAGGGCAGACTCGCGTCGAACTGGCAAGACTGCATGCGCAACTTGGCACCACGATGATCTACGTGACCCACGATCAGACCGAAGCCATGACACTGGCCGACCGGATTGTCGTTTTAAGGGCAGGGCAGATTGAGCAGGTGGGAACACCCCTTGAGCTATACCGCTCTCCCTGCAATGCGTTCGTTGGTGGCTTTATCGGTGGTCAGACGATGAACTTTCTGCCGGTGGAAGGCGGAAAGCTTGCCCTCGACAACGACCGGAGAAGCCCGGATTTTCCAAAAGAGACACATGTTGTCGGTGTCCGGCCCGAACATCTTCGGCTGGCAAATTCAGGCGAGGGGCAACTGCATGGCAAAGTCGATGTCGTCGAGCAGTTTGGTGAATTTGCGCTCTACTACATCAGTCTCGACGGGGCCGCGCCTGACGCACCATTGCTCATTTTCAAAAGCGATGAGCATTGGGTTGGCAACGAAGGTGACACGATAGAACTGACGCTTGATCCAGACCATTGGCATCTCTTCAATGAAAAGGGTCGCGCGCTCTGATGCGCGCGACCCTGATGCATCGGGATCCGTCTGACAAGCTCTGGCTTTTGAGTGTCTACCGTCGCATGGTCTCAACATGCTTTCAGTCTATGAGCCGATCATAAGACATCTTTAAATTAGAATTGGTATAGATTGTCCATTCGTGTCCTCTCTCAAAGTAGTGTCGAATGACCCTTTCTATACGGCAATTCGTTGCATCGGTGAAAAATTGGTATCTGCTAGACAGGGACAATCTGAACCTTAAAAAGGCTCAGTTGGAGGCACTCTCGACACAGTTGCCCATCATGTATGCCATCATACTCATTTGTGGTGGCCTGCTCAGCTACGAATATGTCGGAATCGCGCCGGACTGGTTGACTTTTTATCCCATGCTTGCGTCCATGATCGTTGTCCTGCCTCGCATTGTGCATTGGCTTAATTTTGACGCGAAAACGGTCAATACCCGAACGGCGACCATGAAGCTGACGTCAGTCATACATTCGGCCGGCGCCATCGCATTTGCCTTTTCGGTCTGGGTAACGTTGCTTTACCAATTTGGCGATGATTTGCTGAAAGCGCACACCGCCTTTTTTATGGCCTTCTCGGTCGTAACCTGCATTTTTTGTCTGAGTGTCCTGCCGCCCGCAGCTGTCGTCGTATCTGTAATCGTTGCTTCGTCACTGTTCGTATATGCCTGGACGCAGTGGGATATGTTGGCGTTTGGCGCCTTGACCAATCTGACTCTTGTCTGCATCGGGATGCTGATCGTCTCCCGAAGAGGCTTTCAGTCTTTCAAGCAAATGGTGTCTGAACAAGCACGATCCCAGCAATTGGCCGATGTGAATTTCGAGCTGGCAAATCGCGACAATCTTACCGGACTGGCCAATCGTCGTTCATTTTACGCACATTTGGAACATGAATGCCTCACAAGCTGTGCCGAAGCATACAGCCTCGCTGTTGGATCAATCGATCTGGATGAATTCAAACTGGTCAATGATCTCTACAGTCATTTGCTTGGTGACGAGTTGCTAAAAGAGGTTGGCCATCGCTTGGATGAATTCCATAAAGTTTATTCCGATGTCACCTTCTTCCGTATTGGAGGCGATGAATTCGTCTTCACGTTCCGCAACCCTGCTTCCACTGAAGACTGTCAAACCGTTGGCGACGAGATCTGTCATATCCTCGCCCAACCCTATGCTCTGAAGGGGATAGAACTCTCCATCTCGGCCACGGTAGGGCTGGCTGTTTTTGATGCAAGCAATGACGGTCTCGCGGACCTGATGGAAAAGGCAGATTTCGCCCTGTACAAGGGCAAAAGCGAACATGTCGGCCAATGCGTCCTGTTTTCCGAGGAGTTGAACGAGCAGTTCCGCAGATCGGGACAAATCAAAAGCGATTTGAAACGAGCTCATTTCAGCGACGAGATCTGTCCCCTGTTTCAACCCATCGTCGACAGCGTCGATAACCGCGTGATTGCCTTCGAAGCGCTTGCCAGATGGCACAATCCGCGTTTGGGGCTCGTCGCTCCTGATGAGTTTATTTCCGTCGCCGAAAATCTGGGCGTGATCGGAGATATTACCCGGGTCATTCTTGAAAAGTCTCTGAGTGCGCTTTCTGATTGGCCAGCGCCCGTCAGCCTGTCGGTCAATTTGTCAGCGCTTGATGTCTCGGATGAAAAACTGATGCTTTGGTTCTACAGGCAGATCGGAAAGCGGGGCATTGCCCCTCAGAGGCTCAATATCGAGATCACCGAAACCGCTCTTAATTCAGATATTGAGCAAGTCGTCAGAAATTTGGGACTATTCAGAAATCTCGGCTGCGCTATATCACTGGATGACTTTGGCGTGGGGCACTCGAGTCTGACCAGGCTTCACCACTTTCCCTTGTCAAAGATAAAAATTGATCGCAGTTTCGTCTCGGGACTTCATAAGGGCATGAAGAATTACAAGATCGTCAAATCGCTGTCGATGTTGGCACGGGACATGGACCTTGACTGTATCGTCGAGGGTGTGGAGACCAAGGCCGAACTGGAAGCCCTTCATGAATTGGGATTAAGGCACATACAGGGCTTCTATTTTGCTAAACCCATGTCCAGATCCGACGCTCTTGATTATCTGAATGACGTCTCATCAAAGCCCAATCAGCGAAGTGCGTAACCGACATTTGACGCCTGAAGCCGGATGAAAAGATCCTGTCATGCCCGCGTCTGGTCCTTGCTCTTTTTGAGCGCTTTGATGTGAGCTCGGAGCTTCTTCATCGCCCAGTCATAGTGGCTGGACGTCGCCGAGACGCAATAGGAGCCGAGTGTTGTCGTGCCGGTCCACGTGAAGTGTTTTTTCTCGAACAGCTCTTTGTTGCTGAAGTGCTCGATCATTTCCATGACCTGCTTATGACTTGTTTCGAGCCGTCGCATGGCGTCCTCAAGAGGGGTGCCTTGATGCTTGCGCCAGAACTCGGCGTTCATGTCGCCATAGGTCTTCCAGTTGTATGGCGCTGGCAGGAAAGGTTTGTCGTCCCCATTCTGGTTTGCGGCAACCCAGTTGAGCAGGAGCTGATGCCATTCATATAAGTGAACCAGTATGTCGCGCAGATTCTTGTCGCGCGCCCAATGAGCCTCCTTGCCCACGAACCCATCACCAAAATAAAGCGGCGCAGATCGAGCGTCGTCGCTCATGGAAGCGATCAAAGACAATAACGCCTCGAACTGCTTGTCGGCCGCGTCGAGCAGCTCCTCTTTGGATTTTGGTCTGGCCATCCCGGAAACTCTTTCATACGCCTGATTGCCGCGATTGTTCCACTATTTGTACCACAGCACATATGATCTTCGGAACTGGAACCTGACGGCAGAGCTGGTTACAATTGTCGCGAAATGGCGACATCAAGACGGTAAATCTTGGCAGGCATGTCGGCTTGCTGGGAGCTGAAGAGCAACACGCTATTGCGATCCGATGCCCGCGAATGGGACGTATCAACTCGGGTTCTATCGGACTGCGAGCCTGCGGTATCTCTATCTACTTGAGGGCAAAGAAATCTCGGTGCAGCATTCGAGCGGCTCCGATGGCAGGTGCTTCGGCACCCATTCTGGACCTTTCAATGAGCGGTTCTCGGGAATTCGGCATGAGATGCGCTCTGACGCTGTCGATGACCTGCTGATCGGCAAGCTTGTGCAAACGAGCAACTGCACCACCCAGAATAATCCTTTCCGGATTCAGCATGCTTGTCATGGTGGCGATCCCGCGCCCAAGGTAAAACGACCAGTCCGCTAACGTTTGTCTTGCTGCTGCATCTCCGGCCTCATGCCGCTCGATGAAATCCGAAATGGAACGGGCCTCACCGCCCAATGACCGGAACCGGGCAAGAATGCCTTTTCGAGCAATGTAGCTTTCCAGAGTCCCTTTGACATCTGTTGGTGAAAAATAGCCCTCATCCCCGACAATGATATGTCCAATTTCTCCGGCATAGCCATCAAACCCGCGCAGGATTTCACCATCGCTGACAAGACACCCGCCAACACCGGCATCAATGAAGACATAAATGGCTTCCCGCAATTCGGATCGTTTGCCCAAATAGAGTTCTTCAAAGGCGAAGGCATTCGCGTCGTTGTCGAGGCCACAGATCTCTATATTAGGCAGGTGCGTTTGCATGAGCTCTTTGAACGACACATCCCGCCACCCAAGCATCGGCGCGCGCACGATCGTGCTATCAAGATCGACGAGGCCCGGAACGGCAATTTTCAAGCCTTTGACATTCTGTGGATGTGGCAAACCACCAACAAAGGCTGCAATCCGTTCGGACATCAAAGACGCGATCTGAGTGGGTTCAGTAAACTCAGCCGGGTCATAGTCCATGATGTCGATCGCAATCACCATGGCGCTGAGATCAATCGCCGCAAGTATGATACGGCCCACCGTGATATAAGCTCCAAGAAAGATCGCATGTTCCGGCTTTAGGGAGATTAGGATACTCGGACGCCCCGTTCTGTTCGGCTTTTCTTCGACAGCGTCGCTCGGTTCTTCAAGAAAGCCTGCCTCCTCCAAAGACGCTACCAAGCTACTGGCCGTGGCCCGTGTAATGCTCAATTCCCTTGCCAGATCGGCACGGCTCATCGGGCCCTTTTTCAGCAAGGCCTCAAGCGTTCGAATTTCGTTTGTCTGGCGTACAGCTTTGGGCTTTGACATTTTCTACTCCGAGCTCCTCCCATAGCGTCTGGACGGCATTCTTTGCAAGTATTCAAAAGAGAATATGCGTCGATGAAAGACCCTTATTGATCTCTCCCGACAAACGCAGTTGGCAGGTCCTATCGCTGCTTGACAGTAAATCAGAATTATGTTTGTTTAGCAAACAAACAAAGTGAGTGTGGAGGAATTAGGATCACTCCTTTGTTTTTTTCAGGCCTTTCGCGAGGTGCAATTTGCCGCGCCGAAAGACGAAGTGGAGGAATTTTCATGAAGAAGTTTATCACTGGCGGAGTGGCTGCCGTCTTTTCAGCGCTCGCCCTTTCATCAACGGCCATGGCAAGCGATGTTGAAGTTCTGCATTGGTGGACTGCAGGCGGTGAAGCTGCTGCCCTGAATGTGCTCAAGGAAGATCTGCAATCAAAAGGCATCGGTTGGCAGGACATGCCGGTTGCCGGAGGGGGCGGTGAGGCCGCTTCAACGACTTTGAAAGCCCGTGTCGCCGCAGGCAATCCGCCTGCCGCTGCGCAATTGCTTGGTATGGCCGTTCGCGAATGGGCCCAAGAAGGGTCTCTGGGTGATCTGAGCTCAGTCGCTGAAAAGGAAAACTGGGACAAATTGCTGCCCGGCTCGGTGAAGGAATTTGCCATCTATGACGGCAAATGGGTTGCCGCGCCAGTTGAAATTCATCGTCCCAACTGGCTCTGGATCAACGCCAAGATCTTTAAGGACAATGGGCTGACACCTCCAAAAACCTGGGAGGAATTCAACACTGTCGCCAAAACCTTGCAAGAAAAAGGCATCATTCCGCTGGCTCATGGTGGTCAGCCTTGGCAGGACACGACAATTTTTGATGACGTCGTGCTCGGTCTTGGTGGAGCGGATTTCTACCGTAAGGCAATCCATGAACTTGATCCGGAAGCCCTTGGCTCTGATACCATGGTCAAGGTTTTTGACCAGATGCGCATTATCCGCGGCTTTGTTGATGATAATTTCTCAGGGCGTGACTGGAACTTGGCGACCGCAATGCTGCTCAAGGGCGAAGCGGCCATGCAGTTGATGGGCGACTGGGCAAAAGGTGAGATCGTGCGGGCCAAGGTTGTTCCGGGCGAAGACATCCTCTGCGTTCCGGCTCCGGACACGGAAGGCTCCTTCCTCTGGATCGCCGATTTCTTTGCAGGCTTTGATGTGTCTGGCGACAAAAAAGACGCCCAGTTGCAACTTGCATCAAGCATCATGTCCAAGGACTTTCAGGAGGCATTCAGTCTGGTGAAGGGCTCCATCCCCGCTCGCAATGACATTGGGCCTGAAAAATTCGATGCATGCGGACAGCGCTCCATGAAAGACATCGCGATTGCTGACAAAAACAACACGCTTGTCGGATCTCTCGCGCATGGCACCGCGCAGACATCAGCAGTGCAGCGGGCAATCTTTGATGTGGTTACCGAACATTTCAACTCGGATATGAGTTCGGAGGATGCTGTCGCTGCTTTGATCAATGCTGTCGAGGCAGCCAGCTACTGATCCACGAAACGAAATCGGGTCCGCCACAATTCCGGGCGGCCCCGATATTCAACTAAGTGCTTTGTGGGATTGATAAATCCGTTGGCACGGCTCGAGGCTTCACTCTGTCTGAACTCTACCAATCTTGCAGCTTTCGAGCTGCGGGAAACGGATATCTGACTGTCATCTCGTTCGGAATGAAAGGGGCGTCATTTTGGCCCATGCTGTAAAGGGAGATCTTCGCGATCAGCTCAGAACACTCTTGCCAAAGCTGGTTTTGAGCCCGACCATCGCGATTGTTGCCATCTTCATATATGGCTTCATTTTTTTTACCACCTACCTGTCCTTCACCAACTCGAGGATGTTTCCGCGGTTTGAACTGATCGGATGGCGGAACTACGAAAAGCTCTTCAGTCTTCGCGCTTGGGATATTGCAACATCCAATCTCATGATTTTTGGAGGCCTGTATATCGGCATTTGTTGTTTGCTCGGGTTGTTTCTGGCCATTCTTCTGGATCAGAAAATCCGGAATGAAGGCTTCATCCGGACAATTTATCTCTATCCCATGGCGCTCAGCTTCATTGTAACGGGCGTTGCGTGGAAGTGGTTCCTCGATCCCGGCATTGGCCTTGAAGCTGTGATGCATAGCTGGGGCTGGGAAAGCTTTCGCTTCGATTGGATCAAGAACCGCGACATGGCGATCTACACCATCGTGATCGCAGCAGTCTGGCAGACATCAGGCTTTGTAATGGCGACATTCCTTGCAGGCTTGCGCGGCATCGACACCGAAATTCTGCGCGCAGCTGAAGTGGATGGCGCCTCAACATTCGCACTCTATCGGCGGATCGTGATCCCGCAATTGCGCCCTGCTTTCATGTCGGCCTTTGTCGTGCTTGCCCATATGGCAATCAAGTCCTACGACCTTGTTGTTGCCCTGACCAATGGCGGCCCCGGAACGTCTACCGAAGTGCCCGCCACCTTCATGTATTCCTACACATTCACGCGCAATCTCATGGGTATCGGCGCGGCGTCGGCTGAAATCATGTTGCTGACGATCGCCGCCATCATCGTGCCCTATCTCTGGTCCGAATTGAGGGAGAAAAAGGCATGACAGCTCAACGCTCAAATCTGATTGGCCGGATAGCCATCTATGGAACTCTGTTTCTGTTCTGCATTTACTATCTGCTTCCTCTCTATGTGATGCTGGTCAACTCGCTCAAGCCACTCGATGAAATCACCTCCGGTGGCATGATGGCGCTGCCCGGAGAATGGACCTTGGCTCCTTGGTTGAGCGCTTGGTCTCAAGCACAGGTCGGTGTCGATGCGACGGGTTTGAAACCCTATTTCCTCAACTCGATCATCATGGTTGTGCCCTCCGTGCTGATCACGACGGTATTGGGTGCCCTGAATGGCTATGTTCTGACCAAATGGACCTTCAAGGGGGCAACGCTGATCTTTGGTCTCATTCTGTTCGGTTGCTTCATTCCCTTCCAAACCGTCCTCATTCCCATGGCTCGCTCACTGGGCTTCATGGGCATTGCAGGAACGGTTCCGGGGCTTGTTTTCGTCCATGTCGTCTATGGCATCAGCTTCTCAACGCTGTACTTCCGCAACTATTATGCTGCCTTCCCGAGCGAGCTGGTGCGGGCCGCTCAGATAGATGGAGCGGGATTTTTCACCATTTTCTGGCGCATCTTGTTGCCATCCTCGGGGCCGATCGCAGTTGTTTGCATCATTTGGCTCTTCACGAACATTTGGAACGACTTCCTGTTTGGCGCGTCATTTTCCGACTTTGACAGCCAGCCAATGACGGTGGCCCTGAACAATCTGGTGCAGTCATCGACAGGCGTGAAGGAATACAACGTCCATTTTGCGGGAGCCATCATGGCGGCCCTGCCAACCCTGTTTGTTTACATCGTCGCTGGCCGATATTTCGTGCGCGGTCTGATGTCCGGCTCTGTGAAAGGATAATCCGATGGGTTTTCTCGATATCGACAACGTAACCAAATCCTACGGCTCGGTGCAGGTTCTCAAAGAAACCAACATATCGGTAGAGGAGGGGGAGTTTCTCGTGCTCGTCGGCCCGTCTGGTTGCGGCAAATCCACCTTGCTCAACATGATCGCCGGGCTTGATGAGGTAACCTCGGGGGAAATTCGCATCAAGGATAGGCGCATCAATGAAACCCGCCCGTCCGAGCGCAACATCGCCATGGTGTTTCAGTCCTATGCGCTTTACCCGAACATGACCGTGCGCGGAAATATCTCGTTCGGCATGGAAATGCATGGTGTGCCCAAGAAAGAGCGTGATCGAAAGATCAATGCTGTTTCGGAATTGCTTCAGATTGATCAGCTGCTTGACCGCAAGCCTGGCCAATTGTCTGGAGGGCAGAGGCAGCGCGTGGCCATGGGGCGCGCCCTGACCCGGGATCCCGATGTCTTCCTGTTCGATGAGCCATTGTCCAATCTGGACGCAAAATTGCGCGTGGACATGCGCACGGAAATCAAGAAGCTGCATCAAAAGCTCGGCACGACCATCATATATGTTACCCACGACCAGATCGAGGCCCTGACCCTATCGACGCGTATCGCAGTGATGTATGGCGGCTATTTGCAGCAGTTGGGGACACCGCAGGAAATCTATGACAATCCGGCCAATATGTTTGTTGCCGGATTCATGGGGTCTCCCTCAATGAACCTGTTCCCGGCCGTCTTCCGCCAAGGTGGATCAGGCATGGAGGTAGAAATCGCCAAGAAGGATGGCTCGAGCATCCGCCTTCCATTCAAGCGCGACAACGTGACGGCAGACGATGACGGGCGTTCAGTGATCCTTGGCATCAGACCAGAGGCGATCACGGATCCCGAAGCAGCGGACCCGACCAGTTCTGGCATTCATATTGCCGAAGCGCTCGTTGAAATCACAGAGCCTGCCGGATCGGACACATTTGTCATGACCCATTTGGGCGGCAAGGATGTGGTTGGTCGCTTCCGTGCCTATGCCCCTGTCAAACCCGGTGGTGTATTCCCGTTCGCTTTCAACATGGACAAGGCCGTCGCGTTTGATCCGAAAACCGAAGAGCGCCTGGCATGAGTGGACGGGACAGAGCTTTAGAAGAGTTGGGGCAACAGATGCCCGCGCGCACTAAATATTCTAACGACAAGGAAACTCACTATGTCAGCTTTTGATAAAGGCCCTATTCTTGTAACCGGAGCCAGCGGCGGCATCGGCGCGGAGACTGTTCGACAGCTCATTGCCGCTGGTGCTGAGGTGATCGCAAGCGGACGAAACGAAGAAGTCCTCACCCGATTGGCCGAAGAAACCGGTTGTCGGACCTTGGCTTTCGACCTCGCGTCTGAAGAAGACGTGCGCAAGGCACTGGAAGGTCTCGACCTTTGGGGGTTGGTCAATTGTGGCGGCTTTGGCGGTGAGATCGCGACGCCAATGGAGACAGATATCTCGGTGTTCGACAAGGTCATGACAATCAATGCGCGTGGAGCCTTGTTGGCGACGAAATATGCCTCTCAGAGCATGGTGCGACTCGGCAAGGGCGGCGCAATCGTCAATGTATCCAGTCAGGCGTCTCTCGTCGCCCTGAAGGGCCATATTTCCTACGGATCTTCGAAAGCCGCGCTTGACAATATCACGCGTGTGTCGGCGCTCGAACTGGGCCCGCACGGCATTCGGGTCAACAGCGTCAATCCAACCGTGGTAATGACCCCGATGTCGGCATGGTACTGGGGACGGGAAGACATTGAAGGCCCGTTTCTGGAACAAATGCCCCTCGGGCGCTGGGCCACAGAAGCCGAGATTGCGGCGCCCATCGTCTTCCTGCTCAGTGATGGTGCTTCCATGATCTCCGGCGTCACCTTGCCAATTGATGGCGGGTTCACCGCCTGCTGAATGTCCAACTCCCTGGCCAGAGGTGGTGATCCCCATTAGCAACCGCCTCTGGTTCCAGGTGTCTTTCCTGTGTCGACCATCTGAAAACTGGTGCAATCATGACGACCGCTCTGAACCGAAAAGCGTTGCAATCCCTGTCTGGAATACAGTCTGTTCCGTCCTATGATCGCAGTGGGATCACTCCCGGCATTCTTCATGTCGGGGTTGGTAATTTCCATCGTGCACATATGGCAGTCTATCTCAACGACCTGATGAACAGGGGATTGGGATTCGATTGGGGCATCGTTGGGGCCGGCATGCGGCCCAGTGATGAGACGATGCGCCAGGCATTGCAAGCGCAGGATTGGCTAACGACAGTTGTTGAGTTGGATCCAAACGGGCTGTCTGCTTCTGTCACCGGAGCGATGATTGACTTTCTGCCAATCGACCCAGACACCCTTCTGGCAGGCATGGTGGATCCCAGAATTCGGATTCTCTCTATGACCATCACAGAAGGCGGATATTACATAGACGCGGCCAGTGGCCGGTTGGACATCGCACATCCGGACATTCAGGCCGACGCGAACAATCCGGACAGTCCGAAGACGCTGTTCGGGATCATTTTGCGCGCCTTGCAATCTCGCAAAGAGAGCGGGGTTCCCCCGTTCACCATTCTGTCCTGCGATAATCTGCCAGAAAATGGTCAGGTGGCGAAGCAGACCCTTGTTGGGCTGGCCAGACTCTCCAATCCCGAATTTGCCGATTGGATCGATGCAAATGTGAGTTTCCCCAATTGCATGGTGGACCGTATCACACCGGCAACGACAGAGCGGGAGCGTGCGATTGTTGAGGAAACATTTGGTGTGAAAGACGCCGCCCCGGTGGTTTGTGAGCCTTTTCGCCAGTGGGTTATCGAGGATAAATTCCCTCAAGGTCGACCTCCGCTTGAAGCCGTCGGGTGTGAATTTGTCAAAGATGTTCGAGCCCATGAATTGATGAAGCTGCGAATATTGAACGCGGGGCACGCCAGTGTTTGCTACGCAGCGGCCTTGATGGGCTACCATTTCGTTCATGATGCAATGGCGGATCAGGACATTTGCAATTGGCTTCAGGCGGTGCAAACCAGAGAGGCAATTCCAACCCTGAAGCCACTTTCAGGCGTCGACTATGCGGCATATCTTGCGACAGTGATCGCCCGTTTTTCAAATCGGGAAATGGGCGATACCATTCCAAGGAATGTCGCCGACGGATCCGATCGCCAGCCCAAATTCATATTGCCAGCCCTGCGGGATGCATTGGAAATGGGACATTCAGTGGAAGGCTTCGCACTTGAGGTGGCGCTGTGGTGTCGATACTGCACCGGTGTCATGGAAGATGGTTCGGCAGTTCAGATTGTCGATCCAATGGCGGAGACTTTGGTGCGACTGTCGAACATGGCAATCGACCAACCAAGGGCCTTTCTTGAAAATGAAGCGGTCTTTGGCGATTTGGCGCGTAACGTTTCTTTCGCTGATGCGTTCGGAAAGTGGCTTACCCTTCTTCATTCGCAAGGCGTTCGTGCGGCTTTAAAGGCCTATGTCGCCAAGCAATAGATGAAAGCGCTTGGTCAATTGCGGCATGGATGCATGCAGGGCGACCAACCACACATCAACGGACCCGATATGATCCGAAGCGGGAGACCTTGCGTAAAAACCCCAATACAACCAAGCAGGGGATTTTAACGTGCAGGGACATCCCGTTTTGAGATCAATTGTTGTTTTACTCGGTCTATTGATGGCCGCGCCGGCCTCCTCCAACACGCTTTCCAGCAATGTCATGGCGCAGGTTCGATCACCAGAGAAAATAGGCGAAGCACAGGTTCGCTTTCTGGGGTTCCGAGTTTATTCTGCGGCTTTGTTTACTCAGCAAGGAAGGGCGTTTAACTGGAAGCGGCCATTTGCCTTGACGCTGGATTATGACCGTAGCTTTTCCAAAAAACGCCTGATCGATGCCTCCATTTCCGAGATGGAACGCATGGAGGGAGACCGGCCTGATCATGCCGCAATCGCGGCCAAACTCGAAAATTGTTTTCGGTCGGTTAAAGCGTCGGATCGGTTCACAGCCACGGCCACGAGCCGCAATAGCGTGAATTTCTATTTCAACGGTCGCCAGACTTGCAAGATCAGCCACGCCGGAATTCGCGAACGGCTGCTCGGGATCTGGTTGTCTGACCAATCTCGAGACAAAAGCCTAAGCCGCAGATTGCGCGGCATGAATTAAGACGCACGGGCTGAAGCGTGTGCCTCTAGTGTGATCAGGAGAGCTTCAATAGGAGCACTCCTGACATGTCGTTTGACTGCGTTAAACCGTCATGTGGCTGTAGCCTCAGGCGGTTTTCTCACGCAGGCCGTAGTTTGCGATTTTCTTCAGGACAACCTCAATTTCCGCGTCGGACAAGCAGGGAGGATTGTCGGTGATCTGCAACAGATTCACGTACCATTTCGCCAGCGTTTCCACTTCAACTGCCAGCCACATGGCCTGCGCCAACGAAGACCCTGTTGCGATCATGCCGTGATGGCGCATCAGGATGGCCTTGCGATCTTTGAGGCCGGCTTCCACCAGTTTCGAGAGCTCCGGCGTGCCATATGTGGCGTAGTCGACGCACGGAATGCTGTTGCCGCCCGCAGTTGCGATCATGTAGTGAATTGCCGGGATCGGCTTGTTCATGATTGCGATTGTGGTGGAGTAAAGCGCGTGATTGTGCACAACGGCATTGGCTTCGGGGCGGCTTTCCAGAGCGGCCAGATGAAAGCGCCACTCGCTTGAGGGCACCTGATCCTCCGCATATTTGCCGTCCGTGCTGACAAAGACGATTTCTTCAGGTTCCATCTGGTCGTAGGCAACGCCGGACGGCGTGATAAGCATGCCGCCGTCGACGCGCACGCTGATGTTGCCTGACGTCCCCTGATTGAGCCCGCTTGCATTCATTTCATTACACGCTGCAATCAGACTTTTTCTCAAGCTTAGTTCATCACTCATGGTGGTGCTCCTTCAATGTTGAATTCCGAATGGAGCAGGCACCCCATGAACTTAGGGAAGGCGTGTCATTCGGGTTTGAGGTCAAAATGACCGATTTCGACCGTTTTATCATGCAATTTTGATTTCGGCAAGCTTGCTAATTGCGTCTCTTCAACGCAGCGCCCTATAGAAAATTTGCGGCGAGTGAGAAAAATAAAACAACTAAAACAGATATATAATATGATTATGCACTTGTGTGTCGCAGAATTAACTTGCTCTTCACGGGTGGATCAGGCAATCTGTAAAAGCCCGTTTATGACTGTTTATGGACAACTCTCAGATGCTCACCAACCGCCTAAGGGACATTGTCAATCGCGTAGACCACGCCGGGTCGATCACTGTGGCGGAGCTGTCAGATCAGTTCGGTGTAGCCGTAGAGACGATCCGCAGGGATCTGCGTACTCTGGAGGACGCAGGCTATTTGCGCCGTATCCATGGCGGTGCCACCTCGCTCAACGATCACATCAGCGCCCTGTCCTTCAGCAGCCGGCAGCAGGAGAGCCCTGAGGCCAAGAGCGTGATTGCGCAGCGCGCGTTGCCGCTTATTCGCGAGGGAGACGTCCTGATGCTTGATCCCAGTTCCACAGCTTGGAATCTGGCGCAGGCTCTACCGGATATGAAGCTGACCGTGATCACGAATTCCGTTCGTATCGTGTTTGATCTGGTGTCCAAGCCGAAGATCGAGGTGATTTGCGTCGGCGGGCATTATCACGAGAAATACGGGGCGTTTCTGGGTGCGGTTACCGTCAGCCACATTCTGGATTATCACGCCGACGTCTGTTTCCATTCCTGCTCGGCCTATGACCCCGAAACCGGGGCGTGGGACAGCAATGATCTGAACGCGGGTGTGAAGAAGGCGATGCTCAGAAGCAGTCGCTCCAATGTTCTTCTCTGTGACAAAGCGAAGCTTGGGCGCGACGGCTATACACTGATCAACACCGTCGAGCGTATCGACTGCCATGTAAGCGAGGAGGGCATACAGGGCGAGGTCAAGCGCAGGACGGATCAACAAAACAAGGGATTCCATTCAAGCCCCTGACGCAATAGGGGAGCTGGTGTCTGCAGGGGGGAGATAGTTGCCATGTCAGATGAAGCTGTACTGGTCTTGGATTGCGGCAGCACAAATGTCCGCGCCATTGCGGTGGATGCCACAGGCAAGGTGCTGGCACGCGCCTCGCAGAAAAATGTGACAACGCCGGATCAGGATCATGACGACTGGCATTACTGGCCGTTTGAGATGCTGTATGAAAAGCTCTGCCTGTGCTCGCGGCAGGTTGCCTCGGAGATCGGGGCAGGGCGCATCAAGGCCATTGCCGTGACGACCTTCGGAGCGGATGGCACCTTCCTCAATCAAGATGGCAAAATGCTGTTTCCAGTCGTCAGCTGGAAATGCCCCCGAACGCTGGAAGCGATGGACCATGTGCAGCGCTATATTGCGCCCGAGCGGGTTGTCGAGATCAGCGGCGTTGGGAATTTCTCTTTCAACACGCTCAACAAATTTGTCTGGTTTCGTGAGAATCGACCGGAATTGTTGCATCAGGCCAGCCATTTCCTGTTTATGAGTTCCTTGTTCAGCCACCGCATGACCGGGCGCATGACCAATGACGCCACCATGGTGGGAACATCCCAGATGACCGATCTGCGTAGCCAGAGCTTCAGTGATGAAATCCTAGACGCGGTCACGGTGACGAGCAACTTGTTTCCTCAGATGGTCTTTCCCGGTGAGGTTATCGGGCCGCTATTGTCCAAAGAAGCCGAAGCGCTGGGACTTGATGCTGGAACGCCCGTTGTCTCCGCCGGTCACGACACTCAGTTTGCGATCTTTGGGGCAGGGGCGGCGCCCGACAGGCCGGTGCTTAGCTCTGGCACGTGGGAGATCCTGATGGCGCGGTGCGACACGATCGATTTGCCGGGGCCGGAGATTTTCAACGAGGCCTTCACCTGCGAATGGGATGTCTTGAAGGGACATTACAATCCCGGTTTCCAATATATCGCTTCGGCGGTGGTCGAGTGGATCGCCCGGACCATGTATTCCGAACTGTCAGGGGCGGAACGCTATGAAACCATGATCAAGGAGGCTATGGCCGCACCGCAGGACTGTCGGGGGGTCACGGTCAATCCGAACCTGCTCGTGGGTAAGGGGGAAATGCATCACCTCTCGCTCAATGTGGATCGCGGCACCCTGTTTCGCGCCACCTTGCAAGGGCTGGTGTCGCGCCTCCAGACTGGCATGGCCATCCTGCAGAAGGTCGGCAATTTCGAGGCCAGCGAGCTGACCCTGGTGGGCGGTGGAACACGCAACAGCTTTTGGACGCAGCTCAAGGCCGATGCTCTTGGGATTCCGGTTCATACGGTTGATGAGGCGGAGACAACCGTTTTAGGCGCTGCGATGTTTGCGCTCAAGGGGGCGGGGTTGCATGAAAGCGCCGAGGCGGCGCGTGCTGCCTTTGATCTACACCACACGACCACCCTGCCGCGCACCTGATGCGCGGCCCGAGGGTATCGGACCTTTAAACGAGCGGCTGATTCTAGATGGCTCCGGTTGGAAGGTCGCGTTGCAAGGAGTAAGGATCGTCCGCCTTGTAGATCACAGGGGTGACGGTGACCAGAGTGCCCGGTTCGGCCTTGGATTCAAGCAGCTTGAAGGCCTGTTTGATCAACTCACGATGCCGTTGCCGCACCATGTGAACAGGGAAACGCAGCAGCATGCCGAAGGGTTCGAAGTCGAAAAAGCCGATGGAGCAGTTTCGAAGATCTGCTTCCGGGATGATGGCAAGAAAGCGCAAGACGCCTTCGAACGTTGCGCTCGAGTTGATGAAAAGGCCGGCGGGCAAGCCTCCGAGGTGCGCATAGAGCTCTTTGATCTCTTGCTCGGCACGATCGGAATCGTAAGAGCAGGCGATGATCTGGTCGTCAGTGCATTGCCCAAGCTGGCGCGTGACTTCTGCCCGGAAGCTGTGGATGCGGCTGGCTGTGGCGGGCAGGGTGGCGTCGCCGCCAATAAAATAGGGCCGATGGCGGTCCGAAGCCGGACCCTTGGGCATGCTGCGCAGGATTTCCTGTGTCAGTGCAAGGGATCCCGCTTCGTTGTCGGTCACGACCGAAGGAGCCAAGGCGCAGGGTTGGTCAATGAAAACATGATCGATATGCGCTTTTTGACAGAATTTGCTGATGGTCTCAGGAGCTGCAGCTCCGGCGATGAACAGGGAATCTATGGCATAGGATGCCAGCTGTTGGACCGTCGATATTTCCTCCTCCGGATTTCGTTCGGTGGAGACAATGACCGGGCACAGGCCCAATTGTCGCACACGAGCCGAAAAGGCTTCGGCCAGAGTGGAAAAGAAGCTCGTGTAGTCCGGCATCAACAAGGCGACCAATCCGGAGCGCGCCGTGCGCAGGCCGCGCGCCTGAAGGTTGGTCGAATATCCGAATTCGCGCGCGATCGCTATAATGCGTTCAGCGGTTTCAGCGCGAATCCTGCGGTTTCTCCACGTTCCGTTGAGGGCCGCACTGACAGTGGAAGGAGACGCGTTGGCCAGCTTGGCAATGTCGTAGATGGTGCTCTTCGGGGTCGATTTCATTTGGTCTCGATTCGTGATGGCAATGAACTCTATTGACATCATATGCCAAGTTTGACTAGATGTGAAATATCGATTGTGCAATCGAAGGAGACTAATTGATAATACCTCTGTAAGGACTTGGGAATTGTCAATTTATGCATTTGCGCAATCGATTGTTCGTTTTATACGAGAATTAAAGATCTGGGAGGATCATATGAAAAGCAAACTATTAGGTTTTGTCGCAGGAATCGCGTTGGTTGCAGGCCTTGCAACGTCAGCCAGTGCGGCTGATCCGACGATGGGTGTCGTCGTGAAAATTGGTGGTATTCCCTGGTTCAATGCAATGGAGATGGGCATCGAAAAGCGCGCTTCGGAAATCGGAGTGGACGCCGAGATGATCGGTCCTGTATCCGCCGACCCGGCTCTGCAGGTGCAGGCGATCGAAGATCTCATCGCCAAGGGCGTTGATGTGATCGGCGTCGTGCCCAATGATGAATCCGCTCTCGAGCCCGTGCTGAAAAAAGCTCAGGACGCGGGCATCATCGTCATCTCCCATGAAGGTCCCGGCCTCAAGAATGTTGACTGGAACTTCGAGCTGGCTTCTGCCAAGGGATTTGGTGAAGCCTATGGCAAGCTGCTGGCCGAAAAAGTGGAAGGCGGGGGCAAATACGCTGTCTTCGTTGGCTCGCTGACTGTGCCGCTGCACAATGCATGGGCGGATGCGGCCATCGCTTGGCTCAAGGCCAATCATCCCGAAATCGAACTGGTCGGTGATCGCTATGGCGTGGCTGAAAACGTCGATGACAGCCGCTCGACAGCGCTTGATCTGATTGCTGCACATCCCGACCTCAAAGGCATTCTTGCCTTCGGTAGTCAGGGTCCGATCGGCGCAGCACGTGCTGTTGAAGAACGCCGCAAAAGCGGTGAAATCGTTGTGCTTGGTCCGTTCTCGCCCGGTCAGGGTCGCAAAATGGTCCATAGTGGCGTGCTCTCAGGCGGCTTTATGTGGAATCCTGCTCAGGCAGGCGAAGTCTTTGTAACTATGGGCAAGATGCTCGTGAATGGTGAAGAAATCAAAGATGGCATGGATATTCCCGGCCTCGGCGTTGTTCATCCCGATGTGGAAGGACACGACATCATCACTGACAACTTGCTGGAGCTGAACAAAGACTCCGTGGATGGTCTGGCCAAAATGGGCCTGTAATCAATTCCTCCCAGCTGACGTGCGGGCTAACAAGTGCGCTCGCACGTCGGTTCACTAAAAGGTTCTATCCCAATGTCTAATGCCACAACGGAGCGCTATGCGCTGCGCCTAAAAGGCGTGTCCAAGGCGTTCGGCGGTTTGCAAGCTCTCGATAATGTGGATTTCGAAGTTCTTGCCGGAGAGGTGCATTGCCTCGCTGGTGAAAACGGGTGCGGAAAGTCCACGTTGATCAAGGTGATCACCGGCGTCTACCAGCCTGAGAAGGCGGATCAAATCGAGTTGTTCGAAGAGCAGCTTACTTCACTCTCCCCCACGCAGGCCCGTGCCAAGGGCGTCTCCGTCATATGGCAGGATCTGGCGCTGTTCCCGCACATGTCAGTGCAGGAAAATATCGCGTTTGACGATATGGTCGGTCTTGCGCCCAAAGTGCTGCTAAAAAACTCGATGCGCGAGCGGGCTGCTGCGGTTCTTGCCCGGCTAGGCGTGAAGCTGGATCTCAGCATGGCTCTGGAAGATCTGCCCATCGCACAGCGTCAGGTCGTCGCCATTGCCCGTGCTCTTATGAATGATGCCCGCCTTATCTTCATGGACGAACCGACCGCATCGCTGACCAAAACTGAAACCGACAAGCTGCTCGACATCGTGCGCAAGCTTTCGGCGGACGGGGTTGCCGTGGTGTTCGTCAGTCACCGGTTGGCCGAGGTGCTCGAGATCGCTTCGCGTGTCACGGTGTTGCGTGATGGCAAGCTGGTTGGTGTTTACAAGACCGAAGGGATGACGCAGGCGCGCCTTGGCGAACTGATGACCGGTCAGCTCATTGAAAACAAGGTTTCGGCGCGTGATCGCTCGGCTGGCAAGCCGGTGCTGGAGGTTGAAGGGCTCAGCCGGGAAGGCGAGTTCAAGGATGTTTCCCTGAGCATTCGCGCCGGTGAGGTGGTTGGCCTGACCGGGCTCATCGGATCGGGCCGGACCGAACTTGCCCATGCCTTGATAGGGATGCGGCATGCAACGGCCGGACGGATGATGCTGCAGGGTGAATCCTATCGTCCCTCTTCCATTCGTGAGGCCATTCGCCGGGGGCTGGCCTATGTGTCCGAGGATCGTCTGACGCTTGGCCTGCTGCAAAAGCAGTCGATTGCCGACAACACGGTCATCTCAGTCCTGGGCAAGCTGCTCATGAAGGTGCCGTTGATCTCTTTGGTCAAGAAAAGGGCGCTCGTCGATCACTGGATCCGGGAGTTGGGTGTCAAGATCGGGGATCAGGAAGATCCGATCTCCTCGCTCTCTGGCGGCAATCAGCAAAAGGTGGTGCTGGCCAAATGGCTGGCGACCGATCCAAGCCTGCTCATCCTTGATAGCCCGACAGTCGGTGTCGATGTCGGTGCACGTGCCGGCATATTTCGGATCGTCCGGGAGCTGGCCGACAACGGGCTCGCCATCCTTTTGATCTCTGACGAAGTCACCGAGGTGATGTTCCACTCTGACCGCATTCTGCATATGGCCGATGGCCAGATCATATCCGAATATGATCCCCAGGAGGTGACGGTCACCGAGCTAGAGGAGCGGATCTATGCGTAGTTACATGCGAGACAAGAAGATCGAGATGCGCATTGCGATTGTGCTGCTTCTGATCTGCATTGGATTGTCCATCACCACGGACACCTTCTTTACCTTGAGCAACCTGACATCCCTGCTCAACAACAATTCAATCAACCTGATCTGGGCCGTCGGCTTGTTGGTCATTCTCATTGCGGGCGGCATCGACATCTCCTTTGCCGTCGCGACATCGGTGGTCCAGTATGTAGCGGCTCAGGCCCTGATCGGGATGGGCGGCGGCAACTGGGTGCTTGGCTTTGCTCTGTGCGGTGTCATCGGTATCTGCCTGGGTCTGGTCAACATGTTCCTGATCCACACATTCCGCATCATCACCATCGTCGTGACGATTGCCACCTACAACGCCTTCTTCGGGCTTTTGATGTTCTTCACGCGCGGACGCAGCATCTACAATCTGCCCGACTGGTGGACCGAACGCATTTTTATTTTTGAACAACAGGCAGCAAATGGCATCTGGTCCGAGCTGAACCTGTCGGTCGGGGTGATGGTTGCGTGCGTCTTTGCGACGTGGGTGCTGACGCAGAAGACCAATCTGGGGCGCCAACTCTATGCCTTTGGGGACAATCCCGAAGGGGCGCGTCGGGCCGGGGTCAATATGGCAGCCATGCAGGCCATCGCTTTTGGCTGGATGGGCCTGATGGCCGGCATTGCAGGACTGATGCAGGTCAACATCGTGCAGGAGGTTGTGCCAAACGCCCTGTATGGCCGCGAACTTGATGTGCTGGCTGCCGTGGTGCTTGGCGGTGCGCGTTTGGGTGGTGGCAAGGGATCCATTCTGGGCTGTGTGCTGGGTGTGATGTTCGTTGCTGTGACGCAGAACGGCCTCAATCTGCTGGGCGTTTCGCCCTTCGCTTTCCAGATGATCATCGGTGGCGCAATCGTGATTGCGATTTCAACCTCGAATATGAATTTTTCCGACCTGTTTCGGAAAAGACAGGAGAGCAGATCATGAATACAGGGCTTAAACGCTATCTGCCTGCCATGGGATCGGACGCGGCCAGTCTGCTCGTTCTATTGGTTCTCATCGGGGGAGGTTTCAGCATTGCTTCGCCCAAGTTTCTGATGCCAGCCAATCTGGAATCCATGGGCTTCCAGATGCCACTTCTGGGATTGTTGACCCTTGCCATGGTGGCACCTGTCATCTCGGGCGGCCTTAACCTAGCTGTCATCTACACGGCCAATATCTCCGGCTTGACCCTCGCATGGGTGCTGATTCAGTTCGGTGGACCGGATGCGGGTATCGAGGCTTTCATCATCGGCTGTATTGCCGCGGTTGCCGTCGGTATGCTGGCCGGAGCGATCATCGGGGCGATTGTTGCCTATGTCGGGGCTCATCCCATTCTGGTGTCGCTGGCCATGATGGTCTTCCTGCGTGGTCTTGGCGAGTTCCTTACCCGCGGGGGCGATATCTCCGGTTTTCCGGACTATATGCGCGTCATTGGGCACGGCTATCTGTTTGGCATTCCGATGCCGCTCGTGCTGTTCGTCGTGATCGCCGTTGTCTGGCACATCCTGCTCAGACGGACACAACATGGCTTTTCGGTCTACATGACCGGCTCCAACATTCAGGCGGCGGAATATGCCGGTCTGCACACCAAGCGGTCTCTGGTGCTGCTCTACAGCCTGTCGGGCCTGTTGTGTGCGGTCGCCGGGATTCTCATGGCGGCACGCTTCAATTCGGTGCGTGTCGGTCATGGGGAAGCGTTGCTGCTGGTCACGGTTCTGGCCTGTTTCCTTGGGGGCATTGATCCCTTCGGCGGTCATGGTCGTGTGGTGCCAGTCATTCTCTCGCTCGTCATCCTCCAGATCCTGTCTTCGGGATTGAACCTGATCGGAGCCAACCAGCATCTGGCTACCGCGGTCTGGGGACTGTTTCTGATCGGCGTCATGATGCTGCGGTCCGATCAGGTGAAGATGATCATAACGTACTTCAGAAAGGATTGATCATGGAAGGCTTTGGTGTACACACAAGTATGTGGACCATGAACTGGGACCGGGAAGGGGCGGAACGCGCCGTGGCCGGTGCTCGAAAGTACAACGTCGATTTCATTGAAATCCCGTTGTTGCGCCCTCATGATGTCGATACGGAGCATACAAAGGCTCTGATCGAGGCAAACGAACTGCGGGCTGTGTGCTCACTGGGGTTGCCAGAAGAATGCTGGGCTTCGGCCCATCCTGAGAAAGCCATCGACTATCTCAAGGTGGCTTTGGACAAGACCAAGGCGCTTGGCGGCGAAGCATTGTCTGGCGTCATCTATGGCGGCATCGGCGAGCGCACTGGCGTGCCACCCACTCAAGGGGAATATGACAATGTTGCCCGGGTGATGGTTGCAGCCGCGGCGCATGCCAAAAAGCTCGGTCTGGAGCTCGGCATTGAGGCGGTCAACCGCTATGAAAACCATCTCATCAACACGGCCCGTCAGGCGACGGATCTGGTTGAGCGGGTTGGAGCCGAGAATGTGTTTGTCCATCTCGATACCTATCACATGAATATCGAGGAAAAGGGCTTTGGCAACGGCATTCTCGATGCGCGCGAACATCTCAAATACATCCACTTGAGTGAGAGCGATCGCGGGACGCCCGGTGAGGGTACCTGTGGTTGGGACGAGATCTATGCGACCTTGAAGGCAATTGACTTCAAGGGTGGTCTGGCCATGGAAAGCTTCATAAATATGCCTCCAGAGATAGCCTATGGCCTTTCGGTCTGGCGGCCTGTGGCCAACAGTCATGATGAAGTCATGACCAAGGGTCTGTCTTTCCTCCGCAACAAGGCAGAACAATACAGACTGATCTGATCTTTCGGACGTCTTTACAAAAACAGTCCCCGCTCACCCTCGCGAACGCATGCTTCGTGAGGGTGATTTTTTATGTGGGACTGGTCTTCTTTGGTTTGGATTTTTTCAAACCCGACTGAATGACACGCTTTCTGGTCTTGTCAAAGCGGTCATGACACCGCGCAGTTCGGCCAGCCCTTTGAGGCGACCAATGGCCGGATAGCCCGGTTGGGCTTCTCGGGACTGATCATCCAGAATATCGAGCCCATGATCCGGCCGGAATGGAATGCTGTGATCTTTCCGTCCGATGGCCCGCCGTCTCGCCTCTTCCTTGAGTGCGGCATCCATTAGCGCGATCATGTCAACGTGACCCGAAAGATGCTCGCTCTCATAGAATGACCCCTTGATGGCATTGCTTTCCAATGTGACGTTTCTGAGGTGGAGAAAATGGACGCGATCGCCCAAACGTTCCATCATGCCTGGCAAATCATTGTCAGGCCGGGAGCCGAGCGAACCGGAGCACAATGTGATTCCGTTGGCCGGAATATCCACCGCTTCCATAAGATACTTATAGTCGGCTTCGGTCGACATGATGCGCGGCAGGCCAAGCAATCCGAACGGCGGATCATCTGGATGGCAGCACAGTCGCATCCCGAGTGTCTGGGCCACCGGCGCCACCTCTTCCAGAAATGCGATAAAGTTGGATCGCAGCTGCTGCTTGGAAATCTTGTCATATTGCGCCAGATTGGATCGCACGGCCTCCATCGAGGGAGCCTCCGCATCGCCGGGCAATCCATAGATGATCGCTTCCGACAATTTCTTGCAGCCCTTGTCATCGAGTTGTGAAAACCGCTTTTTGGCTTCCTCGATTATGTCTTCGGGAAAATCACGATCCGCACCCTCTCGCTTGAGGATGAACAAGTCGAAGACAGCAAAATCGATGAAATCGAAACGCATGCACGTCGCCCCGGTCGGCAAGCGATGAAAGAGGTCTGTTCGTGTCCAGTCCAGCACCGGCATAAAGTTGTAACAGAGAACTTCAATGCCAGACGCGGCAAGATTCCGAAGGCTCTGCTTGTAGTTTTCGATATGGAGGCGCCAGTCTCCCTTTTGCTGTTTGATGTCTTCTGAAATCGGCAAGCTCTCAACCACATCCCATTTCAACCCGGACGGATCGCCATTTGCCTTGTGGGCAATCAGCTTGTGTCTGAGCGCTATTTCCTCATTGCTCCAGACCTCGCCGACCGGAATATGGTGGAGCGCACTCACCACACCCTCAACTCCGGCCTGAAGCATATCGTCAATCGATACCCGATCAACCGGACCAAACCATCGCCATGTCTGTTTCATGTCATCCTCCAGAAATTAAATCTTCTTGCATTCTTGTATGGAAGTTGACAAGAATGCAAGATGCATGTTAGCTCTTTTGTGTAGGGGAGGATAAGATGGACATGAATTCATCCGTTTCGAACGATTGGGAAATTGACCAGAGCTTGGCAATTGGCCCGCAAATCTTTCGGATTTTGAGACAGCGGATTGTCTACAACGACATCAAGCCCGGCACGTCGATTTCCGAGCCAGCGATCGCCAAGATCTATAATATTTCGCGGCAACCTGTCCGGGAGGCCTTTATCAAATTGTCGGATGTTGGCTTGGTGGAAATCCGCCCGCAACGCGGCACGTTTGTTCGAAAGATCTCCTATGAAGAAGTGATGGAAGCACGCTTCGTAAGAGAGGCTATCGAGGCAGATATCGTCCAGCTCCTTGCGCGAGAAAGAGACACCAGTCTGGTTAAAGAGCTCCGGCACTTGCTGGTCTTGCAGGAAAACGCAACGGGATCGCCGTTCGAGTTCATTCTATGCGACGAGCAGTTCCATCGCACGCTGGCTGAAGCTGCGGGCAAGCGTCAGACGTGGCGGTTTATCGACGATCTGAAAACCCAAATGGACCGTGTCCGGATCTTGCGGCTTCAGCAATATCCCATCGAAAAACTCATTCAACAGCATACCGCTGTGGTTGATGCGATTGAGCAGGGAGACAGCCTTGATGCTGTCGTCGCCATTCGCACACACATGCGCGAACTTCTGCAGGTGTTGCCCGAAATATTCCAAGCGCACCCAGATCTATTCGAGGGTCCGGCTTTGTCCGGCCTCAATATCGGCTCATCACACATGGAGGAAAATGATGAAGATGCCGTCTAAACTCGCAAAAACGCTGGCTATCAGTGTCGCTGCAACCTTTATATCGGGCGCTGCCATGGCTGCAGATGTCACGTTGAAACTCGGCCACGTTGCCAATGAACAAAACTCTTGGCATATGGCTTCCGTCAAGTTTGGAGAGGAACTTGCAAAACTGACGGATGGTCGCATCGAGACCGAAATCTTCCCCAATGAATCGTTGGGCAAAGAGATCGACCTGATCAACGGCATGCAGTTGGGCACCGTTGACATGACCATCACCGGTGAAAGCCTGCAAAACTGGGCTCCAAAAGCCGCACTTTTGGCCGTTCCCTATGCTTACAAGTCGATCGAGCATATGGATGAAGTCGCCAGTGGCGAAATCGGAGATCAAATCAAGGCGCAGATTATCGAAAAGGTTCAGATCCGTCCGATTGCCTATTTCGCACGTGGTCCGCGCAATCTGACATCCAACCGTCCGATTACCAGTCCCGATGAGTTGAATGGCCTGAAAATGCGTGTTCCAAACGTGCCGCTCTTCGTTGATGTTTGGGCAGCTCTTGGCGCTCAGCCGACACCCATGGCCTTCTCCGAGGTCTTCACATCTTTGCAGAATGGCACCATTGACGGTCAGGAAAACCCGCTGGCTCTGATCCGCTCTGCCAGCTTCAACGAAGTGCAGTCCAACGTAAACATGACCCAGCATGTGCGGTCCTGGATCTATCTGACAATTTCAGAACTGACGTGGAACAAGCTGTCCGAAGAAGATCAGGAAGCCGTCATGAAGGCTGCTGCGGTTGCTCAAGCCTATGAACGCGATCTGTTCGAAAAGAGCATCGCTGATGACCGTGCGTATCTTGAGGAACATGGCATGACCTTCACCGAAGTCGATGGTGATGCCTTTGCTGCCAAGGCAAAAGACGCGGTTCTGGCCAATGTGAATGACGAAATCAAACCAATCGTCGAAAAACTGTTCGAGCACTAGCTCTTCGGTTTGGAAGCATGACCCGCGGCGGATCATCCGCCGCGGTTTTTCGGGAGGATAGAGATGAAGTGGATTGAACGTCTGGTTATCCGCGTGACCCAGATTGGCGTCGGCCTGGCCTTTTTTGCCTTGATAAGCACTGTTCTGATACAGGTTATCGGTAGAGCCATCGGAACTTCGCCTGTCTGGACCGAAGAACTGACACGCTTTGCCTTGCTTTTCATGGTGGCTTTTGGGGGCGGTTTGTCCCTGCACAGCAAGGAACTGGTCAATGTCGATCTCGTCTGTGAGAGTTTGCCAGCGCCATGGCCCCGGAGACTGCAGATCGTCTCCTACCTGTTTGTGATCGCTCTTGGTGCGATCCTGTTTCAACCGGCCCTCCGTTTCGCTTCAATCGGCAGCATGCAAACCTCGCCCGCTCTTGGGCTGCGCATGGACATTGCACATGCCAGCGTCGTGATCCTGCTTGCCGGTCTTGTTCTTTATTCTCTTTTGGGTCTCCTGACGCTTTACCGTCGATCCCATGAGAAGCAAGCGTCAGAGGAGACTGACAAATGGACGTAGCCATTCTTTTCGGGACATTCGTCTTCGGGCTGGTGATTGGTATCCCCGTTGCGGCGACACTTGGGCTTTCATCTCTGGCGTATCTCCTCGCATCCGGAATTCCCATCGTCGTGATGCCGCAGAAAATGTATGCTGGCATGGATGTCTTTGTGCTGCTCAGCATTCCGGGCTTTATTCTGGCCGGCAATCTGATGAACCGCGGCGGCATTACCGAACGCGTGATCCGGTTTGCCAACGCTCTGGTCGGCTGGGTCAGAGGCGGTCTGGGCCTGACCAACATTGCAGCATCTATGCTGTTTGGAGGCATCACGGGCACCGCTGTTGCCGACGCCGCCAGCATCGGGAGTGTTCTTATTCCCGGCATGAAGAAGTCCGGCTACCCGGCCGATTTCTCTGCTGCGGTGACGGCCGCTTCTTCGACGGTCGGTCCAATCATTCCCCCGTCCGTTCCGATGATCATCGTCGGATCGCTCTCCGGTATATCCGTGGGCAAGATGTTTCTGGCCGGGGCCATTCCGGGCATTCTCATGGGATGCGCCATGATGGTAACCGCCTATCTCATCTCGGTGAGGAAAGGGTTCCCCAAACAGGAATGGCAGGGCTTTAGGGAGGTCGGTCGGTCCTTCGGGAACGCAATCTGGGCATTGGCCATGACGGGCCTGATTATCTATGGCCTGCTCAGTGGATTGGCCACACCCACAGAAACGGCGATCATTGCCAGTGTCTATGCCGCTGTCGTTGGCCTGCTGGTGTATCGAGAATTGCCACTGAGTGCATTGCCCAAAATTCTGGTCGATAGCGCTGTATCGTCCGCCGCCATTCTGGTGCTGGTTGGCTTTGCAAACGTGTTTGGCTGGATTCTTGTGTCAGAGCGCATTCCGCAGGCGCTTGCCAATGCGGTGCTGTCCCTGACCGACAACAAATATCTGATCATCCTTTTCATCAACATTCTGCTGCTCTTCATCGGCATGTTCATGGAGACGATCGCTGCGCTCATTATCCTGTTTGTGCCCTTGCTGTCACTGGCTCAGGCTGTCGGGATCGAGCCCTTGCACTTTGCGACCTTCGCAGTGCTCAACCTTATGATCGGACTGACCACACCCCCGATTGGCGTTTGCCTGTTTGTCTGTTCCAACATCGCAAAACTGCCGCTCGGACAAGTGGTCCGCGCCATCATTCCATTCCTTGTAACGAATATCATGGTCCTCTTGGCAGTATCCTATATCCCCGGAATTGCCACCTGGCTGCCATCTTTGCTGGAGAATTAAGCAATGTCCATCCAAGCCAAAGTTTGTCGCCTTCTAAGCACTGAAGAAATTCGCATCGACACAGTCGATGTGGAACAACCCAAAGCCGGCGAAGTCTTGATCGCACTCGGTCACGGCGGGATCTGTGGCTCCGACCTGCATTATTATAAGGATGGTGGCTTTGGCGCGATCCGGGTGCGCGAACCGATCATTCTGGGTCACGAAGCCGCAGGCACCGTGATGGCGGTCGGTGAGGGCTGTTCGACGCTTTCGAAAGGCGATGTTGTCTCCATCAACCCAAGCCAGCCTTGCGGCCAATGCAAATTCTGTAAGGAAGGCAAATATTCCCATTGCCTCAACATGGAGTTCATGGGCTCGGCATTGCGCTTCCCCCATTGTCAGGGGCTTTTCCGGCAACAACTGGTCGTCCCGGAAAAACAATGTCATCGTTTTTCGAAGAACAAGGACACCCGCTTCGCTGCTTGTAGCGAACCCTTGGCAGTCTGCCTGCATGCGATCAGTCGGGCTGGAGATCTGAAGGGCAAGAAAGTTCTGGTGACCGGTGCCGGTCCAATCGGCCTTCTCTGTGCTCTTGTTGCCAGCGCCGCAGAGCCTGCTGAGCTGGTGGTAACGGATCTTGAGGATCATGCTCTCGATGTCGCGACCAAGATCGGAGCAACGGAGGTTATCAATATCGGCAGCAATCCTGAGCGCCTTGCCCACTATGCCAATGACAAGGGGACGTTTGATGTTGCCTTCGAATGCTCGGCGGCGCCCTCGGCGATACGGTCTGCGATCGAAACCGTCAGGCCTCTTGGAACAATCGTGCAGGTGGGCGTCAGCGGCGACAGGCCGATCCCCATCAACACATTGGTCGGCAAGGAAATCAACTTTATCGGGACGCATCGCTTCTATAAGGAATTTGCTGAGGCAGTTGAGCTGATCGATAACGGCGTGCTGGATCTTTCTCCTGTTATCACGCACGTCTTCCCTCTCTCGAGTGCCAAGGACGCGTTTGATCTTGCTGGAGATCGATCGCAGACGTTGAAAGTTCTGATTTCCTTTGCGGATGAACAAGCCGGCGATCAACAGCCTGCCGGGTGAGGGGACTTTCGCGGACTTTTGCTGCGCTCACGCAAAGAAGAACCGCATGCTGAGGGCTCAAGGCGCCTTTTCAACACTTGCTTGCATGCTGTCTGTGGTCGCCTGAACAGGCTTCTGATAGCGTAATTTTCTTTCGTGCAAGCAGAAGGTCCCGGGAATGAAGTCTTCAGCGCCTACCTCATCCGACCTGCAATCTCGCCTTGAAGGCTTCCTGGTCGCTACGCATGACCAGTTGCCTGCTTTGGCGATTGAGACCGGTGATGCCATTGGCGAGGAATGGCTCCGGGGAACTTTCCCATGGACGGCAAAACCTCTGGCGGTGCTGCATCCAGAGAATGCGGATAGTGTGCCCACACTTCTGAAGCTTGCCGCCGATGCGCAATTACCGGTCCACCCGATCGCCAGAGGGCGCAATTGGGGGCTTGGATCGCGGTTGCCAACTTGCGATGGGCTGGTGCTGGATCTGTCTGCTCTTGATCGGATTCTCGAACTTGATATGAGCAACGGAACGGTGCGGGTTGAGCCCGGGGTCACCTTTACCGCCTTGCAGCAAAGGCTCAAGCAAGAAGGACTTGCCTATCATCTGCCCGCATTTGGTGGGCCTGTTGATGCCAGCGTTTTGGCCAATGCGCTTGAACGGGGGGAGGGCATCGGTGCCTATGGTGACCGATTTGGCTTGATGTGGGATTTTGATGTTGCTCTGACGACTGGCGAAAGACTGCGCACAGGACACTCCCGGACCGGATCGCAACGTACCGCTGAAATCCATGCACGCCCTGCCGGACCTTTGATCGAAGGCCTTTTCAGTCAGTCCAACTTTGGCATTGTCCTGTCTGCCACGATGGAGCTGCAGCCCACTTTGCCGTATGCGGCCGCCATGATGGCCGAGATCGGTCCCAACGAGGCATTGCAGACCGCTGTGCCGGTGCTGCGCCGATTGATTACGTCGGGGATGATCGCACCCCAGTCGCTTGTTTTATGGGACAGTTCCAAACGGGCATCGTCGCTGGTTGGCCGGTTTGCTGAAGATGCCGATGCGCTGTTGTCCGGCCCCAAACAATGGGGGGCATCTGTTCTGGTCTTTGCGCCGCATCCGGACCTGATGAAATGGACGGAAAAAGTGGTCTGGTCCGAATTGTCCGGCGTCTCCAGCGACGTGCATGTGCAAAGTGATCGCGACGAAACCGGAAAACGTCAGGAAACGATCATGACGGGTTTTTCCGATGGCAACAATGTCATGAGCGGCTATTGGGGCAAGAAGAAGAGACCTGAGCGTCCCGGTAATCTCGATCTTGATCATTGCGGCTTTGTCTGGCGTTGTCCGGTCATCCCCTTCGAAGCTGAGGCCATTGCGCGGCTCGATCAAATCCTGTCCGATGCCAGCCAGAGCGAGAAAATCTTTGCCGCGCTCGGCATGCAGGCCATTTCGTCACGCGCGCTTCATTGCTTTGTTTCTCTGGCGTGGGATCGGGATGAAGCCGGTGCTGATGAAGAAGCGATGGAGTCCTATGAGCAGATTTCCAAATGCCTTGCTGATGAAGGATTCTCACCCTACCGGTTGGGCTTGCTCGATGCTGCCAATCTGTCAGATGCAGATGAGGCGTGGAGTGCTGTCAGCAGCAGATTGAAGGACGCGCTGGACCCAGCCGGTATCCTGTCCCCTGGCCGTATAGGGACGCGATAGGTCTTGAACGAAACAGGGGCCGAAGATCGGCCCCTGCTTTATCCGTTTTTGCGAGGCGGTATCAGTGGCTGCCTGCTGCAATCGTGCGGAGCATGGCCCCTGCTGTCAGAAAGGCACTGAGCATGGCTGCCTGTGGCGCGAGGCCAGACTTGAGAGCGTCGCGATATTCCGCTTCGGCGACTTTCTTGGTTTCATCAGCGCCAGCAACCCCTTCGGTCGCTTTCATCTTGATGGCAACAACCCGGTCAAATGCGGCCATGGCATCGTTGGTTTCATCCAGTGCTTTGCAGAAAACATCCATGAGCATCAGCATCTCTGCTTCAGGGACAGCGGCATCCAATGCGCTCGGCATCTCCTGGCCTTGGGCGATGCGAGCGGAGGCGGATACCTCTGCCTTGACACCGATCAGAGCGGCTTGACCCGCCGACCAGCCTGACAGGGCGGCGGCGCCTGCCGCCATGCCTGTGATCGCATCTTTGACTTCTTGAATGGTATTGTTCTCGGACATGATGGAACTCCTGATGTAATTGATCGATAGTCGCGACGCTTACCAGCCGTGGAAGACATGCTTGATCGCATGGCCGACCTTGTGGGCAGCATGGCTGACGGCATGCTCGGCTTCATGCGTTGCATGGCCGACCGCGTGGCCAACC